>CAYVJA010000084.1:0-8735 GCA_964451605.1 uncultured Bacteroidales bacterium | reverse complement strand
TGCGGCGACATAGATCTGACGGGCTGGAGGAAGCCCATCTCGCACTATCGCAGTATGTTATACAACAAAAACGAGAAGCTCTATATGGCAGTTCGCGAACCTCAGCCCGCCTCCGGTAAGATAACCGTTACCGGATGGGGGGTATGGCCCACCTGGGAACGTTGGAACTGGCCCGGCTATGAGGGGAAAAACCTGGATGTAGAGGTCTATTCACACTATCCCGAAGTCCGGCTCTACCTGAACAAACAGCTTCTGGGTCAGCAGCCCGTCTCGGAAGCCACTGAATTTAAAGCCACCTTCTCGGTTCCCTATGCGTCCGGCACCCTCAGAGCGGTGGGTGTGATAGACGGCAAAGAACAGGAGTCGAAGATTCTGCAGACTGCGGGCGAAGTGGCTTCCATTCGCCTGCTGCCCGACCGCAAAAAACTGTCTGCCGACGGACAGGATCTCTCGTTTGTAGCGGTACAACTCACCGATGCCAAAGGGATACTCAGGGCCGACGCCGACAATCGGTTAGAATTCTCCGTTTCGGGGCCCGGGGTGATTGCCGGCATAGACAACGCCGATATCAGCGATACCACCTCATACGTCTCTGCCTCGCGATCTGCCTGGAATGGAAGAGCCCTGGTGGTGATACGGAGCACCCGCGCCACAGGTACCATTAAACTCACCGTTCGGTCAGAAAACCTCCCCGCCGCTTCCGTTACCCTGAAAACCGCAAAAGTAAAACCCGAAAAACAGCCCAAGGTACCTAATGCTTTACCCCCAATTAAACCACTCTCTTACAAAACCGGATCGGGAAGCCGCAGTTCATCGGAAGCTTATTGGTAGGGTGCACTGACGCGCTTCGCGCAAATGGTTAATGGTAAATGGTGAATGCATTTTGCCCTTGACAAATTCGGCGGTTCAGTTATCTTTGACTTTCTGTTGGCATATCAGAGTCATCTGCCTAAATTGACAACGTATGATAACCTACATCAAAATTAGTGGATTCAAGTCCTTTCAGGATTTTGAGATGGAATTCACTCCGCTCACAGTAATTGCCGGGACAAATGCTTCAGGGAAAAGCAATCTGTTTGATGCCCTTTCTTTGCTTTCAAGTCTGGCAGAAGATGATTTGAAAACGGCATTTGGAGCACAACGTGGGAACTCGAGCGAACTTTTTACGCAATTTGGGGAAGAGTGGTACGCCAACGAAATGGAGTTTGTCGTTGAAATGCTGGTTAATAGAATGGTTCAGGACAAATGGGGAGGACATGCTGAACTTAATAATACGCGGCTGCGCTATTGCCTTGTAATCCATCGAAAGCCCAACGAACACAGTTTCGAAGATTTATATGTAAAATACGAAAGCCTCGAAAAAATCAGCCAACAAGAGGATAAATGGGTCAAGAAATATCTGCTTAAAGAAACCAGAGCACTTGCAAAAACACTTCGTGCCGGCGGTTCACGGGAGCCATTTATTAAAACAGCATACGAAGGGGACAAAATGGCCATTAAGATTCGTCAGGATGGCAAACAAGGAGGTAAAGCCACTCCCGCAGACTCCATCTCTCAAACAGTGCTTGGTAAAATTAACTCTGTGGACTTCCCCCATGCTTATGCTGTAAAAGAGGAGATGAAGTCATGGAAGTTTCTCAAACTCAATCCTGAGGATCTTCGAGAACCTACCAAACAAGAGCCCGGCATGAAAGATGCTATTACTCCCAGCGGCAAGAATATGGCAGCTGCCCTGTTCCGAATAAGACAGATGGATGAATACAGCATCACTGAGATTTCCAGAAAGCTCAACAGCTTTCTTCCTGAGTTTACCGAGGTTATCGTTTCTGATGAGAAGGCCGACCGTCAATTCCTCATCAAATTAAAAGGTGAAGATGGTAAATATTTTACATCCAGAGTCCTGTCTGAAGGAACGCTTCGGTTATTGGCTCTGTGTATTATGGAATTCGATGACAAGCATACTGGTCTCCTCTGTTTCGAGGAACCTGAAAATGGAATTCATCCATCGCGGATGAAAAGTATGATGCAATTATTGAAGGATCTCAGTACTGACTTTTCTGACCCGGGAAACCCCTTGAGGCAGGTTATCGTTAACACACATTCGCCTGTTCTTGTTAATGATACCATTCGCTGGAGAAACGATAGAAATGTATCCATGCATTTCTCGCAAATGAGGACTCGTATTAAAGATGTTGGAAATAAGCGGATTAAGTTGAATGTTACAAAAATACTCCCTGTGATTATTGACGATGATGTACAGGGAACACTTAACTTCCCCGAACAGGAAAGAAAACTTACACTCACAACCGTAAAATGTTACTTGCAGTCATCGGATTTTCGACTCACCGTGAATGAGCTTGATTAATTATGAGCAGAACGATTTATGCCGGGCTTTTTACCGAAGGATCTACTGATCAACGTTTTTTAGAAAGTGTGGTTAAAAGAACTTTCGATAACGTAGCCATTGAGTGCAAGGGAGATATTGAAATTGAACTTAATTCCATCATCATCACAAAGACGGATTTGTGTTTTAAGGATCAGGTACTGGAGGCCTCGAAAAAGGGAATTAGCGCTTATGGTATCATGATCTTATGCATCCATACAGATGCCGATGAGGAAACAGACGAAAGGGCTTTCAGAACAAAGATTCATCCTGCAGTTCAGGCATTAGAGGCGATGAACGACCAGACTTACTGTAAGGTATGTTCCATTATTGTGCCGGTTCAGATGGTTGAATCCTGGATGTTAGCCGATACTGAGCTATTTAAACGAGAAATCGGTTCATTGAAAACAGACTTTGATTTAGGGATACATCGATCTCCTGAGACAATTGCTGATCCCAAACGTGTGCTCCAAAATGCCCTCCGTATCTCCGTGCAGGATAAATCGAAAAGGAGAAGACGCGAGTTGACAATTAGCAACCTCTACTTGCCTATTGGACAGAAGATAGACTTGAACAGATTGAGAGTCCTCCCTTCCTATCTGAAATTTGAAGAGTCGGTGAGAGCTGCCCTCCATTTATTACACTTTATGCAATAAGGATATCCTAAGCATTCGGTTGTAATTCTATGGTTTTCCGAGAAATGTTTTTTTTGTGAGTTTTATGATTCAGGAACGATTCGCTCCGGACACGATGAAGGAAGAAAACATTCTTTTATCGGAAGCGATAGTCGAGGCCCAGTTGAAGAACCCTATTTCTTGATCCAGAGGTTACGTCGGTTAAGCCCAGCTGATATCGTGCAACAAGTCGTACTTTTTCTGAACAGCCAACACTGAAGCCAAAGGCCAGAGAGGTGTCGTGCGTTTTGTAGGTATCGCGATCCATTTTGTGAAATCCCATCGATTCGTGGTCGACCAGATCTAACTTCGATTTAGCCATTACCGCAAAGCCAAATTGGGGTCCGGACTCGGCCCAAAGACCCTCCATAACACGGAACTTAGCCAGCAGGGGGATATTGATATAGTTGATTCGTAAAGCCCCTTCAGTTTTTATGCCCATCATATCACCGACCGTGGTTTCGCCGTTGAATTGCACTCCCTGAAGGGAGTAGAGCAGCTCTGTCTGAAGGCCGAAGTAATTACAGAAGGAGTATTCTGCTACACCACCTGCAAAATAGCCCGTGCGGACATTCGACTGCTCAATGTTCGACATGGATGCCAGACTGATGCCCGATTTTATTCCATACGAAAACTGCGCTGTGGCCGATAGGGAAAACAGAGGGGCAATAATAAGTGAGAGAAGGATTCGGTTCATACTATGTTAATGGTTAATGGTGAGTGCGCTTCGCGCAAATGGTTAATGGTGAATGGTGAAAGCGCGGAGGCTCTAGTGCTCAAGTGCTTCGATGCGCGGATGCGCATCGAGTGCTGCGCTTCGCGCGCTGATTCTTTTTTTCTTACATTTTCAAATTGTCACATTTTCAAATTGGCTCATTGGGTGTTGTGGGATCGAAGATAGGAAATGTGGCAGGTTGAGGCAATATGTATGTGCTGGACAAATTTATCGTACACATGGAGAATTGCTATTTCAAGGCTGTCGACGTGGCATTGACAAACCATTTTTGCGTTCCGGCCGAATATATCGAAGCGCAATTCAGGCGCTTTCACCGCTTTCCGATGCGTCAACGCTACGCACCCATGACCGATTATATCCTGGAGATGGCTCATATCAGGTATGGCATAACTGCCACGACATCGCAGAAGAATATTCTGAAAAAGAGCATTCGAAACATGTTTGCCGGAAATAACGATCTGCAGGTTTACAGAGACTTTTTCCAGTGGATGGGTAAGCCCCAACTGTTTGTTTTACAAAAGAAACGAACCCTCGAATATGCTGATCTGGCTCCTTTGGCCTATCTTCATATTGCCCTTGACGGTTTTTCGGCTTCCGGTTGTGTAAAGCATCTGGTTATTGACGAAATGCAGGATTACTCTCCCATCCAGTATAAAGTGCTGCAGAAACTCTTTGCCTGTCGTAAAACAGTGTTGGGTGATGCCGGACAGGCGGTGAATCCATACGGTGCGTCGACAGCCGAAATGATTCAACATACAATGGCTTCGGGCGATATTATGAAGCTCTGCAAAAGTTACCGTTCCACAGTCGAGATTACCCAATTTGCCCAAAAGATCCGTTTCAACCCCGATTTGGAGGTGGTTTCCCGGCATGGTGAGGTGCCGAAAATTCTGATGGTTTCAATGGCTGAAGAGGAGATTAACTCAATATCTAACTTAATTTGCATGCACAAAACATCCGGTTATACCTCACTAGGCATCATTTGTAAAACAGCGCTCCAATCCCGTGAAATCTGCCAAAAGTTGGTTGTCAACCATTCAAAGAACGGCTCTGCAGCTCCCGATATACATCTTGTTACTGCAAACAGTGCAGCTTTTGCAAAGGGTATTGTGGTAACCTGCGCACTCATGGCAAAGGGATTGGAGTTCGATGAAGTAATCATTCCACAGGCAGATACCCACAACTACCATTCTGAGCCAGACAGGGCTACCCTATATGTGGCTGTTACCAGAGCCATGCATCGACTAACCCTTACCTGTGTCGGCACAGTTACCCCCCTGATAGATTGTCGGTTTGCCAAGACTGCATAAGAAAAGCCGCCCCAAACGCAATGTCGGGGCGGCTTTGATAGTTTACGGCAGAGTTTCCCGGAGCTATCCAGAGCATCCGGGAATTTCCTGGAGCTTCCTATAACTTTCTGGCGATAAAGAAGGCATAGCCGTAATAGGCTTTATACTTCTGGTAGAGAAGCGCTTCGTACCGTTCGGAGGCTACAAAATTTTCGGCGGCCCGGTTTCCGGCATGTTTTTGCAGAAAGGGCTCCTGGATTTTGCTTTGCAGCGCATAGAAGTGCTCAAGCCAGCAGTTTTCCGGCAGGATAAAGGTGGCCACCGGAACATACCCCGCTTTTTGCAACTGCAACACCTTGTTGGCAATGGTGTCGATTTCGGGATAGGCTGCGTTCCAGAACTGCTCAATCTCGGCAGGCCTGTTCTCCGTAAACCAAGCGGCCTCCGTAATAGAAAGGTAGCCTCCGGGCTTCAGGAATTTTCGCCATTCGTTAATACCCCGGTCGAAACCGATGTTATAGATGGCGCCTTCCGACCAGATGAGATCGAGCGACCCCTCCTCAAAGGGGAGGTTCTCCATATTGCCCACCACGCCCTTTACTCTGTGCGAGAGATTACTCGCTTGCGCTTTTTGGGTGAAGAGTTCAATAAAGTGTGGAAAGAGATCTATGCCGGTGATCTGACCGGGGGCGTGCTGAGCCAGCATCCGCGTCTGCCCGCCTGTACCGCAACCCACATCGGCAATGTGCGAGTGGGGAGTCAGATTATCGACAAACGACAGTGCCCGTAGTGTTACTTCGGGACTTCCGGGTCCTTGCCGCTCGAGGTTCGAAAAATATTCACAAATAAGGTTGATATCGAAATCGTGAATCGTGGGTATTTCGTTATTCATTGGAGTAAAATTTACAGGTAAGGTACCGGGCGAGGGGAGAGCTTTGCTCCAACCCTCTTTCCCGATAAAATAATGAGATATAGGTAAATAAAAGACCCTCCGGCCAAAAGCCGGAGTTCCAGAGGTGATAACCGAGTGTCGAAAAACACGGGGTTATCTTACCTTACCCGATCCGTTGCAAAGCGTAGCATCCAATGATTTTAGCGGCACAAATATAATGCTTTATGTGCTTTTCGCAAGTGCTCTGGTGCTTCAAAGTGCTATGCACTTTGAGTGCTCAAGTGCTGCGCTGACGCGCGGGTTCAATAGTGCTCTGGTGCTCCGCGCTTGCGCGTATTTGTCGTTTCGCGCGCAGCGCAGCACTCGAAGCGTGCATGCGCTTCGAATCTCCAGAGCACTAGCGCGAAGCGCACCGTCACCATTTGCGCGAAGCGCACCAGAGCATCCGCAATACTGCTAATAAAGTCCATATTTCTACCAAAATCACCCATACCCACACTTCGCCCCAAACAGATCGAAAACCAATTCCCTATCTTTCCAACACCAATGAGGCAATGTGATAATTCGGCAATGTGATAATGTGATGATTCGATAATTCGATAATTCGGCAATGTGATGATTCGGCAATTTGATAATTTGAAAATGTGGGGGTTAGCGCGCGAAGCGCAGCACTCGATGCGCATCCGCGCATCGAAGCACTTGAGCACTTGAGCACTCGAAGCACTTGAGCACTTCCTTTCTGCACCAGAGCACTTGCGCGTCAGCGCATATTAACCATTCACCATTCACCATTCTTTTTATATGGAATCACTCACTTTCTTCGGAGTCTGCCAGTTACGGCTTGCCCTCCTTCTGTTTGCCGGTTTTATGGGGTTCGCCCATCCTGTTTTGGGTGCTTCCGGAGGTAAACAGCCCGAAAAGGAACTCTTTCTTCCTGCAAAGATTTCGAGAGTGCCCGAGGGCAACGACTTTCAGAATAAGGAGAGCGAGTTCTCTTTTCATCGTATGGTGCAGTCGGATAATCTCGCGCTTTTCTGGCATAAGGAGTATGGCGACGATCCCATGGCTAATCCCGATGAGAAGAAACGTTTCGATGTGCAGTTTGCCCTCAGGGAGTGCGACCGTTTTTACGACTACTATGTGAATCAACTGAAAATGGTTCACAAAGGGAGTTCTATCTCCGACAAATACAAGATGCTGATTTTTGTCTTTGGGGGCAACGAAGCCACTGCCTTTGGCGGAGGATCCGACAACAAGGTGGGTATACTCTGGACCCCTGCGGTAAGAATCAACAAAACTCCTTATGGTGCACTGGCACACGAAATGGCACATAGTTTCCAGTATCTGTTGCGAATCGACAACGAGGGGCGCGGCCCCGCCGGAGCCATCGGTGAGATGTCGGCGCAACTGCTGCTTTGGCAGGTTTACCCCGAATGGATGACCTTCGAAAACTACCATCTGGTCGATTTTATGAAGCAAACCCATTACGCCTTTCTCCATTCCATCAATATGTACCATACGCCCTATGTGCTGGAGTATTGGCAATCTAAACATGGCAAAACCCATTATGCCGATCTGAGTCGAGCTACCCAACGTGGCGAAGATCCCGTAACTACTTACAAACGGATTCATTCGCAAACACAAACCCAGTTTAACGATGAAATGTTCGATGCATACCGCCGCTTTATCACTTGGGATATGAAGCGGATCGAGCAGGTGGCCCGACCCTATGCCAACCAACATTTTACGCGGCTCCAACCGGCAGCCGACGGTTGGTATCGGATCGACCCTGCGAAGTGCCCCCAAAACTACGGTTACAATGGTATCAAGCTGCAGGTACCTGCCCCCGGAACCAAAGTGGCGCTCACCTTTAAGGGGATAGCTGGTGCCGAGGGATATAGCGCCGTGAAGACCGAAATGGCCGGATGGCGCTACGGATTTGTTGCCTCCTTACAGAATGGGAAGCGGGTCTACAGCGAGGTGTATCGCGATGCCAACGGAACCGCCCACTTCACCGTGCCCAAACAGACCGAATATCTCTGGTTGGTGGTGATGGGAGCGCCCGCCGAACATTGGGCAGCTGGTGCGCGCAGAGGACAACAGGGCGGACAGGCCGGGGCCGGACAGAGCGGCGAAGAGCAGTGGCCTTACCAATTTAAACTAGAGGGCACATCGCCCGATAATGCCATGTTCCAATAGCGTATGAATCAACCCTTTCGGATTTCCTGCCTGATCGCCATCCTTTTGACGGGGTTTACAACCGCACTCTCCGCACAGAAGAAGGGCGAACCCGTATTGTCTGTGGCTCCTGAACCGCTGGCTGTGGCTCCTGCACCGCTGCCTGTGGCTCCTGCACCGCTGCCTGTGGCTCCTGCACCGCTGGCAGTGGCTCCTGCACCGCTGCAGATTACTTCGGCCGGTGCGCTGAATCCGCTGCTGCCCGGATACTATGCCGACCCTACCATTGTTAAGTACAACGGCATCTACTACATTTATGCCACCACCGATAATGAGATGCTGGCTTCGGGGGTGCCTTCGGTGTGGTACAGCAAGGATTTCTGCCACTGGTACAACTATATCATGGAGATCCCTTCGCTCTCGTCGGTGAGGCTCCGTAACTTCTGGGCACCCGATATTCTTCAGGGCGACGACGGACGGGCCGACCGTTTGCCCATTGATCCCTCAAGGATTTCTTGGCGTCCCTCTGAGCCTTCCTGTCGGTATCATCTTCTGCCGTCACGGCAAGGTGGCCCCATCGCTC
>CAYVJA010000083.1:0-8773 GCA_964451605.1 uncultured Bacteroidales bacterium | reverse complement strand
AGCCTTCAAAGCAGCGATAACCGGAAATTGGTTGGCCTCAGGCACAATCCCCAAGGCCAGAGGCATCATATTGGCATGCTGCGATACATGGCTACTGGGACTCCTATCGGCCATCAAACCGTCGATATAGGTTCCATCGGCATTGATCAGTTGGCGGTTTATTGCCGCCTTCATGGCCTCAGCTTTGTCGCGGTATAGCTTCTCATCTTCACGATTGCCAAGCAATCCGGCAATCTTCGATACAATATCGAAATCGGCAAATGCGTAGGCATTGATCACCGTTCGCGACTCGGCTTCCATATCATACCCGTAACGCATGGCAGCCGGCCAGTCGATAATGCCGTACTGATAGGGCCCGCTGCCGCCGGCCAACTTATGAATCAACCCGGTTTCAGGGTTTTGATAGGCAGAAACATACTCGGCCACCTTCCGGAGTTTTGTGTAGTTGTCGCGCAAAAACTGCAGATTCCCGGTCATCATATAGTAATCCCACACCCAAACCAGAAACGACTGGGTATAGTCGGGGATATCGCGTTTTCCGTCCGAATTGGGGTAAACGGCATTGAGCCGGCCGTCGGGCCAGTACTGATCCTGCCCGTCGAGTGCCTCGAGCATTACACGCAGATTATAGGCACGATCGCCAAAAATGGCCATGGCCGGAACCCCTTGTGCCCAACTATCACCGAGGAAGGCACCCTTCTCACGGGTGGGGGTATCGACAAACTGTTCCTGCATTCCCAATGTAAGGGTATGTGACATCAACTCCCAAACGCGGTTGAGCATCTCGTTCGATGACGAAAAACGGCCACGCGACAAATCGAGTTCGTAATAGCGAACCGTAAACGACACATTTTCTTTGGTAAGCACACAGGGAGAGTTATCCACCTGAAGGTACCGATACCCAAAATAGACCACCGGAGCAAAGACAGCAGGTTTCCCGTCGAGCACAAAGAAGAAACTGAGATTGGTACTCTGATTTTGCCGCGTCGAAACCGTACCGTCGTCATTCAGGACATATCCGGCCTGCATATTCACCACATCGCCGGGGTTTCCGCCGGAGAAGTGAATGACAGGGGTCCCGGCGTACACCTTACCCAGATCTATCACATATTTTCCATTGCCCAGATGGGTCACCGACAGGGGAGGCTGCGACTTCTCAATCAAACGGGTCAGATCGGGCTGCAGTTCGCCCGTCCAGGGCGCTGTGGGATGCGAACCCACTTCTGTGGCGGCAGCCCACGAGGAGTCATCGAAAGAGGGCTGATTCCAATCCTTCACAATCTGCGCGGCGTGAATCTTATCGATATACCCTACCCCCTCGCCGCCCCTGGCGGGTTGCCCGGGTTCCCAGGCCTCAACCCGCGACTGTTTCCAGGAACCATCCGAATTCACCACCGCGGTGGTACCGTTGGCATACTCCACAACCACCTTCATCAGGAGGCCGGCTGCACCGGCGGCTCTCCCCTGCCCGCCCCCAAACCAATGGGCCATACAGGCAAAAAGATTGGAACTGCCCGGCTTCAGGCTCTCAGTGATATCGAAAGCATTGTAATAACTATACTGCGGGTAGTGGTAGGCCTGCCCTTTTCAGGCGGGCTGACCGTTAATATAGAACTGGTAGTTATGCCAAACCGATATATAGGCAATTGCCCTTTTAATCTGCCCCTCCGGGAGCGCCACCGATTTCCTGAAGAAGGTATAATTGTCGCGATCGGTGGTTTCGCGACGAATCCATTTGGCTCCGCTCCAGTCGGCAGCGGTTAACAGCCCCACATCGAAAGTAGCCGCCACGGAATAGGGGCTCACCTTCCCTTTGGCATTCCAGGTACGCACCTTCCAGAAATAGCGGGTTCCCGGAGCAAGAGGCTTTCCGGCATACTGCAGATGGTTCTGGGTGGCCGAGGGCACCTTCCCGCTATCCCACATATCGGCTGCTCCCTCCTCCAGCTTCTCAGGCGCCGAAGCCACCAGAATTTGATAAGCCGACTGCAACGCCCCGACACTCGAATCATTCACATACCACCCAAAGTATGGGCTACTATCAGTCCCTACCGGATTCACCTTATCGAAACTCCGCAGATGGGTGGGGGCTCCGGGATTGGACGCAAACAGCAGCGATGGAGAGATCAACAAGAAACATAGCAGCGAAAGAGCGGGAAAACGGAAGTTTACCATAGTCGGAATCGTTAGATAACAGCCGCAATTGCAACGGGTAACCACAAATATAGACTATTTTACGGAGCCTGAAAACGCTGCTGCATAAGAGAAAAGTAATAATCGGTACTCTTCCGGTGCTCCTTATCGGGAAGAAAGACAGAACTTGCGCGGAACGAATCGTCGAGCAGAAACAATAGCGGCGCACTCTCCATCTCGAAGGGCAAAAGCAGCTTCCCGGTCTGAAACAGCACATCCGACGCAAAACGATTCAACCGTTTAATTTGCTGAATATCCTGTCGACGACCGCCCGAAGCCAGAATCAGAATGTGTTCCTCTCCGACCGCCTCTGCCAACGCCTTGATCTTTTCCAGATTTTCATTGATACAGGTGCGGCAATTCACCTCCGAATAGTAGAGCACCAGCCTTGGTCCTTTTTGCATCAACTCCCTGAGCAGGATTGACTCTCCATCAGGAGCCCAAAGTGTAAGTGTGTCACTCAGAAAAGTATCTTCCATTGCCATTACCTTCTCTATTTTTTCGTAAAGGGCAAGGTTCATCTCCTCATGCATTGCGGAGAGCCCTTTTTGGTAACTCAACTCCGTTTCCATCAGTTCAACCCGCCGGCTATCGGTTCGGGTTACATAATAGACCACTTGCAGAAGATTACATAGCAATGAGATAGCCAAAAGCGTAATCCAGATATGGGTATTCTTCATACGATAAGGAGTTGATAAAAGAATAAACGAATGCAATGGTTACAAGCTCAAATCCACAAAATGTAAGATAGGGTTATCACCCTCCCTGAGCGTGCTTACCACCTCCTTGTGTTCAGCGAAGTGAACACTATCCAGAAATGCCCGGTACGAAGCATTCCCTCTATTCCATTTCTCAGGATAGTTGTACTCTGCCGCCACCAGATACTCACCAAACGAACCGATAAAGCGGTATGCCACCATATCGGCATAACGAAGGTCGCGGAAAACCCGTTTGGTGGCCTTTTCAATGCAGACCGTCCTGTTAATCGTCTGCAATGTGTATGAAAAAAAGAGATAGCGAGAAGTTTCAAGCACACCGGAAATCGCTATTACAAACTTTGATTTCAGTAACTGCACTGCCTGCTCTTCCGGATCGTCGGCGTACTGAAAGTTTTGGGGCAACGCATATTTTCCAAAGTCGATATACATGGCCCTTTCAACCCCATACCTGTTTATCTCGAAAATGGTATCACATCGTATAGGGTTGTAATACACTTTATTGTTTGTTACAGAGAATACATCCTTCGATATAAACTGGTAATCACGCAAGAGGGGCTTAAATCCGAAAACCGTATCATTCCGAAAAAAGTTGAGGTGGTATTGGGCCTCTCCTTTTCGGGGGTTAATCAAATGCTGATCGAATGCAACTACCAGGCTGTCGAACACAACTCCCGAGCAAAAATAGAAGCTGTTATCCAGTTTAACGCTCTTCAAAAAGAGGCCATCTGCCAGGTTGTACCAATGCACCCTTTTCATCTGTGCATCCAGTATCGCCAGGCGATTTGCCAGAGAGTCTATGTAAAACTGTGTAGGCTCATAATACTCTCCCGGACCACGCCCCGGGCTACCGGGGCGAAAAAGAAAGTTCCCTTTACTATCGAACACATAGAGACTCTTTGTCTGTTCCCGATCCAGAATGTAGATCCGATCGCGAAATATCCGCAACTGATCGATATGCCCAATCAGACACTCGGGTTTGGTTTGCAGTTTTACCCAAAAGGTGCGTCGCACTTTATCGGGAGTGATCATGGGAGACGAGATTTCTCCCTCAATCCCTTCCGGATTCACCAGGAAGGTTTCCACCGGGAAGGTGGGAGAGTAATCAATCAGCGTACTATTGGGGGAACATGCAATGCAACACAAGATCAACAAACTAAAAGATAGGTTCTTCATAAGTCCGTAGGATCAACAGGTTTAATCTCCACAAAATAGAGTGCCGGGTTATCGCCCTCCTGCATATATTGGAGAATGGCCCGATGCTCGGCCGAACGTCGGGCATCAATCGCACGAATCACCGAATCAGGCGTATCACTTGCGTATGGAATAATCACCAAAGGAGCCACAAAATAGTTCCCGTAGGTAGCACGAAATGAATTGGGTTGCCGTCCCGAAAAATTAATGTGCGGATGTCGCACGTGGGTAATTTTATCGTAAAACACATCCCGCTGGAGAGGCCCACACAAAAAAGAACAATAGAAGAAGCGATCGGTCTCCAAAACACTACGCAAATTAATGGCATAGCCCGAGCTCAATAACTTAGCAGGTTTCTCCTTCGAAAAGCCCCGCTCAAGATAGTCGAGGGGTAAGGCCCGTTTGCCAAAATCAATGAAAACACCGCGCTTAATTCCGTTTTTGTCAATCTCGAAGATGGTATCACAGCGAATGGGGGTGTAGAATATCTTCCCGGAAGAGACGGTAAAAGGAAACTTGTTGGGCAGAAAATGACCCTTTTGAAGGTGCTTGAACCCCACAATCGAATCACCTCTGAAGAGGTTCAGATGGTACTGCGTCTTCCCCTTGAAGGGAAGGTGATAGATCTGATCGAGCGCATACGATAGAGAGTCGAAGTAGATGCCCGAGTTTACAGCATAGCTTTTATCGGCAGGAAGAGTGCTGATAAACCGGCCATCGGAGATTCGATAGCGGTGAAAATCACGCGTCTGCGAATCGAATAGCACTACCATCCGGTTTACAGAATCTACGGTAAACTGACTTGCCTCGAAATACTCCCCGGGGCCCCGCCCTTTCCTTCCTGCCTGATAGAGAAAACGCCCCTTCATATCAAATACAAAGAGGGCATTGGCAATATCCTTATCCAGCACAAAGATTTTGTTGCAACAGACCTGCAGCTGATCTACACTCGCAATCAGACATTCAGGGGAGGTTTCGAGCTGTACCCAAAAATCATGCACAATCCGTTCCCTAGCCAAAGGCTGTTGGTTAGCAGGATCTTTAGGAATATCGTCCAGATCAACCTGTATGGTCTCTACCGGGAAGCTGGGGGCATAGTCTCTGACCATCGATTTTCGCTCACACGCACTAATAAGACAGAGAGTTGTTAGCAAAAGGATAGATGATGTGTTCTTCATAGTGATTTTCGTTAGTATGCAACCGGAGATTAATGGTTCTGTGGCGAGTGGAAAGAATCTCGCCACAGAACCACAAATCATATTATCAGTTAATTTCCGCACATGGCGTTACCAGATTCTGATTGCAGCGTGAGAACAGCGAAAACTCACAGACCATCTTTGAACCGTAGGCTGTGTAGGTTCCCGCAGCAGCAACAGGCACACCTCTGAATAACGCACCAGCCTCCAAATAAACTTGGTAAAGGATACATTCATCAGCCTCCAACTGTGCCATATAGGAATAATCGGGTTCGCCGGTGCCACTTCCTCCGGTGCCGGTGGCCAGGATCTCGGGGTTAAAACGGAGGCTTAACATGCCATAGTCGTTCAGGGCATATTGCAGATTCATGCCTATCACCATCAGAAACAGGGTGAGACCTACCAGGTAAAACTTATTTCTTTTCATAACAATTTGATTATTAATTAATTGGATTTATAGAATATCTATTGATACACACTATCTCTCAGAAAACGAACAGTATAACTCTTCCGATCCGCAGAGGAATTCCCCCCTCCGGATTGCCAACTTTTGGAACCTGGTTCCTCCGTCGGCACAAATCACTCTTTCGGCCCCCGTCAGAGGGCCTGAACCGATTCAAAGGCGATGGCAATGAACAGACGGCAGAAAGTGAACTTATTCATGATCGACAGATTTTGGGATAGGAGGTGAGGATTTCTCTTTCTCTATTCGTTTTTCCAACAGGAGGGTAATCTCTTTTTTCAGCGTCGCATCGTTTTGCCAAACCCGAACCCGCAGATGCGATGCCGAACCGAGAGAGATGAGGTAGAGTAGAAAGGGAATCCATACCCATCGCGGCCTGCGCACCCGGCGAACAACGCGCAGAAGGGTGAGCGCCAACAGGAAAAAGAGGCCCGGACCGGCCAGGTAGAGATACCTGTCGGCCACTACGGTAAAGCGCGACATCGGAACTATATGGAGCACCAAGGCAATATGCAGGAGAAAAAAGGCGACCCCTGCCCAAATCCCTCTCTTTTTCAACAGAGGCCAAAGCGATAACCCCATAACGATAAGGAGGATGGGATAGAAATAGAAACGAAGCGGCAGAGGGTCGCCTATGCGAAACGGAATGGGGTAGAAGAAGAGTTGATGTACCGGAAAGAGCGTTTTGACCAGATATTCGGTGAGTGCGTACGATCCCAAAGCCAATCGCTGAAACAGGGGATAGACCGCCTCTTCCGATAAAATGCCCCTATCGGTTGAGGCGTGCGACCGAATGGTAACGTAGCAGAATACCAAGGCAATGACCATAAAAGGGAGCTTTTCGAACCAGAGGCCGGCCTCTTTCAGGTTGCGATGCAAAAGCCAATCGGCCCAAAGCAGCGCAAACGGAAGCATGACAGCCTGCTCCTTGCCGCCAAAAGAGAGAACAAAGGCCAACAGAGCCAGATAGTAATAACGGCTCTGCTCCCGGAGAAGATATAGCAGGTAACACCCCAATGCTGCCAGATAGAAGGAGGTATAGAGCAATACCTTAGAGGCGCTGATCCAGGCAACCGCCTCTACCTGCAACGGATGAACGGCAAACAGCAGTGCGGTAATGAAAGCCGCAGGAAGCGAAAAATCAGAGACCAGGCCCTCCCTGCGCGGCAACGAAAGCGTAGCGGGCCGTGGCCGCCCGGGAAGAGAAGCCGTGATGAAACCCTCCGTGAGGCGAAAAACCAACAGCACATTAATGGCGTGCAGCGAAAGCGACATCGCGTGAAAAAAGAGGGGATCCTTTCCGGCCAACTTATAGATCAGGGTGTAGATTATCTGGTTTAACGGGCTATATTGCCCTGTGTAATACTCCGAAAGAATCCGCCACAGGTTGGGCCACGACCACGAAAAGGTGTAGTTGTTCAGTACCATCCACTCGTCATCCCATGATAACAGAAAGGCATGCTGAAGCATGGGATGATAAATGGCTATCACCACGGCCACCAACAAGAGGGCACACAGATAACGCACCTGGTTAACGGAGAGATATCGGGAAAACCGCTCGAACGGAATGCATGTAGACACCTGTTGTGGGTTTTGCATTTGAAAAAGGAATGAATGATTGACTCTGAAATTTTTCGCAATGTAATATCTATTCTACATTGCGAATTGCACTCAAAGGAACCCCAATAGCGCAATCAGAATCAAACACAACTCACCAGCTTGATAATGAATTGATTTTAACTCCCCGAAGAGCGCTGGAGATACCCCAATCGCGTCGGTTCGGGCCTTTTTTCACCAGAAAAAGAATCCACTTGCATAGAATGCATGCAAAGAAAAAATGTTTGTACTTTTAGGGCTGAGCCTAACGGCAAGCAGACCTGTGTAAAACCCCTACTTCTATGAAATCGCTCGCCGCCATAGCGCTGCTCGTTCTTCTCCTCCCCTCGTGCCGGGGCGAAAATAGAACCCCCATTAACCGACAGGCATTGGTAACCCGCAACTGCCCGGTAGTAGAGCGCATCGATAAACTTGCCTCCTTGTCGGTTGGAAATGGCAGCTTCGCCTTCACCGTCGATGCCACAGGGCTGCAAACCTTCCCCGAACACTACGCGTCGGGCGTCTATCCGGGAACCCAGGCCTCGTGGGGATGGCACAGCTTTCCCAATCCCAACGGATACAAGCACACCGAAACACTGCAGGCATACAACTTCAGGGGAAAGCCCGAACTCTACTCCATCCAGTCGAGAACAGCGCCTCAGCGGCAAAAGGAGGCCATTGAGTGGTACCGCGTCAATCCCCACCGGCTCCATCTGGGCGTAGTGGGGCTCGAACTGCCCCTTAGTAACGGCCAAAAACCTGAGCCTTCTCAAATAGATAGCGTATCGCAACGGCTCAACCTTTGGGAGGGTTATATCGATAGCCGTTTTCGGCTGAATGGGAAAACGGTCTCGGTACAGACGGTATGCCACCCCACACGCGATGAGATAGCGGCACAAATTATCCCCTCCGAAAGCTTCGGCGAACCCATCGGCATCAACTTTCGATTTGGATACCCCACCGGGCAACACTCCGACGACACCTGCCGATGGGACTATGCCGATAAACACACCACCACCCTCCTCGACACAGGGAGCCATCATGCTCTGTTGGTCCGAAAGCTCGACGAAACCAACTACTATGTACAGATCAACTGGGAGGGCGATGCCCGACTCACCGAAAAAGCGCCTCACTACTTTGTACTTCTGCCGAAACAGGCAGGCCGTCCCCTGGCCTTTTCGTGCCGCTTTTCGGCCGAACGCCCCTCCGAAACCACACCCACCTTTTCCGAAACCCTCAACCTGGCCAAAACCCACTGGAAGAGGTTTTGGGAGAGTGGAGGCGCCGTAGACTTTTCGCAGTGCAAAGCGCCCGAAGCGGCCGAACTGGAGCGCAGGGTGGTTTTGTCGCAATATCTCACAGCCATTCAATGCGCCTCCGACACGCCTCCGCAGGAGACCGGGCTCACCTTCAAT
>CAYVJA010000082.1:0-8802 GCA_964451605.1 uncultured Bacteroidales bacterium | reverse complement strand
ACTCTCGACCCATTGATTAAGAGTCAATTGCTCTACCAACTGAGCTACGGAGTCGTTTTGGTGGTGCAAAAGTAGAAATTATTGGGGAATCTGCAAGAAGAATCCGGAAAAAGTGCAACTCCGGATTAGGGCAGGGCTTCGGCTACTACAAAGGTGCTGCCGCCGATATAGATCAGGTCGTCGGGATGGGAATCGGCACGGGCCTTTGCAAGTGCTTGTTGAACGGTTTCGTAACAGGCTCCCCGGAGGGTATATGGTTCCGCCATTTGTTGGAGTTTTTCCGGTGCCAATGAACGGGGAAGCGCTGCTTTGGTAAAGTAGTAATGTGCCTGTCGGGGGAACAGCGGCAGAATTGCCTCAATATCTTTGTCGGCCATAAAGCCCACAACAAACCGGAGGGTACGGTGCGGCGTCGACTCTGCCTGGGCTAACGACAAAGAAAGGCCGTCGGGGTTATGGGCGGTGTCGGCTACGGTGAGAGGGCGGCTGCCAAGCTGTTGCCAACGTCCCATCAGTCCGGTGCGCTTGGCGGCATGCTGCAGTCCACGGGTTATTATCGGACCCGGACACGTAGAGGCATCTATAAGGTCGGATTCGGCAAAAAGCGGTGCGAATGGGGGTAGTTTTCTAAGTTCCGACAGGGCAGCGCAAAGGGTCAGGATGTTTTTCTGCTGACAGCGGCCTGCCAGATCGACCTCCAGCATAAAGGATTGCGATGCCGACGCATCCTGATTTCGGGTGGCAGGTTGTAGGGTAAATTGCTGGGTTCCCTCATCGGTGATCTGCGCGTATAGTAAAGAATACCGTTCCGGCGCCAGAATCAGAGGCGATCCGAGGGCCTCGGAACGTTTTGCAAACACAGGCACGATTTCGGGTTGGGGTTCACCCAGTATCATAGCAACGCCGGGCTTCATAATTCCGGCCTTTTCGGCTGCAATTTCCGGCAGGGTGTTGCCCAAATAGGCCATGTGGTCCCATTGCACATTGGTAACAACGGTTAGTTGGGGTCTGATAATATTGGTACTGTCGAGCCGACCGCCCAGTCCCGTCTCTATTACGGCCACCTCAACCCCGTTTCGGGCAAAGTGGTGAAAGGCCATGGCGGTGGTCACGTCAAAAAAGGAGGGTTGAACGGTTTCGAAGAAGTCACGCCCCTGATCTACAAATTCTACCACCTTTTCTTGCGAAATCATCCGGCCGTTAATCCGAATCCGTTCTCTGAAATCTTTTAGGTGGGGCGAGGTAAACAGACCTGTTTTGAAGCCCGCCTGCTGCAGTACAGAGGCCAGCATATGCGAAACAGATCCCTTTCCGTTGGTTCCGGCAATGTGAACGGAGAGAAAGCGGGTTGAGGGGTGACCAAAGTGGCTGTCCAGGGCAAGAATGGTTTCTAGCCCCGGCTTGTAACCCGCTTTGCCTACTTCCTGAAACATCGGAAACCGGCGGTAGAGGTAGGCAAGCGTCTCTTCGGGATTCATGGGTTAGAAGCCGTTGAAATGTACACGGTCGGGGTTAAACCGCTCCGGTACCGCCGGCGCCTCATTTTCGGGGTAACCTAGTGAGACAAGCGTCAGCGGATGAATATGCGGAGGGAGATTGAGCAATTCCGAAAGGCTCTCCATCCGTTCGGGGCGGGGATAGATACCCAGCCAGACGGCACCCAGTCCCTGGGCATGCGCTGCCAACAGAAGGTTCTGCGCTGCAGCTGCACAATCGATGGGCCAATAGTCGGGTGTGTTCGATTGGGTCTCATCGCCGCAAACCGCTACTGCACAGGGGGCCGTCAGCAACATTTTGGCGTGGGGATGAAAATCGGCCACAGCATCAAGGAGTTCTCTTTGGTCAATTACCACAAAGTGCCACGGACGACAGTTCTTTGCAGAAGGCGCATACATGGCATACCGGATAATATCCTCGACCAGGGGTCGGGATACCGGTCGGTCGGAATATCTTCGTACACTCCGACGGGTCAGAAGACAGGTCAAGGCATCCATGAAGTTTGTTGTTTTAAAATTTCTTAATTGCCGGATTTTCCGCCGTAAAAGCAGTAATTTAGTGCAAAATTAACCTAATTAGCCCAATTATGAGTAAGGGATCTGCCAAAATCTTCGTGCTCGACACCAATGTGGTGCTACACGATTATAACTGTCTGAAGCATTTTCAGGATAACGATGTGGTTTTGCCTATTGTGCTATTGGAGGAGCTCGATAAAGTAAAAAAGGGAAACGACCAGCTCCATTTTAATGCCAGAGAGTTTACCCGGATTCTGGATCGATTCTCCGGAAAGGAGCTTTTTACACAGGGGATTTCATTGGGCGAAGGGATGGGAAAGCTCTATGTCGAACCGGGTCACCGCGGTTCGGAGTTGTTGCAAACCTCTTTTCCCGATCCCATTCCTGATCACCGTATCATAGCCATTGCCGAACATATCCGCGATGATAATCCCGATCGTGAGGTAATCCTGATTTCAAAGGATATCAATATGCGAATGAAGGCCAAGGCAATTGGCGTAATGGCACAGGATTACAATACCGACAAGGTCAAGAATATCAAAGAGTTGACCCATGAGGTAAAGCCCTTTAAACGGGTAAGTCCCGAGATCATTAAACGATTGTATGCCGGCGAAAGGGTGCCTTTTCGACAGGCCCGCAGCGGTTCTCTCCCCAAAGGGCACAGTTACTGTATCCTGGAGAGTGGAAACTCCTCGGCGCTCACCCATTATAACCCCATTCATCAGGCGATGGATCTGGTGCTGAAACGAAAATGTTTTGGCATCGAACCCCGCAATGTAGAGCAGACCTTCTGTCTTGATGCGCTGCTCGATCCCGAGATTGAGTTGGTGGCTATCACCGGAAAGGCAGGTACGGGAAAAACGCTCCTGGCACTCGCTGCTGCGCTCGAACTGAATCAGGATTACCAGCAGGTCTATCTGGCCCGTCCCATTGTGGCGCTGGCCAACCGCGATCTGGGGTTCTTACCGGGAAGTGCCGACGAAAAGATTAATCCCTATATGCAGCCCCTTTTCGACAATCTGGCTGTGATTAAAAATAGCTTGCGTCCCGGCAGTTCGGAATCGCGCATGATTGAGGATATGCAGCGTTCGGGCAAGTTGGTGCTTTCGGCACTGGCCTTTATTCGCGGGCGAAGTCTTTCGGATGTCTATTTTATTGTGGATGAGGCGCAAAATCTTACTCCACACGAGGTGAAGACCATTATCACCCGAGCCGGTTCGAATACCAAGATTGTCTTTACCGGCGATATCGATCAGATTGACTCTCCCTACCTCGATTCGCAGTCGAACGGTTTGTCGTATCTGATTAATAAGATGCAAGGTCAGAAGATTTTCGCATCCATTACGTTGGTAAAAGGCGAAAGAAGCCCTTTGGCCGATCTTGCCAGTAAATTGTTGTAGATATGAAGCATTCCCTTCTCTTTGTTTCGCTCTTTTTGCTTCTCTTTACTTTTTCAGGCTTCATTCCCGCCTCGGCTCAGTCGTCCGACAGGGCCTATTGGTGTGCAACCCTCTCAAAGATTGCTTCGCCTCTGCTCGATGCGGCATCGCGCGGTGCGCTAAAGGCCGAGATGCCCATTGAGGAGCACCCCGGTACCCGTCGTGCCGACTATGCCCAGCTGGAGGCGGTAGGCCGATTGTTGTGCGGAATGGCCCCCTGGTTTGAACTCGGTCCTGATACCAGTGCAGAGGGGAAGGAGCGTATGCGCCTGTTGGCCATGGCACGCAAAGCGGTGGCGCACGGAACCAATCCCGACTCGCCAGAGTATATGAACTTTACCCGGGGCGGACAACCTTTGGTGGATGCCGCTTTTCTGGCACACGCTTTTCTTCGGTCGCCCAAGCAGTTATGGGGTGGGTTAAGCGAAAACGAGAAGTCGAATGTGATAAAGGCATTGAAGCTGACGCGAAAGATCCGGCCGGGCGAGAGCAATTGGCTGCTCTTTGCCGGGATGGTGGAGGCCTTCTTTATCACCGTAGGTGAGCCGCACGACTCAGCTCGTCTCTGGTATTCGGTAAACCGACACCATGAGTGGTATAAGGGCGACGGGATCTATGGCGATGGCCCCGAGTTCCACTTCGATTATTACAACTCGTTTGTGATACATCCTATGATGGTAGATGTGCTGAAGGTGATGTCAACACACGGTATGGTTTCCGATTCGGTCTATCAGCAGGCTTTACGCCGTGCCGCTCGCTATGCTGCCATTCAGGAGCGGCTCATCTCGCCCGAGGGTAGTTATCCTGCTATAGGTCGCTCTATCCCCTATCGGATTGGGGCTTTTCAGGCTCTTGCACAAATCGCTCTCTATCATTCGCTGCCCAAAGAGGTGCATCCGGCACAGGTTCGGAGCGCTTTAACCGCAGTGATGAAGCGACAGATGGAGGCTCCTGGTACCTACGATGCAAAAGGTTGGCTGCAATTGGGTTTTTGCGGACATCAACCCGATGTGGCCGAAACCTATCTCTGTACCGGAAGCCTCTATCTCTGTTCTGCCGGCTTTTTGCCGCTCGGACTGCCCGAAACCGATCCCTTCTGGGCGGCTCCGGCCATGGACTGGACCGCGAAAAAAGCTTGGAGCGGACAACCGTTTCCTATTGATAAAGCGCTGTAGGGCCAACGTTCTCTATCACCAGGTTCCCTTCTCTCTTCCTGCCGGCAGGTACACTTCATCCGATTCCACTACCCCGGTGGTTGAGTAGCTCTCCACCCGCACCCGCAGTGTTCGGGGAAAGTGTCTGTCCACAGGCAGCAATACTTCGGCCTCTCCCTCTTCGGAGGTGACCAGTTCGGGAATCCAGAGCAGGGTGGGCTGTCGGTGATAGGTGAGGCGGTCGGGAAACTCCTTCGCAATATATTTGGTAAGATAGAATTGACGAGGAGTGGAAAAGCCACGGATGTAGGTGGTTATCTTACCCCCTCGCTAACCCCTGACAATTCATTTTCCCTCTTTGGTGGTGATTTCAATGAGGCAGCCAGTGGGACGACATCGGTGATTTCCCAGGTTTTTTTGGATCGGTTGAGGATAAATACCGGCACCTTGACCTTCTCTTTGCTTTTGAGGGTGCCCAGGTTGAAGGTTTATCTGTTGAATATCACCGTGGTGTTCTCTTGCTCCGCCGTTTTATCCCGAAAGTGTAACTGTTTGATTTTTGGATATTCCATCAAAAGGCCAGTTTATATTCTAATGGATGGCAAGTCACATAAGGGTGACCCAGATGAAGGTTATATAACGTACATGCTTATCATATGGGTCAACCCTTCGCTTACAATGGCATAGACATAGAGTTAATCTTCTTCTGGTACACAATCTGTTTGACAGGCATTACAATCTTCCCAGTCGCTCCCTTCAGTGCAATTTTCTTTTTTTCCAAAATAGGGATATGTAACCGTTAAACTTGCGCCCCAGAGACAGATTCTCTTACCAAAAAATGGTATGCAGCCGTTTATGTCGGTGGTGCCCTCCCATTTATCTTTGCAACCCACTTTCCGACACAGTACTGTTTTGTCGGCTGCACTCCCGCTGCCTTCACTTCCCGAAGCAATCACCCCGTTCATAAAGGCGTTGCTTCGGATGCCGTAATCGTTAAGAGCATTGTGAAAATTTGCGGCCATCATCATAAAGAGAAGAAGCGCACCTGTCATTACTTTTTTATTGGGTCTCATAGTTGATAACTATTATTGATTAACACTGTGTTGTACAAGGTGTAACTGATTGATTTTTTGTGTATCCCATCATTTCTGACGGACAATTGCATGCTGCCGCTCTAGCCGAGCCACATCCATGCCGTAGTCCCGTCGCCAGCACTGCAGCCTGAAGGGCGGATCCTGCGGGGCGTTCCGATTTTGCATGCAGATTTCCTGTAGGACCCTCATGGCTGCAGTGGACGAGGTAAGGGGTTTGAGAAGGGTATCGGTTGGCGTAGCCAGCTCTTTCAGCTCTTTTTTCAGGGTGGTGTCGTTTTGCCATACCCGGCAACGGCTGTTGGCATAGCCTCCCAGATAGAGCAGGTAGAGGAGTGTCACCACCAGCGCCCCTTTGGCAAGGCGGGTTTGGAGAAGTCGTATATAGCCCGACATCAGCATATGATATTTTGCATAGTGTGTGTAACAACTTTATTCCTCGCTGTCTTGTTGATAATAGGCAAAGAAGTCGGGCCATGCGCTACCGACAATCATTGTCTACTCCACTACCCCCTTCACCACAACGTAATGCGTATTGTTGGGATTCGACGAGGTGATGGCCACTTTTTGCAAGAACACGCCCGGCTCTTTTGCCGAATAGGTGATCCAGATTTCTCCTACTTTCCCGGGAGGAACCAGTTTTGAACCGGTTGATACGGCGGTGCAACCACAGGTGCTCGATACATCGGTGATTTCCCAGGTTTTTTCGGATCGATTGAGGATAAATACCGGTACTTTGACCTTCTCTTTGCTTTTGAGGGTGCCCAGGTTGAAGGTTTTTCTGTTGAAGATTAGCGTGGTGTTCTCCTGCTCCGCCGTTTTATCCCGAAAAAGCATACACATTCGCTTGTAGTACTCCTCCGACATGCCCGGGGCCTTTTTCTCGGGAATAAAAAAGTACCTGGCACTATCGCCCATGGCAACAAAGAGGTAGGGATAGGAAAAATCTTCGATTTCGGCGTGAATGGCTCCTTGTGGCAGGTTAAAGAAGTGGTAGGGAATATGGTTTCGGTCTCTGAAGAGCTTTGCGTCGCGCTCTCTTTCGAAAGTTGCCAGAACCACGATATTCTCTATACCGATGGCTGATGCGTAATTCTTTAGCATCTCCAACTCCATGAGGTAACAAACATCGCACATGGTTTCGGAGAACCGAAACACCAGCTTGGGGCTTCGGGTCAATTCCGACCATACTACCGGCTCTTTGTCCAACGCGTTGAGGCACGTACTATCGATGCGAAAATCGGTAAAACCAAACGATTGTAACACCAGCTTCTCCTGCAGCTCCTCTTTGGGGAGCACCAGCTCCTTAGGTTGTACGCTCCTTGTGATTAACAGAACCATACAAAAGGCAATAGCGGCAATGAGAGAAATCCATAAAAAGGGAGTGGTTTTCATTTCAGTGAGGGCGGTTTCGGGTTAGAAAAGCGGGTTGTTCTCTTTTACTTTGTAGAATATCAGTATTGGGTTGTCGTCCTCTTTTATTTGGGCAAGAAGCCGAAGGACTTCGGGGTCGTTGGTCTTCTTTCCCGGGGCTTTTTCTATTCGCTGAGAAAGCTCATTAGGCCATATTACAGTCACAAACAGATCCTGATATGTCGTCATGGGAGGGGTATAAAGAGGAAAGACCGGATCGGCTCTGAAAGAATTGAAGGCTAAAACGGTTCCTCGTTGTTTCGAGTAATAGCAAAAGGTTCCATATTGCATTTCTTCGGATCCTTTTGGGTTTGTGTACGCAAAGAAGGTATATTCGGGTGTTTCGAACCATTGTGAAGACAGAAACTGATATCCCTGTTCTATGATATCCCTTCCCAAATAACCCGGATTCGCGCGTTCCAGTGCCTCTTCGGTAACCGGCTTGTCAAAAAGAATGCGGTATCGTTCTCTGATTTTATTTTCGGGGGTAAGTTGGTAGATAGATTGCCCATAGCGTGGCAGAAACAGGATAGTATCCATATAATCGATGATCTCCCATCGATTTCCGCGGTCTGATAGTTTGTCTCTGGCCTCATTCCTAAGAAACCCTTTCCGAGTAATCAGGCTGTCTGGATACCCCAGCAGGTAATCCTGGCTTTTGATGGAGGGGATAAACTCGTTTTGGTAGTGTCCGGTTGACATAAAGTAGCTGTTGTCGGGAAGGATATGAAATACAGCGAGTTTTATCGCCATATCCTTTGTGTTGACCCACTGTCCGTTAAAGGTAAAAGCGTGCATTTTGTCTCTCATATCATCAAGGATATAGATCAGGCTGTCTTTCACATCAAAGGCTCCGATTCTGTAATATTCGTTGGGTCCATTCCCTGCATGTTGAATTCTGTTGATGAATTTTCCCGTGTGATCGAAGATGGTGAGTACCTTTTTGTTGCTGTCCAGGATAAACAGCAGGTTATTCTCAAAGATGATGGTTTGTATTCTGCTCAACAGACAGGAGTCGTTGGTTTCAAGGGGCAGGTAATAAGCCACTTCAAAAGCCTCGGAGGGCATTAGCCGAACATTCTCCTTGGGCAGGGTAATCTCGATAGGCCGATCGGAGGTGAACTCGAAGGAGGGAACACTGTCGGAAGAGGTCAGTTCAGCAGTGATTTCGTAAACGGTTTCCCGGATTTTCTTGTTTTTTTGTTCCTGATTCTGGCATGCACAGAACCATCCCATGGCGACAAGAAGGACAATGTGGAGATATTGTGGTTTCATATGGGTAGTGTAATGATTTGTAAAGAGATGGCTTGGCCTTCTGATGCAGAACTTATCAGGCAGCCAAGCCATCGAAGGAGAGCAAGTGATTAATTTATTGGATAATTGTCGTTACACAATCCGAACGTCCGAGATAAACAACATTCGGGATCATTCCAACAGCACACTCCCCAACCATCAAGACACTCCCTTTGACTTGCTTCACCTCCTCTGAAATCCCAAACCCAGCCATTCTGATCGAGGCCCACACACACTGACCTATATATATAGCCACAAGGAGGAAACCATGCATCCCAGTTATCAAAGAAGGAGTCTGTTCCACTTCCATTACTTCCCGAGGCAATCACCCCGTTCATGAATGCGTTGCTGCGGATGCCGTAATCGTTGAGGGCATTGTGGAAATTGGCGGCCAACAACA
>CAYVJA010000081.1:3817-8851 GCA_964451605.1 uncultured Bacteroidales bacterium | reverse complement strand
TTTTCGTACGACTCCACCATGTATTGGTCGTTGCGTTGCATAAAATCTACCTTGATTCCTTTGACACCCCAGCCACTGTAGGTCTCGAGAATCTCCTTCATATTGGCATTAAGGGGTTTCCAAAGCACCCAGAGAATAATCTCCACATTTTTTGGCTTCCCGTATGCCACCAGTTCTTTCACATCGATGTTGGGGTTGCACTCCAGAATTTGGGTGGTAGAGCGGGTCCACCCCTCATCGAGAATCACATAGCGGATCTTATTCTCGGAGGCAAAATCGATGAAATATTTATAAGTGGCGTTATTGATACCTGATTTAAAATCGACCCCGAAGATATTATTGGCATTGTACCAATCCCAGGCCACCTGACCCGGATGTATCCAATCGGTCTTTTCCAACACGCAGGGATCGGCCAGCTGATAGGCCAGATTGCTCTCTACCAAAGTGGCATCTTTTTGCGCCAGCACAAAGATACGCCAGGGGAAATCGCGGGCGCCCTCAACTTTCGCAATGTATTCGGCCTCTTGAGTGATAATCTCATTACGGTCGGGGCCGCTCCGACGATTGGGTTCTGTAGCCAGCACATAGTGCGGAAATTTGGTTTCGAACCCACCTTTCCCGTTGCTCTTGAGGAACATACCGGGATATTTGTGCAAAGCGGTTTCGGTAATCAGCACCTTTGCCGCTCCGGGAAGGTCGACAAGAAGAGGCAGACAACAGAACTGCTTGTCTGTAAGCTCGGCCAGTTTTACATAGGGGTACCAACTTTCGTTGTGCGAGTAGGTGGAACTCTCCTCTGTGAAGTAACAGGCAGCCCCCTCCGGAAACGAGAGATCCATCTGCTCATTCAGCACTTCGAAAGGTTTACCCGAATATTCACTGAAGCGATAGGCCACACCATCGTTATAGGCCCTGAAAACCAGGCTAAACTTTTCGCGGAACTGCAAGGTTAACTCGTTGCATTGGTCTTCGATTACGGCATCTTTATAGGCTACCACCGGTTCGATCCTGTTCTGAATATTTTTCACCGAACTTTTAGCCAATTTCGACTCCTGCCCCAACACACGGCCGGGCAGTTGCAGCGAGATCACAACGTTTTTCACCACCGGCTTTCCCGCCAGCTCCGCCGACCAGGTAATCTGTTTATCGACATCTACCACGAGACGAACCGATCGGTCGGGCGATAATAACTCAAAAGGTTTGGCAACCAACGAGGTGATTCCCAATAACCACATTCCGGCAACAAAAACTAGAGATTTCATCTGAACAAAATTGAGTTTTAAAGGAAGGACGGATGGAGCTCGCATGTAGATTTTGCTCTGCAAGTTTGCGAAAGAGATACAGGCT
This sequence comes from uncultured Bacteroidales bacterium, assembly GCA_964451605.1. Lineage (GTDB taxonomy): Bacteria > Bacteroidota > Bacteroidia > Bacteroidales > UBA4181 > JAQVSH01. The sequence goes on along the minus strand of CAYVJA010000081.1, from coordinate 7,504 downwards.
CGGTTCATCCGACAGGTAAACCACCTCAAAGTTAACCGCTTATTAGATTCCATATCCTATTTGCGGCGCTATTTCTGGCAGAATCATCCAAAGAAATGCCAAAATCATCATAAAGGGCCTCCATCCTTCCCTATTCTGTAATCGATACCGGCCTTTCGGGCCTGCGCAATCTGGAATCGGCGGGGGATGCGATAAAGTTTTCCGTCCTTCAGCAGCCTGGCACCGGTTTGATGAAAGGAAAAGGGGACCTCCTTTTCAATGCATTGCCTTCGGATGTCGAGTATCCAGTTGTAATCGCAAACCCTCGCGTCGGGGCCCGATTCACCGCTAACCGACACCTGCCCGATACGGGCATCGAGATAGGGCTCCAGATTAACCGGGCCCAAAAGCGGGGCCACAATAACGGCTCTGTGAGCAATGGGAAAATCGAGAAAGAGGGGAAGCCGATAGTCGGCCAGCGTCTGGTTCTCGATGGTGCAGCCGATTACCACATGCAAAAACGATGCCTTCTGCAATATCGGTGACGTATCCGCTCCCCCAATCGTCTGGCACACAATCGGCCAACTTGTCAATCCGCTTGGTAAAAAAGAAAAAGGTACAATCCTTCCGTTCCCGTATCATAGCCCACGCTTCAGCACGCCATGGGTCGGCTCCCTCTACCAGAAAGTCGGAGGTAAAACAGGTAAAGACAATCGACCCGGGAGCAATCTTGAAACTCTTGTCACGTTTAAGGCGCAGGGGCAGACCAAAGTTGGCTGTTTTACGTACCACACTGCTGCTCACCTCCGCCCCATACATGGCATCCTGTCGGTAGACATAGCAATACTTACAGCCGGGGCTCACCTTAGTGCAGCCATGCCACGGATTCCAGTCGGAATAAACCCTGTTTCCTCTTGCCACCTCAACCCTGTTAATCGTTGCATGCGAACCAATCCTACAGTGGGTTCGACGGCATGAAAATAGTAAAATCGTTTAAGTAAAGGATGGTGATTCTTGTCTGATTGTGCCGAAATGAACAGAGCAATTGGAGCTTATTTCGTCGACTATATTAAAAGCAAGGTTTCTTCCGGTCGATACAAAAATGCAAGCGAAGTGGTGCGAGCCGGCTTAAGGCTTTTAGAAGAAGAAAACAGGAACCTTGCCTTAAAGAGAGCCATTCAAGAAGGAATAGAAAGCGGAATAGCTCACGATTTTGACCCGGAGGCTCATTTAGCCGAGCTAAAAGCAAAAAAGGATAGAAATGTCAAACTAAGGCCGGAAAATTAAGCAACACTTAATAAATTAAATTGTATATTTGCCTCAAAACAGCCTGTTATGAACCGAATTGGGGAGCGAATTAAGAAAAAGAGGGAGTTGCTAAACCTGCCGCTGAATGTTCTGGCCGAACGGGTCGGCATCAGTTCGAGTGCACTTTCGCAGATTGAAAAGTCGAAATCATCTCCCTCTCTCATTACCCTGAAAAACATTGCGGAACATCTCTTCACAACGGTAGGCGAGCTGATTGGAGAGAACGAGACGATGACCAATCATCCGGTAGTGCTGCGCGATGAGATGAAACTTGTAGACCAAAACAAATCGGGAACCCTTGTATATCAGCTCTCCCAACACGATCCCAATAAATTGATGGATACCTGTCTGATACGTTTTGCCAAGGCATCCGGCATGGAGGGGCTCCTTACCCAACAGCACGGGCAGCTCTTTTGTCATGTACTTTCGGGCGAGATCCGGTTCAGGGTTGATGACAAATACTTTCTTCTCAAACAAGGAGATAGCATCTATATCAACGCCAGGTCATCGAAAGAGATTGTCAATAATGCAGAGGGATTAAGTGAGATGATGTGGATACAATCGCCGGCCTGAAATAATTTTACTTAATTATTTAAGAAGTGCTTCATTTGTTTCGAATAACACTTTATATTTGTGCCCAAAATAGGCACGTATGAAAAAGCCTCCTGCCATCTTCTTAGATAGAGACGGCACCCTGATAGAAGACAATGGCTATTTACACCATCCGTCGGAGGTACAATTTTTCCCCTATACATTCCAGGTGCTCAGAGCGCTGCAAGAACACTTCTTCCTATTTATTGTCACCAATCAATCGGGCATAGCCAAAGGCATTACCTCCGAAACAGAGGTCATGGCAGTGAACCGGCATATAGTAGAAACCTTACAACGCGAAGAGATAACCCTTCTCGAATTCTATTATTGCCCTCATAAAACCGAAGACCGATGCAATTGCAAAAAGCCCCACCCCCACTTCCTTCAGTTGGCGGCTCAACGCTATGGCCTTGATCTGGCCAAATCGTTTATCATCGGCGACCACCCCTCCGATGTGGAATGCGGACTAAATGCAGGCGTTACTCCCCTATACCTCTTAACAGGACACGGGCAGAAACACAAAAATGAGTTGCCTCCTGATATCGCAATATTTTCCAACCTTTCCGATGCTTCGGAATTCATTCTAACATCTATTTAATTGATCCATTATGAGCGAATTATTTTGTACTCTCGAGCAAAAAAAGATCCTGTTACCCACCGATGCCGTAACCATCCTCAAAGGGTGTAAATCAGTTACGCTGTTCAACACCGTAAAGCAGTTGGCCGACGCAGCCGTCGGGGGCGAAGGGAGCGAGCAGTTCGAGGTAAAATATACCCTGCCCGATGGAAAGGTGGTAAACGAAGCCATTATTCACAAAGTAACCAATGGAATATCTGCCAACTATACCGAAGCCTACATGCGGCGCAGAGACCCCGATACCATGCTCATTGGCGATAACCTGCCCAGCGATAAAGAGCGATTCAGCGACAGGTTTGGATACGAATTCGATTTACAACGAAACGAAACCATTACCTGGCTTCAATCGCAGGATCTGGCAATCTTCTTCTACTTTGCCGGACGCGATCAGATTGGCACGGGAGGTATAGCCATTGCCCCCGCCAACGCCGGTTTCTTTGCCATGGGGCTGGCCATGCTGCAACAAATCATCCCGATAGAGCAACTGCCTGAGGGATTTGCCATTGAATCGGCCATCTACGTAGCACCCACTTTCCGACACACCCATTTTAACGGCAAACAGATAGTGGTTCACAAAAGATCCGAACAGCTGCACGAAATATTCTCCTACAATCTCTATCCGGGCCCCAGTGCCAAAAAAGGATTGTACGGAGCGTTATTAACCAAGGGCGAACGCGAAGGATGGATAACAGCCCACTGCTCTACCGTACAGGTGGTAAGCCCTTACGACAATATCACCACCTTTATGCACGAAGGAGCCAGCGGCGGCGGAAAGAGCGAGATGTTGCAAAACATTGTCAGAGAAGAGAATGGACAGGTACTAATTGGAACGCACACCCTTACAGGCGAAAGGCGGCTTATTAATTTTCCCCTCTTCTGCTCCTTCAATCCGGTTACAGACGATATGGCCTTATGCCATCCGTCTATCCAAAAGAACAACGGAAAGCTCTCCGTTTTAGATGCAGAGAATGCCTGGTTTATCCGGGTTGACGGAATCACCGGCTATGGCGATGAGCCGTTTCTCGAAAGATTGACCATCAAGCCCCAAGAGCCGCTTTTGTTCTTAAATGTGCAATCGAAACCCGGCTGTACCGCACTGATCTGGGATCACACCGAAGACACTCCCGGCAAAAGATGCCCCAACCCCAGGGTGATTGTACCCCGCCAGATTG
>CAYVJA010000081.1:984-3807 GCA_964451605.1 uncultured Bacteroidales bacterium | reverse complement strand
CCCAATATCGTGGATAGCGCAGTGAAGGTAGATGTACGAAGCTTCGGGGTTAGAACCCCGCCCTGCTCGAAAGAGAACCCCACTTACGGAATCCTCGGCTTATTCCACGTTCTGCCACCCGCGCTGGCCTGGTTATGGCGGCTGGTTTCGCCAAGAGGGCATGCCAACCCCAGTATTGTCGATGGCGGAGCCATGGGAAGCGAGGGTGTAGGTTCGTACTGGCCCTTTGCAACCGGCAAAAGGATCACCCACGCCAACCTGCTGTTAGAACAAATCATAAACACCCCCCGTATGCGTTATACCCTGGTGCCGAATCAGCATATCGGGGTATGGAAGGTAGGATTCAAACCTCAACTGCTCATGCGGGAATATCTTACCCGACGAGGTAACGCAAAGCTAAGGAACGACCAATACCAAGAGGCACGCTGCCCGCTATTGGGCTTCGAACTGAACTATCTCACGCTCGAGGGAGCCAAGATACCCTCCCGTTTCCTAAAGGTTTACAAGCAGGTGGAGGTCGAAACCGAGGGATACGATGCCGGCGCCGAGATCTTGTACCATTTTTTTGAACAGGAGCTTTCCCAATACCTCACACCCGAACTTCACCCCACCGGACGGCGCATCATCGAAACCTGTCTGCAGCGGGGTAGTGTAAACGACTATCTTCAAATCCTTCCTATGGAATAAAAACGATGTGGGCACATACCAAAGAGAGTCAGGCTAAGATTTTGCCCGCAGAGGCGCTGGAATACCTGAGAGAAGGAAACCGGAGGTTTAGGAACAACCTGAAACTCCACCGAAACCTGCTCCAACAGGTCAATCAAACGGCCGAAGGACAATTCCCGTTTGCCACCATCCTGAGTTGCATCGATTCGCGCACATCGGCCGAACTCATCTTCGACCAAGGGCTGGGCGACATCTTCAGCATCCGGATTGCCGGCAACATCATCAACGAAGATATTCTGGGAAGTATGGAATATTCGTGTGCTATAGCCCATGCAAAAATCATTGTGGTACTGGGCCATACGCAATGTGGCGCCATCATCAGTGCATGCAACAACGTAAAACAGGGCCATTTCTCGGGATTACTCCGAAAAATCGCACCTGCAATCGAAAAGGCAGCCTCGATGCAAAAAAGAGGCGTTGTCTACGCAAAAACCTTCTATAACCGGGTAAGCATTCATAACATTCACCTCTCCATTCATCGAATCAGAGAAGAGAGCCCCATACTCCACGCCCTCGAACAAGAGGGTAAAATCCTGATAGTCGGAGCACTTTACGATATTGAATCCGGAAAAGTAACCTTTCTCGATGCCGTAAAGTCCGCATAATTCCGGTTCGGCCCACGATCGAACCTGCAATCCGGTTACTTTTGTTCGAAACTTTTGCAGGATTCAATCGTCCTTGCTTTACATATGGCAGCTGAGCGTGAGTATTTCATAGAAACAATATTGCCCCTGAAGAACAAATTATTCAGGAAGGCCCTGTTTCTCACCAAATCGTCGGAGGAGTCGGAAGATAAGGAAGGCGAAACCCATCCATCGAAGAGGCCACCGAATACAGGTTTTCATCGGCAGATTACAGCCCGCTCGAAACCACCATTCTGAAAGATGAGCGTACGTTGGTCTGGGAGATCATTGCGCAACTTCCCGATGAGCAGAAGGAGTTGATTATCCTGAGAGAGATGCAGGAACACTCCTATCAGGAGATAGCCTCCATCCTGCAAATTTCCGAATCGCTGGTAAAAACCCATCTCTACAGGGCAAGACAAAAAATCAAAGCGCTCTATATAAAGATCGAAAAAAATGGATACTAACGAAGTGAAATCATTGATAGAGCGGTATTGGGAGGGCGATACCCATCGGGACGAAGAGCAAGCCATTGTGCAGTTTTTCCGCGAACATCCCGTTGCAGAACCCGAAGTGGAGCAATGGCGCAGATGGTTCTCGGGCCTTCACGCTGCGGCCTCTCTACCCGACCCGGCGTTCGACCAACGGATTATGGCGGCAATCAACGCAAAACCCGCCCGCAAGCCCATTCTATGTGCCTCTCTTGTATGTCGGCTGGCCGTGGCTGCCTCCATTGCCCTAATGGTGGGCCTCGGCGTGAAACAACTGATTCCATCCGCAAGTCGCAACCATGATATGAGCGAAGCCGAAGTGAGAGAGACTGTTAGGAACTTACTGTTACTCTCGTCGTCGGAGATAAATCGGGCTGAAAATGCGGTCAGGCAGCAGTTAGAAACAGCAAAAGTGATAAACGAAATGCTTAATTCTCAATCGAATGAATAAAATCCTCATCCTCTTATGGCTCTTGCTGCCGATGGCAGCCTATAGCCAAAGTGTGGTTCCCAAACTCATTGCACAAACCGGAGGCGCAACCAACGATGCCATCAGCCTCAACATCTCCGGAAAGATGTTGCGCATGTCGTTCGGTTCGGACGATTCTAATCAAAAAAACGACAAGGAGTTACAGGAGTTTTTAAGCAATGTAAAGAACATCTCTATTCTGATGATGTTCGATCTGAACCCGACCGATCGTGCCAAAATTCAGAAAATTCTGACACCCTTCGAAGAGTTGCTCTCTGTAACCGAAAACGACGCCAAAATTGCCATGTACATCCTGGAAGAGAAGGGAGAGATTGTGGAGTTTGTGATGTGCGTGAATACCGAAAACAACGTAACCGTGATGAATATCACCGGAAAGATAGATCTGGCACAACTTGCCAAATTATCGGAGGGCGTAAATATGGATATGAACGGTACAAACTATTTAAAGAACCTGAATCAACTTAAAAAAACCAAATAGGCATGAAAACCATTC
>CAYVJA010000081.1:0-974 GCA_964451605.1 uncultured Bacteroidales bacterium | reverse complement strand
GCAGGAACACTCCTATCAGGAGATAGCCTCCATCCGGCAAATCTCCGAATCGCAGGTAAAAACTCATCTCTACAGAGCAAGACAAAAAACCTGAATCAGCTTAAAAAAACCAAATAGGCATGAAAACCATTCTGTGCGTAATAGTTCTGGCTTTGGCAGCCCTCCCCGCCTTTTCGCAAAACAATACCTTTGTAAACCAATACCTCGATCTGCGGAAAGATGCAGCTGCCGGTGAGATCATAATACGCACCATTTCGGGCAAAACGTATCATCGGCATCATAAAGATGCCATTGCCCCGGATTGCCCCCCCGACCAACGAAAAAAAGTAATCGATCTGATGCAACAGATCGAAACCGTTACCCTCGTTGGCGATTGCAACTTCCCCGATTCGAGCCGGGCTTCCGGATTGGAAATTCGGCAACTGATAGACCGTCAGGAAGCGCTCCTCTCCTACCATCATGGCAATGCCATGAATGTGCGTCTCTTAACAGACGGGGGCGAAATCGTTACCGAATTCTCGGTGGTTTTCGGCGATTTGATACATTGGCAGAATGAATTGTTGAATTTGGATACATCGAAGATGGGGGGAGTGGCTATTGACGACAACTCCAAATTATCCGTTTCGATGACCGGTACCCCGATTGAGCTTGAGGGACCCTCTGTTTGCGCCATTGTAAACATGCGCTTTAAGAAACCGATTACCCCCGACGATTTTAATTTGCTGATAAAAAACACCCTGACAGATAACAAGGAAAACAAAGGCAAACATCTATTTTCCGCCAAAGGAATTAAAGCCAAGAAAGAACCGGTTGCCTTTTCGGTGATGCACAATGGGAAAGAGCTCTTTTTTAAGGGAGATCAAGCCATTGTTCTAACACAAGAAAATCCGCAGGGCAGCAAAGCCTTCCCCTCGCAGATTTCCGGAACTATGCTGATCGCCCCACCAAATGGATCCAAATACAGGGGCGATATC
>CAYVJA010000080.1:0-9039 GCA_964451605.1 uncultured Bacteroidales bacterium | reverse complement strand
ACATCACCCACGAAATGGTGCCATCGCTCCATGTCTCACGCTCCTCTCTCACCATGGGTTCGAGCGTTCTCATAATCTCCTGCTCATCATCGTAAGCCTGCTGTGCATGCTCGGAAGTGAAGAGATCGAAGTCCGACATTCCCACCAGATTATCAACACCGCAGAGTGCCAACAAGAAACGGCTCTCCTTATCTTTGAAATAGATGTTCATCGGCACCTCCTTCAGCAACTTCTCTAACAGAAAAATCCGCCGTTTTTCCGATGCCGGCTCCTCACGCTTTTCCAGCGGCAAAAATTGCATTAGCACAGCCACGGGAAACCCCTTTTCATCTTGCAAGGGCAGTGCGGTTACCTCGACCGAAACCGAACCCTGCTCTCTGTGTAAACGAGCCGAAGCAAAGGATGCCGAGGCAGCCCGGCTCTCCAGCAATTCGCGGACTTGTTTCATCTCCCCGGCCGAAAGATCCGCAAATCCTTCATGCGGTGGGCAATTCGACACATCGGGCGAAAACCCCAACATGTCAGCATATGCCTCGTTTGCGCTAAGCATCACACCATCAAGTGAATAAAGAGCCAAAGGCGCAGGCGTTTTCCGGTACACCGTCCGAAAAATTCCTAGAGAAGAGTTTATCTCCATAGCAGAAGAAGTAAAAAAACAAGAGTAGTCAGTAGTATCACAAGATAGAAAAAAACGGTTGTGAATGGAGTGACTGCCACAAAAAAAGCACATCAATAATTGATGTGCTTTTTTGCATACGGAAATGATGTCGGGGTGGCCCGACTCGAACGGGCGACCACCTGCTCCCAAAGCAGGTACGCTAACCAACTGCGCTACACCCCGGAGACGTAAAGCGGAAAACGGAGGGCAAAGATAGATTATTTTGGCACAAATGAAAAGAGAATCTGGCAACAAATCGGTATTATTGTGAGTTGCATAAAAGGATCCGCGAAAGGGTGAAGATACAGGGATTGATTAAGGGGGTTGCCCTGATGGGAATCGTAGTTGCAGTCTTGATTCTGACAGCTACAGCGCTCCTGTATCTCCCTGCCGTGCAAAAAAGGGCGCAGGAGGAGGCGATTCTCTTTGCCAGAGAGAAGCTTGATCTGGATATCCGGCTGAATCACTTTTCGGTACGATTTCCGGCGAGAATTGCCCTGGAGCAGGTGGTTGTGATTCAGCCGCCTTCCGACACACTGCTCTCCGCCGACGAACTGACAGTTCGGGTAGCGTTGTGGCCTTTGATTGCCGCGAAAAGTGTGAAGGTGAATGCAATTGGTCTCAAAGATGCAAGGGCAAAGTTATTGAATCGTTCATCGGGTTTTGGTCTCGATCTTCGGGTAGCACGCCTCTCTGCCTCCGACAGCCGCCTCTCGCTCCGGGATGGATCTGTCAATCTGGGCAACCTGATCGTCGACAAACTTCGTTTCGAAGCTTCAATCGGTCAGGCCGAACCCGACTCAACAGAGACGGATTCACCCGAAGAGGGCCCGGATTTCCTGAAAACGATAATTTTTAACCATTTGGAGATCCGACAGAGTGAAGGGTTTTACCACGACCTCACCTCAGAAACAGGCTTTCAGTTTACCCTCTCTTACGCGAATCTGGAGAAGGGAGCGTACCTCTCCGATTCCTTGCAGGTGGCATTTAAGGAAATGGATGTCCGAAACAGCCATTTCGCCATTCAACTCCCGGTCCGTTCGCCCGATAGCACGCCGGCGAATCAAAGCACCGGTGAGAGTACTGCCGATTCGGCCGGGCAATGGAACATTCGGGTTGGGAAGGTGCGATTCCGGGACAACTCCATCTATCTGAACCGGGCAACGCCTCTCCGGATGGAGAATATCCGACTGGTCGGTGAAAATCTCCATTATACAGCGCAGGGCTCGGGAGGGGTAATTGCCGATTTTTCCTTTTCGGAAGAACATGGATTTGTGCTGCAAAAACTCTCCGGAGCCATCCAGTACAATTCGGATGGGGTGACAGTTGATAATCTCCTCATGAAAAGCAACGAGAGTTATGCCGATCTCCATCTTTCATTTCCCCTGAAAACCCCGCCCGATAGTACAGACATACCTTTTTGGGGCAATGTCGATATGCAAATTGCCTTTGCCGACCTGGCCCGTTTTATGGCTCTCCCCCTTCCGGCCGACTCATTGAGAGGTAAAAAAGGAAAATTCTCTTTGCAGGCTGCATGGGAAGGATCACGAAATCTCCCCATTTTGAAACAGCTCCATTTTGATTGGCCCGGGCTTCTGAAGGCCGATGCAGACGGGAGCCTCTCGCTTCCGGAAGAAGCCAAAACCCCGCTCCGGCAATTAACCGGAAGCCTCCGTCTGAAGGCCGACTTCAAAAAAGGAGCCTGGTCGGAATGGATTATGCAACTGGCAAAGATCGATTCGGGAGCCCCCATCCCCCCCTCTCTTACTCTCCAGGCATCGGCCGACGGGTTCAGAGGCAAATTTCTATTCGATCTGCAGGCCTCTCTTCCGGAGGGAAAAACCACTCTGACCGGCTCGGCCGAACCGGAACAAAAACGATTCGATCTGCGGTTGAACGTCGATTCGGTAGAGATGCAGCAACTTTTCCCGAAGAGCCACGTGGGGCTACTCTCCGCACAACTGCAGATGCAACTGGAGGCCAGAAATAAAAAACCGGCCGATTGGAGCGTAACCAGCGGTGGTCAAATAGGGCCTCTGGTATGGAACGGCCATCCGTTACAAGGGGTTCGTCTGGATGGATTTCTGCAGGAGGGCAACTACCTCTTCAAGGGTGAAAGCCTCGACAGTACCGCTCAAGCCTCATGGCACATTACAGGAACTCTTTCCGATAGTCTGCAAACCCTGGCAGCCCGACTCGAAACCCGACAACTCTCGTTCAACCGGCTTGGGCTTTCTCCGGCCAATCTGGTACTGAACAGCCCCTTCGATGTCTCTATTTCTGCTACCCTCCGCAAAACAACACTGCTGTTGCGTTCGTCCGATCTCTCCCTTTCGGCCTCGGCCGACACCTCGATGAGAGCCATAGCTCACCAGTTTTCTCTGATTGCCGATTCTCTTGCCGGCTGGTGGCAGGGGAATAATCCGTTACCTCTGCAATTTGTGGCTCCGCTGCGTTTCGCCTTCTCTGCACAAACCAACAACCCGCTGGCCCACTATTTCCGACCCGACAGCATTGTCTGGAAACAAATTGTTATTCAGGGAAGTACAACTCATCCTACGGGTTTTAACGGCTCCGGATTGATTAACGGCCTTTCGGTACAGGGCATTCCTATTGACAGTGCATATGTGCAGTTCGGAGCCTCGGATGCGATCCATTTCAACCTTCGGGTAGCCACCCTCCCGGGCAACCGCGACTACTTCTCACGGGTGGGGCTTTCGGGTTCGCTAACGCCGGGTACTCTTTCGACCCGATTTCTGCTTGTCGACAAAAAAGAGATACCCCAGTTTCAGCTGTCAACCCTCACTCATGCATCCGACAGCGTAATTACCAGCCGCATATCCAATACAGAGCCCATTATAGGAGGCGAAGTCTGCAGCGTTAACCCCGACAACCACATCTCTTGGCACACATCGGGGAGACTTTCGGGGAATCTTCTGTTGACGGGTAAGGCACTTCGGGTAAACTTTCACAACGAACAGCCCGACAGTGCCGGAATTAGTGCCCTGACACTGCAAATAACGGGGTTACAACTGCAAAACCTTCTTTCGTTTGTACCCGGCATGGAGAAATTCTCGGCCGAAATGGGCATAGACGGACGATTTGCATCTACCTCCGACGGCTGGGAGTCGGAGGGATTGCTCAACCTTAAGGGAGTTCGTTACGGGAATCTGCCTATCGGCGATGTCGGAATACAGACAACACTCCGGCGAAACACGCAGATGGTAAACCATATCAAATCGTCGCTGCAAATCAACAAACAGGAGGCGCTACGTGCCGAAGGGTGGTATCGGCCACAAATCCCCGACAGCGCCCTGCAGCTGGCTCTCACCCTCACAGCTCTTCCCCTCTCCGTTGCCAATCCGTTTATGGCGAAGTACGCCACACTGGACGGATACCTGCAGGGCAACCTCTTATTGGCGGGAAACACCCAAATGCCGATGATAGAGGGAGCGGTACGGTTTCATGAAGCAAAACTGCATCTCGTGCCTACTCTGGCCAACTACACCCTCAGCAGCGACACCCTCACCCTGAAAAACCGTCTGCTTTCAGTAGCCTCTATCCGGCTTATCGACGCCAACGGGAAGAGCCTCACCCTAAAGGGGAGCGTTTCCCTTACCGAAACTTCTACGCTTAATATGCTTGTCGAAGGGAAAAACATCCAACTGTTGAACGTGCCCCAAACCCAGCGAAATGCGGTGGCTACCGGAAGAGCCTTTGCCGATATCAGTGCCCGGATAGGGGGTACCCTGACCGCCCCCGTTGTAAACAGCACACTGCATCTGCTAAGGGGAACCAGAGTAAACTACTATATGAAAGAGAGCCTCGAACCGGAAAACCACCAAGAGATTGTGCAATTCATAGCACTCAATGATACCGCCCGCATCCGACAACTCTACAGCCGCCCCCCTGTTACCTACCAGGGAGGCCTGGATATAACAACCGAACTAAAGGTAGAAAACGATGCCAACTTTAGCCTCTTCTTTGCCGGAGAAGGAGGCAACCGGGCAACCATCCAGGGAGGAGGTTCGCTTTACTACCATCTTTCACCCCAATCGATGGCCTCACTCACCGGCACCTACACGCTGGCCGGGGGCACCATTGAGTACAAGCCCTTTGTGAACGCCTCGATTGCAAAGAACAGCACCGTAACCTGGACAGGGATTCCCGGAAACCCCGAATTGAATCTCTCGGCTGTGAAGATGGTGCGTGCCAACGTGGAACAGCAGGATCGTCTGGCCCGGCCGGTCAGTTTCCAGGTTATCCTGCGAATGCAGAACTACCTTCAACGCCCGACCGTTACCTTCGATGTGCTGGCTCCTGCCGATTTGGCCATACAAAACCAGTTGGCCACAGCCACCCCCGAAGAGAAGCAGCGTCAGGCAGTCAGCCTGTTGGTATATGGCACCTACGATCTGTCGGGAGCCTCAACTCAACCCAACGAAGCCAACTCGGCGCTCAACGCCTTTATGGAGAGTCAGCTCAACAAGCTTGCACGTCAAACGGTTAAGGGAGTAGATCTCACCTTTGGCGTCGACTCGCATGCCGGTGCGGGAGGTGAAACCACGGGCCAACAGGGAACCGATTACTCTTACAACCTCTCGAAAAGCTTCCTGAATAACCGAGCCAGCCTGCGGGTCGGAGGGAAAGTCTCTACCTACGATAACCCTTGGGAACAGGGGCGTGACAACCTGATCGACGACATTTCGCTCGAATACGTACTCAACGAAAGAGGAACCCGGTTTCTCCGACTCTTCCGGCAAGTGAACTACGAAAACCTTTTGGAGGGTGAAATCATTGAGACCGGAGTCAGCCTTATGCATCGCCAGCAATATAATCGGTTCAGCGATATCTTCCGGCGCCGGAAAAAGCAAGAGAGTATCCCTTCAAATCCGTCAAATTCTTCGAAAAGAGATGAATAATCCGCGTTTTCTTCTTCCCTTGGCAGCACTCTTGCTGCTTATGGCTGCCGGTTGCTCAAATAGCCGCTTCCTGCCCGAAGGAGAAGCTATGTATACCGGAATCAAGAAGATAGAGGTTATCCGAGACAAAGAAACCACCCCCTACGACCTCTCCACGGCTCTGCTTATCCGTTCTACCCTTTCAACTGCACCCACCAGCCCTCTGCTGGGAACCCGGCTTAGAACACCCCTGCCTCTAAGGCTCTGGATTTACAACTACTGGAACACCCCCGACGAAAAGGGAATTGCTGGATGGTTTCGTAAACATTTCGGCCAGTTGCCCGTAACCGTTTCGCAAGTGAATCCGGAGGCCAGAGCCGCCAAATTGCAGAACCTCCTTGACAACAACGGACATTTCGAAACGGAGGTAACGGCAACCCTGCACGCCTCGAAACATGACCCTAAGAAGGTGAAGGCAGGGTATCAGATTCAACTCACCCCTCCCTACACCTTCAGCGCCATTCTGCCGCCGCCGCTCATAACACCTATCGACAGTATCATTCGCGTTACCCGGAAGCGCAGCAAACTGAAGGCCGGAGAACCCTATAGTCTGAGTCTGCTTTCCGAAGAGCGAACCCGAATCACCGGATACCTGCAAAACAGAGGATACTACTATTTCCGGCCCGAGTACATCGATTTTTTGGCAGATACAACCCTCCACCCCAAAAAGGTTGAGCTGGCCATGATCCGAAAAAGCAGTATGCCTGCCGAAGCAACTCTCCCCTGGTACATTGACAGCATCACTTTTCGCTTCGACGACCCGCGCGAGCTTCGCGAAAAAAAATTTCGTTACAAAGAGATGTTGTTTTTCTATAAGGGGAAATTGCCGATTAAACCCGATCTGATTTATAACGCTATACGACTAAAAAAAGAGGATCCTTACCGACTGGAAAACCACTATCTTACCCAATCGAAACTCAACCAGACAGGCCTGTTTCGCTACACCAACATTCAGTTGAATGAGGGCCGAAACGACTCGCTCTCCATGCTAAATGTACACATTCAGGCTGCGTTGAAACCATCGGTCGAAGCCTTTGCCGATTTGGGTGTCAGCACCCTGAGCAACAACTTTATGGGGCCCGGACTCACATTAGGATTCACGCAGAACAACCTCTTCAAAGGGGGCGAACGGCTCTCGGTACAGACAAATGGTTCGTACGAATGGCAAATGGGAGGTGGAGGCGGAGAGCGACTCAACTCGCAGGCCTACTCTCTCAAGGCTTCGCTCCAAATCCCCAGAATCTCCTTTGCCGGCCGTAAGTTCAGACATCCTACCGAAGATCCGGCAACCCTCATTCAGGCAGGCGTAAACTTCCTGCGCCGCGGAGGATATTTTGATATGCTGGGCATTGAGGGGGGCATCACCTACGAATGGCGTTTTACCCCGAACGCTCTCCACTCGCTCACCCCCGTGAAACTCTCCTACTCGCACATCCGCAACACCTCGGAATCGTTCCGTCAGGCCAGCCTCGATAATCCCTCCATTGCCCTCAGTTTTAAAGATCAGTTTATCCCTTCGCTCCAATACACATACACCCTCGACCAAACCCAACAACGACGTCTGGCAAACCGCTTTTACTGGCAAGGCCGCTTCTCCTCGGCAGGCAATCTGCTCAATGGGGCACAGCGGTTGTTGGGAATATCGAAAAACAGCGAGGAAAATGAATATACCCTGTTTGGCGACCCTTACACCCAATTTCTTAAATTCTCGTCCGATTTCAGGTTCTACCACCGACTATCAACCACCTCACTCATTGTGGCCCGTCTCTTTGCAGGTTTGGGTTTTGCCTATGGCAACTCGCGGGTTATGCCCTATGTCGAACAATTTTACAGTGCCGGACCCAACAGCGTTCGCGGATTCATGATTCGCTCCATAGGTCCGGGCTCCTTCCGTCCTACCGGCGATAATTACCGGGCGTACCTCGATCAGACCGGAGACATAAAACTGGAGATGAATCTGGAGTACCGGTTCCGGATGGGAAGTGGGCTAAACGGTGCTATCTTTGCCGATGCAGGCAATATTTTTCTGCTGCGTAACGATGCCAACAGGCCGGACGCCACTATCGCACTCCACCGACTGGGCAATGCGCTTGCCACCGGAACCGGATTCGGGTTGCGATACGATATCACCTACCTGGTTTTACGCTGCGATATAGGTATTCCCATTCATGCCCCATACCGGGTAGAGGGGAAGTCGTCATATTATAACATCCCCGACTTTTGGAGGGGAGTGGTTTATCACATTACTATAGGTTACCCATTTTAATAGCTTTTCTTACCATGCACATCCTCAAATTATTCTCGGTTCTTCTGCTACCCGGCCTTCTCTCCCTCTCCGAAACCCTTTCGGCAGGCTCATTCCGTCACATCCTGCTCAAAACCTACACCTACAATCCCCTCAACGGACCCCGTTCGCTGGGCGAACTTCAGTACCGCTTTTCCGACGGCCGAAATCTCGAAGATTGCACCTTCGAACTCTCGGGAAACGATGCCAAACGGTTTCGTATACGCGATGGAGAGTTATTTATCCGGAGCGGAGCACGCAAGGAACTCCGCGATATGGCCTCGGCCCGCATCTCGATTACGGCCAAAAAAGAGGATCTGATCCTGAGAACCGAAGACTTTGTGTTGGTACACGATCAATTTGCCACCAACAAAACCATCGCCCACCGGGGAGCCTGGAAGGCGGCCAACGTTCCGCAAAACTCCATTGCCTCTTTGGCCGAAGCCCAGAATCTGGGGTGTGCCGGATCGGAAATTGATGTCTATATGACCTCCGATTCGCTGATTATCCTAAATCACGATGGCACCTACCTGGGCACAAAAGTAGAGAGTGCCACCGCCCAATTGCTCAGGAGCACCCCCCTCCCCAACGGAGAGCCTCTTCCGTACCTGCACGACATCCTTCGCCAGACACAAACAGGCAACACCACCCGGCTCATCATAGAGATTAAAAAATCGTCGGTTAGCAAAGCCCACGGGCTGGCTGCCACCGACCGAATTGTCGAAATGGTACAGAATAGCGGCAGTCAGGGATGGGTAGAATACATCAGCTTCGACTACGACATCGTAAAACGGATTCTCTTTTTGGACCCCTGCGCCAAAGTGGCCTACCTCAACGGCAACTTCGACCCGGAATTTCTGACATCCGAAGGAATCACCGGCTTCGACTACCAACTGGACATTCTCAAAAAGAATCCGGAATGGATTGCCAAAGCCCGCGAACTGGGCCTCACCACCAACGTCTGGACCGTAAACACACCCGAAGACATGGACTATTTCCTAAATCAGGAGGTTGATGTAATCACCACCGACGAACCGGCCATGCTACTGGAGAAAGTAGGAAAACGGGAATAGTGGAGCAGTATAACAGTGCTCTAGTGCTCTAGTGCTCTAGTGCTCTAATGCTCTAGTGCTCTA
>CAYVJA010000079.1:8685-9179 GCA_964451605.1 uncultured Bacteroidales bacterium | reverse complement strand
CTCCAGATCAGGCTGGTGCGCCAACGCCAAAAAGTCGTTATAACGGGTAAAGGGGTTCAGCCCACGGGTAACAGCCCTGCAGAGATAGTTGTTTTTAGAGGGCTTACCCTCCTGATATCCTTGCAAACAGACGGTGTAGCAACATTGCTGGGCCTCGAATGCCTCAATATTTCCCTCTGCAATGGGTTGCACCATCACAATACCAAAATCCGTTTGCAGTTTCTGATTCATCTCGGAGAACATCCATCCGCAAAAGGAACGGAGAAAGTTTCCCTGACCAAATTGGAGTACCCTCTCGACAAGAGGCTTCTGCAAAGGCTTCTGCAGGTGAAGAACAGATTGTAATAGAGGAGGTTGCATAACGTATTAGATTAAGTAACGGGTCGCATCCGCCGTAAAGCGGCGGCTGTATAAGATTTTTCCGAAAGTAGTAAAATGTCGGGAGTTCCGGCAAAGAGCAGCGAACCGCCCTCCTCTCCCCCCTCAGGGCCCAG
>CAYVJA010000079.1:0-8675 GCA_964451605.1 uncultured Bacteroidales bacterium | reverse complement strand
ATCGGGATGGTGCTCAATGACGAGCACGGAGTGCCCTTTGGCAATTAACGCCTGAAATGCCTTGAGAAGGGTGCGGATATCGTGAAAATGGAGGCCGGTTGTGGGTTCATCAAAGATAAAGAGCGTGGGTGAGCCGGATTTCTCCTTCCCAAGGAAAGAGGCCAGTTTTACCCGTTGACTCTCTCCGCCACTCAGACTGCTCGACGACTGTCCAAGCTTTACATAGCCCAGCCCTACCTCTTCGAGGGGTTTCAATCTGTCGACAATCTTCTTCTCAAGACTCCCTTTTCGGGCGGAAAAGAAGTGGATGGCTTCGTTGACAGTCATCTCCAGAACATCGTAAATGGAGCAATCCCTGTATTTTACCTCCAGCACCTCCTCCTTAAACTTCTTTCCTCCACAGGCTTCGCAGGTAAGAAGCACATCGGCCATAAACTGCATTTCTACTTTAATTACCCCTTCGCCCTGACACTCTTCACACCGGCCCCCCTCAATATTAAATGAGAAGTGGGTGGCTTTGAGACCCGACTTTACAGCATGAGGCTGTTCGGCAAAAAGTTTTCGGATCTCGTCGTAAGCCTTCGAATAGGTAACCGGATTCGAACGGGTCGAACGCCCGATCGGGTTTTGGTCGACACACTCCACCCCCTCAAGCGCGTCGAGATCGCCCCCCAGGGGTAATCCCGATTCCGCCCTTTCTGCGGGCCCCGCATAGTAGCGCTGAAGCGCCGGGTAGAGAAGGCTCTTGACCAGTGTCGACTTCCCCGATCCACTCACACCTGTCACCACGCAAAGCACATTCAGAGGAAATTGAACGGTTAAATTCTTGAGATTGTTCTCGCGAGCCCCTCTGAGCTCGATATAATTTCGCCAGGGGCGGCGAATTTTGGGCAATTCCACACTGCGCCGGCCGGTAAGATAATCGGCAGTAAGACTGCGTGTGGCACTCCCCATCTCAGAAACGTTGCCCTGAAAAACCAGTTCGCCTCCCAGCCTGCCCGCAAGAGGACCGATGTCGATAATCTGATCGGCTGCACGCATAATTTCCTCATCGTGTTCAACCACCAGCACTGTATTCCCCAGCGAACAGAGGTTTTTTAAGACGCCTATCAACCGTCCGGTATCGCGCGAATGGAGCCCGATACTCGGTTCATCCAGCACATAAAGCGAACCGGTCAGATTGCTGGCAAGCGAAGTGGATAGATTGATACGCTGCGACTCCCCGCCCGAAAGGGTAGAGGAGAGACGATTCAGCGTCAGGTAACCCAGCCCTACATCCACCAGATAGGTGAGTCGGTTCCGGATTTCCAGCAATACCCGCGATGCCACCTCTTGTGTAGCCTCATCGGGAATCCAGGCATTGAACCACTCCAGCAGGCGGGAAACCGGCATACGTACCATTTCCGGCAGCGACATACCCTGAACTTTTACATAGGAGGCCTCTTTTTTCAGACGCCCCCCTTTGCACTCCGGACAGAGGGTTTTTCCACTGTACCGGGCAATCATGACCCGGTATTGAATCTTATATTTCTGCGCTTCGAGCATTTCGAAGAAAGGAAAGATCCCCGTAAACGAACCATTCCCTTTCCAGAGAAGCTCTCTCTGCGCGTCAGAAAGGTCTTCGTAGGACCTGTGAATGGGGAAACCCAGGGCCGATGCCGTATGGATTAACTCCTGTTTAAAGCGGCTCATGCTCTCTCCGCGCCAACAGACAATGGCATCGTCGTACACCGATCGGGTACGGTCGGGAACCACAAGATTCTCGTCGATTCCCACCACCTTGCCATAGCCCTGACACCTGGGACAGGCGCCGTAAGGGTTGTTGAACGCGAACATATGTACATTAGGCTCCTCGAATTGTATTCCATCGGCTTCGAAACGCGATGAGAAGGTGAGAAGTTCGGTAGCTTCAGGCCTGTAAACACGTAAAATACAGGTGCCTCCCCCCTCATTAAAGGCGGTCTGTGCCGAATCGGCCACCCGTTCGAGCACATCCTGCGAAGCGGCGACCCGGATTCTGTCAAGTACAACCGAAACCTCGTCGCGGGGTGTAAAAAGGCGGCTGCCCGAGAGAAGATCGTCTACGCGGAAGAGCTCACCGTTCACCTCGCAGCGGGTAATTCCCTGAGCGGCCAGAAGCTGCAGCCAGGCAGGCAAATTGCCGTCCTGACGGTGCTGCAGCGGATAGAGGATTGTCACCGGGGTATCGGGAGGAAGTTGAACAAAGGCATCGACCACATCGGTAACGGAATGTTTTTTCACGGGCAAACCCGATACAGGCGAAATGGTGACCCCGGCCCTTGCAAACAGGAGTTTCAGGTGGTCATAAATCTCGGTCGAGGTACCCACCGTCGATCGGGGGTTCCTGCTGTTCACCTGCTGTTCGATGGCAATGGCAGGGGGTATACCCCGCACAAAATCGACCTCGGGCTTGTGAATACGCCCCAGAAACTGACGGGCATAGGCCGAGAGACTTTCAACATATCTGCGCTGACCCTCAGCATATATGGTGTCGTAGGCCAGTGAAGTCTTTCCGGAACCGCTCAATCCGGTAATCACCACAAAACGATTTCGGGGAATTACCACATCGATGTTTTGCAGATTGTTTACCCGGGCGCCCTTGACAACGATATTTTCGCCGGGGTCGTCCATATGGGGAGATGTGGTCATTGGAGAAAAGCAGGTAGGTGAATGCGCTGTAAAAGTACGCATTTTTGACGGCAATAATTTTTTGCCTCCCGTTGGAACAAAGCAAAAAAAACCTTTACTTTGAATAATAAATTGTCTGAACCCTAAAAACACTTGCCTATCGGAGCATTTCTACGCACGCAATCTATAATAACCAAGTGTAATGAATATGCTCATATCCGATAGAGAGCTGCTCCGGGCTTATGTTTCCGGCAATCTCTCCGCCATGGAAACTCTGGTTGCACGTTATCAGACCAAAGTCTACAACTATATCCGTTTCACCCTCCGCAATCCTACGATGGCCGATGACATTTTTCAGGAAACCTTCCTGAAAGCCATCCGTTCTGTACTAGACGGCAAATACAAAGAGGATGGCCGTTTTCTGGCATGGCTTATCCGGATTGCCCACAATTTGATTGTCGACAACTATCGGCAGGAGAAACAGATGCGCTGTCTTCCCCAATCGCAGTGCGAACAGGAGTTGGCCAACTCACGGAGCTATGCCGAAGAGAGTATGGAGGAGCGATGGATCGCTTCGCAGGAGAGAAGCACCCTTCGCAGAATGGTAAATTCGCTTCCCATTGAACAGCGGGAGGTGATTATTCTTCGTCATTACGTGGGGCTCAGTTTTAAAGAGATTGCCCTGGAAACCGATGTCTGTATTAATACGGCGTTAGGCAGAATGCGTTACGGATTGTTGAATCTCCGCAAAATGATGGAGAAAAAAAATGCCCTCGAAACCGCTGAAAAAGAGGTCGGCGTAAAATAAAGAGAAGCAGGCGGCGTTATATAGGTAAGAGAACTTCACAGTGCCGCCTATGACAAAATTCAACCCGAACCCGGGGAGAGATCTGCCTCCCAAACATCCACGGATACCCGCCTCTCTGTCGACCACTCGTTACAACAAGCTGGGCGTTATGTTCGCAGCAGAGGCCACAGAGGTTCCGGAAGAGCTCACCAGAGCGGTGGTTCACCAGGCCTCAGCGTGGTTGCGCGCTTCTACTTTGCAGGCGCGTAAAAATTGACCGTTTTTTCGATGGTTTCTCTGCACACCGCGCAGAACTCCGCCTCATTGCTTTTCATACGGCAATTGAAGGCAGGACGGTAAACCCCTTTTGCAACATATCCGCCCCCTTCGAAAACGCCGGTACGTGCACGGGAGGTTTCCGTAACGGGTGTGGGAATCGGTGTGGCGGCATCGAGCAGGTGACGCCATTTGGCACCAAAGTTCACCAGAGTGGTAAGATTGGCCTCCCAGGGTTCGGTTTTCAGGTTATAGAAATCCTGATACGCCACCTCCGAAGAGTAGTACTCATCGCCCAATCCTACAAGGCTATGCCCCAGTTCATGTACAAAAACCGGGAACGACCGCTCGTTGCCGGCCGAACTCAATCCATAGAAGTTGTAGATTCCTCCTCCGCCATATTTTTCGGTGTTCACAATCACGTAAACAGCATCGGTGGGCGTTTCCGAAACGGCATCACGAATAGCTGTGAAATCAGGGGTGGTAAGATAGCGTTCCACATCGAAGGTGTAGAAAGTACTGTTTAACACCGTATTTTTCCACTCATTACGACCCGGATTGTCGGTTCCGCTCTCCTTTGATATGGCTCCCACTGCCCAGATATTAAACCGGTTCTTTAGATGGGTATAGGGTTCGACCGAGAAGAGATAGTCGGTAAACTTTTTCGCATCGGCAAGATACTGTTCCTGTTGACTCTCGGTATAACCCTCTGCCACAAAAACCAGATCCAGGTGGTTGGACGGGTCGCCATTATAAAGAAGGCGGGTTACCTTGAATTCGTTCAGTTTGCCCCGTTCAATAAATTTGGAAGCGGGGTCTATTTCGGTCGAAAAGAGCGGCTCAAAGGCCATAGTTGTCCGATTTCGCTGGAGCAGTTCGAAACGAACCGGTGCTTTGGGATAGGGAAAAGAGAGGGAATGGGGATACTCCCTCCGGGTGATACCGGCCTCGGCAGTGGTGCGCCACTCCAGAAAGAGCGAAGAGAAACCGGTGGTATAAAGCAATTTCCCGCTGGCTTTATCGTAAATTTTACAGGCATATTCGCCAAAATCGAAAGGGGAGATCAGCCCGTTACGAGGCCCTGCCCACTGGGGCTCCTCACGCATTCTGTCTGCATACACGGTTTGCCCGGAAGCATCACCTCCTATACTAAAATCGAACCGCAATGCCTTGGGTTCGAACCAGGTGTCGAAATCGACGGTTTGGGCCAAAACCCCGACATGACATAGAGAACCAACAAAGAAGACAAGAAAAAGACGACAAAAGATGTGCATAACAATCTACTCTTTAGGATTATAGCGAATCTCCAAAATCCGGGTGGTGTCAGGGGTGACTCGGAACCGGTGATCAATGCGCATCCCGACAATCCAGACAATGTCATTGCCGGAAGCCAAAATCCAGAGGCTCTCTTTCTCGGGCAGTGAGAGTTTCCTGTCGGTAAAAAAGTCACTCAGTTTTTTCATTGAGCGCATACCCAATGGCATAAAGTAGTCGCCGATACGCCATCTGCGAACCAATAGAGGAAAATAGAGCTTGTCGCGATCGAAACAGGCAATCCCTTTTTCAGGCGAAGGGATATAATCTTCCGGTTTGTCTAAAACCCTCATATCCAACTCCATCGGCTCCTCTACTCTCCCCTCATCCTGCTCCAGATAATAGACCCTCGAAGAGGGAACGGGCTTCCGCTCTAAAATAAGTGTATCTCTGTGAGCCACCAACCTATGGGTGGGACTCAAAAACTGTTTCCCCGACATCCCGGTCCACGAATTGAGAATCTGGTTGGGAAGATGGCGGGAGAAACCGTAATGGCGAAGGATTTCGAACAAAAGGGCAGAAGGCGCCGGCGAGGCAAGAAGCGCGGGTAACGAAATATGAACCCGCCCGTCGCAGAGTGTCAGTACCTTATCGGTGTTTCGCTGAACTGCATCCTCGTAAAGGAGTACAGCTTCGCGGAAACGCGAAATATTTTCGGCCATCACCTCGCCAAAGGAGGGCCACTGGGCATAGAGGGCCGGCAAAACATTGTGCCTGAGATAATTTCGGGAATATTTGTCAGACTCATTACTGCTGTCTTCCCGGTACAGGATTCCCTGTTCGCGAGCAAAAGCGGCAATCTGCTGACGGGTGGCAAAAAGAAGGGGACGGATGTAAAAATCCTGCTCCTCGTCAATCCCGCACAGCCCCTGCAGACCAGTGCCACGAATAAGATTCAGGAAGAAGGTTTCCACATGATCGTCGCGTTGATGGGCTATGGCCACCTTGTCGTATTGTTGTTCGTCGCGAAGGGTCTCGAACCAACGGTAACGAAGAGTGCGAGCCGCCATCTGAATGGAAAGGCCGTTTTTTCGGGCATAAGCCTCGGTATCGAATTGCCGGAAAAAGAAGGGAATCCCCATTTCCTCAGCCTGTTGCTGCACAAACCGTGCATCACTGTCGGACTCTTCACCCCGCAGCCTGAAATTGCAGTGAGCCACTCCGCACCTAACCCCGGAGTGGTGTAACAACCAGAGCAACACCATAGAGTCGACCCCTCCGCTAACCGCCACCAAAACGGTTTGTGAAGAATCGAAGAGTTGTCTCTCCTTATTGTATGTCTGAAATAGATGGAGCATGGAAACCGGAATAGCAATTGAAGCTGAAAGCCACTCAAAAATAGATTATTTCGTACGATTGGCCATACTATTTGCAATAAATTCGAGCAGTTCGTCGCGCCCCCTGTTTTTTACCGACGACGAAGAGAATAGCGGAGGGAGGCTCTCCCATCTCTCCAGCAGACGTTCGCAAAACCGCTTTTGATTTTTATGCAGATCGGCCTGAGAGATTTTATCCGATTTGGTAAAGATAAACGCCAGAGGGACTCCCAATTCGCCAGCCCAATCAACAAACTGAAGATCAATGTTCTGAGGTTCCAAACGCCCATCAATCAGCACAAAAAGGCAATGGAGATTTTCGCGTTTTGCCACATACTCCAGGATGGTTTTACTGAATGTCTCACGTTCCCGCTTTGATACCCGGGCATAGCCATAACCGGGCAAATCGACCAGGTACCAGAGCCCGTCCATCGAAAAGTGGTTAATAAGCCTGGTCTTCCCGGGGGTAGAAGAGGTTTTGGCCAGGCCGGCCCTGCCCGCAAGCATGTTTATGAGCGATGATTTCCCTACGTTCGACCTCCCGATAAAGGCATATTCTGGAAGATCAGGTGGAGGACACTCTTTTAAAGTAGGGCTGCTTTTGAGAAATTCCGCCTTCTTAATCTGCATGGTAAACCGGATTATGGATGAATACCTCAAGGCAAGTGGCAGTGGGCGAAGGAACAAGTGTCCACTGTTTCAGCTGTGCAGGCATCAGCAGCGTCTCTCCGGCAAAGAGGATCACAGGATGCTGCCCGGGAAGATCGAACCGAACCAACCCGTCGGTGCAAATATAGATTACGAAACTGTCTATCCCTGTAAAATCGCAGGGCACGGGATGGAAGCAGTTAATCACCCGGGTGGTAAACCAGGGAGTGTCGACAGCAGCTACAGCCTGGTTGGGAATTCTCTCGTAAAGGGTTCTGGCATTGCCCACTGCCGTGAAGTCAATGGCGTCGGCAGCCTCGGCGGTATGTAACTGACGTCCCTTTCCGTTGGCTTCGACGCGATTCCAGTCGAAGATCCGATAGGTGAGATCGGAGGTTTGTTGAATCTCTGCCACCATCACACCCGCGCCGATGGCGTGTACTCTGCCCGCCGGCATAAAGAAGATATCGCCCTTTGCAACCGGTTCGGAATGAAGCACCGACACCAGGGTCCCCTCTTCGACATGTTTTTTATAGCCCTCTTTTGTGAGCGGTTGATTGAAACCGGAGATCAACTCCGATCCGCTATCTGCATCGACCACATACCACATCTCGGTTTTCCCGAAAGAGTTGTGCCGTTCTCTGGCCAACTCGTCGTTGGGATGCACCTGAACAGAAAGCGCTTCGGCAGCGTCGATAAATTTGATCAGCAGCGGAAACTCCGTACCAAACCGTTCGTACACTGCATCGCCAAGAAGGTCGCCCATATAGATTTCGGCAAGTTCCTGGAGCGAGTTCCCAGCCAGGTGGCCTTCCGAAACTACAGAAATATCGCCTTCAACGCCCGAAATCTCCCAACTTTCGCCGGCACGAATGGCGATGGGAACCTCCTTTTCGAGCAGTTCGAAAAGTTTGTTTCCGGCCCAAATCCGGTCCTTAAAAATGGGATGAAATTTGAGTGGATATAAGCCCTGTTCCATAGCAACGTATTATTAGAAAATTGTAATCAGGATGCAAATAGTGCCTCCCGGATTCTGGCCTCTACCCATTCCGGAGCATCGGAATGAAGCCAATGGCCGGCCTCCCGGCAGACATGAAGGTGCGCCCATGGAAAATGTAGCGCAATGTATTCCGTTTCGGCCGGACCGATATAGGCACTCCGTTGCCCTTTCAGAAAGTGAAGGGGCAGCGCAGAGGTGAGCGCATCGGGTTTAAACTGCTCCATCCCGTTTACAATCTGGGGAAGAGCCCTTTGCAAAACCTCCGGATTGAGTCGCCAGCTCCACTGTTTCCGGTCGGTGCGATAGAGATTTTTGAGAAGAAACTGGCGTAAAACCGGGTCGGGGATATATTTCGCCAACTGTTGTCCGGCATCCTCGCGAGAAGAGAGTCGGGAGAGGTCGATACTGAGCAGCCCCTGCATACTGTTCAGATGTTCGGTAACAAACGGTGAATCCTGGGTTAGTTGCGTGTATCGTACCGGAGCAATATCGGCAATGATTAAACCTGCAGCCCGTTGAGGAAACAGAGAGGCAAACTGCAAGGCCACTTTTCCCCCCATAGAGTGGCCAAGAATCCAGGGCGAATGCAACCCGTGACTTTGTAGAAACGAATGGAGATCGTCGGCCATGGCCGGATAGGTGTGCTCAGGGAGATGAGGTGATCTGCGATGGTTACGCAAATCGG
>CAYVJA010000078.1:0-9348 GCA_964451605.1 uncultured Bacteroidales bacterium | reverse complement strand
CAACAAGAATCATTTTCATACGACGGGCTTTTACAGGATATATTTTTTGATGAGGGCGTTTAGGGCTTCAAACCCGATAGGCTTGGTAATAAAATCGTTACACCCGGCAGAGAGGGCTGCCTCCCGGTCGGTGTCGAATGCATTGGCAGTCTGTGCAATAATGGGCAGAACGGTGTTGAATTCCCGAATGGCGCGTGTAGCCTCTATACCATTCAGGTGGGGCATCCGAATGTCCATTAATATCAGGTCGTAGGGTTGGTTTTTTGCCTTTTCTACTGCCTCAAGGCCGTCGCAGGCGCGTTCGAGTGTGTAGTGTTTCCTCAACAGAATTTCCAGTAACATATAGTTACTGTCGGTATCTTCAGCAATCAATATCCGTTTACGAGGATCGGTTCCTGTATCGTTAAGAGGGCCGGACGAGGAAGCTTGTGAAGTCATCAAGAGTAGCAATTAGTCGGGAAACGGGGGTATATTATTTTTCAAATATAGTGATTTTCGAAGATTCCTTACAAAATAATTGTGGTTGCTATGGGTTGAATGGCTCGAAATTCTTTAGCCGGTTCTTCTGCAATCTGTGCTTTTTGTTAAATTTGCGTGATTCGAACAGGTTTTTTAACCTTATCACGGCGTCTTATGGCTGAAGATGAATTAGTTGTTCCGTCCGACTTTAATCTGTTGATAGTCGATGATATCTTATCGAATGTTCTGCTGCTCGAGGCCATTCTGAAAAAGGAGGGCTATCGAACCCGCCATTATACTGATCCTGTGGAGGCTATCTCCTATATTGAATCGGAACTGCCCGATTTGGTTCTGCTCGATGTAATGATGCCGGGGCTTAACGGTTTCGAAGTGCTCGAGATCATGAAGAAAAATCCGGCCACCCGCCATATCGCAGCTATTTTTCTTACAGCGCTCAACGATTCAGCCAGTATTGTAAAGGGATTTCAGCTGGGTGCAGTCGATTTTATCACAAAACCGTTCCGTAAGGAGGAACTTTTGGTTCGGATTCAGAATCAGTTGCGACTGTTGGCTGCGCACCGCACCATTCTTAGTCAGAAGGAGGATCTGGAGAGCACCATCCGTTCGCGCGATATGCTCTACTCCATTATTTCGCACGATTTGCGTTCGCCTATCGGTACCACTAAAATGCTCTGCGAAACGCTCGATTTGTTGGTTGATAAAAGTACGCTCACTCCGGAGGTTACCGAGGTGATAGATCTGATTACCAAAACTTCGACCGATGCCTATGAGTTGCTCGATAATCTGCTGAAATGGACTAAGACCCAATTGGGTAAGATGGCGGTCGAAAAACGCAACTCTAATGTGAAGGAGCTGATAGATGTGGTGATCTCGGGGGTTCAGTCGCAGGCAATGATGAAGAAGGTGGCTATCGCAACGGAGTTTTCCGAACCCTTTCCCGAGGTATTAATCGACACCGAGATGATTAAGACCGTATTGCGTAACCTCTTTTCGAACGCGATTAAATTCAGTAACCCTTCCGATACCATTACGGTAAGAGGCGAATACTCCCAAACGGAGGTTACCCTTTCGGTGGCCGATCAGGGAAGGGGTATTGCACCCGAGGATACCGATAAGGTTTTTGGTCAGAAGGGCACCTTTACCACGTACGGAACCATGAAGGAGAAGGGTTCCGGGATTGGGCTGCAACTCTGCAAGCAGCTGGTTGAAGCCTCCGGCGGTCAGATTTGGTTTACCTCCGAACTGGGGAAAGGCACTACCTTTTTCTTTACCATCCCTCTGAATGAATAATACGCCTCTTGGTTCGGACAATGCCCTGGTGCAGGCTTATCAACAACAGTACGACAAGCCCAAAAGCGATGCCTTTTTGCGATGGCGCCATCTGGCAGCCCGGACCAAAGCCATGAATGTAGTGGAGATGGCGGGGGTTAAGCAGGCAGACAAGGTGTTGGAGGTGGGTTGTGGCGATGGCAGTATTCTCGGATTTTTGTCGGAACAGGGTTTTTCGCAAAATTTGTATGGCGCCGATATCTCCGAGACCGCTGTGCAGCAGGCAAAATTGAAAGCCATCCCTTCGCTGAAGGAGGTGATTGCGTTCGACGGGTATCATTTGCCTTATCCCGATGGTTTTTTCGATCTGGCCTACTGTTCGCATGTGGTTGAACACGTGGAGTATCCGCGGGCGCTTATCCGAGAAATCGGGCGGGTATCCAGGCAACAGATGTACGAGGTACCCATCGATTTCGGCTTTTATGTCGATAAGAAGGTCGACCATTTCTGCAGCTATGGCCATATCAACATCTTTACTCCGGGCCTCTTCCGGTTTCTGCTCTTTTCGGAGGGTTATTCACTAATTCGCGAAAAGTGCGGCTTTTTCGGTTCCGACTTTGTAAA
This sequence comes from uncultured Bacteroidales bacterium, assembly GCA_964451605.1. Classification (GTDB taxonomy): domain Bacteria; phylum Bacteroidota; class Bacteroidia; order Bacteroidales; family UBA4181; genus JAQVSH01. The sequence continues at coordinate 6,975 of CAYVJA010000078.1, read as the reverse complement.
AGCCAATTTTGCCGGTAAGCCGTTGGCCAAATGGCTTTTTCGGATCAAAAGCTTTCTGATACGTGCTGTTCCTTACCTTCGGGGCATCAAGCCCAACTACTACTGTATGTTGGTACAGAAGACCGGAACACTGAAAACGCTCTAAACGAAACCCCTTTATCTTTTCGCGATATGATAAGATTGCTTAGCATTTGTATGCTTTTTTTGCTGTGTTCGGCCACCTCGTTGCCGGCTCAGGATTTGTCTGTCTTGTTGCAGAAGAAGGAGATGGCTCACCCGGCTATTCTCTGGACTGCGCAAAAGGAGGCGGTTGTGAAGCAGCTGATTGCCTCCGATTCGCTCTACGGTAAAGTGCACAAGGCCATACTGGATGAGTGTAACCGGATGCTTTCACAGCCTCCCGTGCAAAGGGTACTGATTGGAAAACGGCTTCTCGATAAGAGTAGAACGGCGCTGCAGCGCATCTTTTTTCTTTCGTATGCCTACCGGATCACCTCCGATGCCCGCTATCTGAAGCGGGCCGAGCAGGAGATGCTCGCGGTTTCGGCGTTTTCCGACTGGAACCCTTCGCATTTTCTCGATGTGGCCGAAATGAGTATGGGGGTAGCCATTGGCTACGACTGGCTCTATGATGCGCTGCCTGAGTCGTCGAAGGGGGTGATTCGCGAGGCGCTCTACCAAAAGGGGGTGGCGCTGGCGCTGAACCGGAGCACCAATAATTGGAGCCGCGTTGAGAACAACTGGAATCAGGTGTGTAACGCGGGGATGGCTTTTGGGGCCCTTGCCCTCTATAATCACTATCCGGAGGCCTGCAGGGAGGTGATAACTCTGGCCGTTAAGACGCTCCCTCTGGCCATGGCCGAGTATGCCCCCGATGGTGCCTATCCCGAAGGGTACGGCTATTGGGACTACGGTACCTCCTTTAATGTGTTGCTGATTGATGCTCTTGAGGCACAATTTGGTTCCGATTTCGGCCTTGCCGCTTTGCCGGGATTTCTCCCCACTTCGGGCTATATGCTTCACATGGTTACACCGGCCGGGCGCTGTTTCAGCTATTCCGACAACGGCTTAAACGGCACGTTGTCGCCCGCTATGTTTTGGTTTGCCCGTAAGTTGAACAATCCCTCACTTTTGTGGTCGGAGAAGGCCTTCCTGGCAAAGCTCTCACCCGCATCCATGGGGCGCAATCGCATTATGCCGGCGCTCTTGCTTTGGGCCGGTGATATTTCGCTTCAAGCCATTCCCAAACCCGAAGCGCTTGTATGGAAGGGCAACGGGAAGAGTCCGGTGGTGATGGTACGCTCTTCGTGGACAAGTAATGATGCCCTCTTTTTGGGGGTGAAGGGAGGCTCACCGTCGGTTAACCATGCCCATATGGATGTGGGCTCCTTTGTCTTTGAGTCGGAGGGCGAACGCTGGGTTACCGATCTGGGGTCACAGGATTATAATTCGCTCGAATCGAAGGGATTAAATATATGGTCGCGTACGCAGGATTCCGATCGCTGGAAGGTGTTCAGGTACCATAATCTGGTGCACAGTACTCTCTCGTTCAATCGGCAGCTGCAAAAAATGGCAGCAACTGCGGGGCTGGAACTTGATGATAGCGACCCCAACTGTACGGTGATATCCGTCAACCTGTCGCCACTGTACGAGGGGCAGGCGGATTCGGTCTACCGTACCTTTTTCGTGGTCGACAACCGTTTTGTGGTGATCACAGATTATCTGAAAGGAGGTAGTACCGACCAGACGGTACGCTTCTCATTGCCCACTCCTGCCGGGGTGGAGGAGACAAAAGGAGGTGCTCTGTTGCTTACCCGTGAGGGGAAGAGTCGGGTGGTGTTCTCCTGTTCGTCCGACAGAGGTCGCGGGGTTGAACCGATACGAGCATTTACCGAGCGTGCCGATCCGCCCAACAGTTGGGATGCGCCCAATCCCGGGATTATGCTTACCGGGTATGAGATGGGGCTTCCTGCCGGTTCGGAACGGACGGTGAGCGTAGCCATTTGCAGCCCTGACGATAGAAAGGAGGCCGAAAGGTTTATGAAAAGGGCCAATCGTTTGGTTCGGCATTAATCTTTTTTGTAGATTCGCTATTCGAATCATTTAAAAACAGTTCCCCCATATGGAAAGAAGAACATTCCTTAAATCGGCCGCTTTGGCCGGCGGAGCCACCTTAACGGGATTGGGTCTCTCGCATCTTGAGGCACAGGATGTAAAACCCTCGAATGCCGCGAAGTTTAAACTGAAATATGCCCCGGGCCTTACGGCTTTCAGCGATCTGGTAGGTAGCCGCGACTTGATTGATAATATCAAATTTACTGCCGATCAGGGGTTTACGGCTGTTTTTGATAATGGTTTTCCCGGGAAAGATCCTGCTACACAGGATAAGATCATGAACGAGCTCAAGCGGCTGGGTATGGATTTTGGCCCTTATGTGCTCTATGCCGATTTTGGAACCGAGTCGATGGTGATCAAGAACGAAGAGAAGCGCAATATGCTTATCGAAACCGTAAAGAAAGGGGTTGAGATTGGGAAGCGTACCGGTGCCAAACAGGCGTTGATGGTGCCCGGTAAGTACAATCAGCGTTTAGATTGGGATTACCAGACCGCCAATGTGATTGATTGTCTTCGCGAATTGAGTGCCATTGCTCAGGAGGGAGGTATGATGATTGTTTTGGAGCCTCTGAATCCCTATAACCATCCCGGCCTTTTCTTAAAGGGGATTCCGCAGAGCTACATGATTTGCCGCGCTGTGAACAGCCCTGCCTGCAAGATTGTGAACGACCTTTACCACCAGCAAATCTCCGAAGGAAATCTGATTCCCAATCTGGAGATGGCCTGGAGCGAAATTGGCGCTATGCATTGCGGCGACAATCCCGGTCGTCGCGAACCGGGTTCGGGCGAGATTAACTTCCGTAATATCTTCAAATTCCTGCACGAACGTCAATACAACGGCACCATTTGCATGGAGCATGGAGTAAGCAAAGGAGGCAAAGAGGGAGCACAGTTACTTATCGACGCCTATCGCATGGCCGATAACTTCTAAGCCGCCCTATTCGTATCCACACCCTTCAGGAGGCTGTCTCAAAAGAGTGATACCCGTTCACGGCTCCCTTTTGGAACAGCCTCCTTTTTTGCTTTTTTCCACTGCTCCACTTTTCCACCCGCGCGCAGCGCACATTTACCATTCGCCACTAACCATTCACCATTATTTCTTTGCGCGCCAGCGCATCACCAGAGCACTCAAAGTGCAATTGCACTTTGAAGCACTAGAGCACCTGCGCGAAGCGCATCACTAATACTATTATGTCCTCATTCTCCTATCGCCGCTTTCTCCCCCTTTTGGGAGTGTTGTTGTTAGCACTCTTCCTCTCTGATGCTACCCTTGCAGCACCGCTTCATAAAGCAAAATTTCTTTCGCTCGAGGGCAAGGTTCTGTCGAAAGGAAATCCTCGTGCTGCCAACGGAACCCTTTCACGGGTCGATCTCCCTTTGTTGCAGCTGTCGAGGGCGGGTAAGTCAGCTGAGCGTAAGGGTGAGGCCGACAATGCAGCGAAGCGTAAAGGGACGTTGCTGCTGGTTCCCGGAGGCGACTATACTTCTCTCCGCATCGACGATAAGACAGAGGCCATGGTGCAATTTCTGAACCGACAGGGTTTCGATGTTGCGCTTCTGGAGCACGCCATTGGCAGCGATTCTGCCGTACGAAGCCGCGCTCTCTCCAATCTGGATGCTGCCTATGGGCTGCTGCGGGCTCGCAGCGGGGAGTTCGGATTGCAGGAGGGTTCTCTTTCACTAATGGGATTTTTGTCGGGGGCTCATCTGGCAGCACGCTTTGTAATGAACCTAAACCCCGATGAGCAGCCTCACTCACTGATGCTCTTCAATCCGCTCTATATGGACGAAACGGTTGCGAATGGTGTTTATCCGGCTGTCGCGCCGCCCTTCGCACCTAAGTCGCGTCTCTTTGTGGCTTATGAACCCACACTGTCGTCCTCTTCACAGTCTTCTTCCACACAGGCCCCTTCATCACGTAAAGCCATCGAGGAGTATGCCAAGACCTGGAAGGGTTACGACGGGTTCGCCTCCTTTCATCTCCTGACCGACACTTCCTCTTCCTCCTCCTCTTCATCTTCCTCTTCCAGGTCATCCTCCTCCAAACCTTCCGCCGCACAATTGCAGTGTGACTCTCTCCTTACGGTCTTCTTCTCTTCAGATCAGATTGCCGCTCCCAGACCTAATACGGCGGCCCAGCCTGTTGAAGGGGGCAATCGTCGTCGTCATGCCGAGAAGGTGGCTCTGGTTGCCAATCATCGCTACGACCTGATTTTTATCGGGAACTCCATTACCCATAATTTAGAGAAGCCGCAGTACCAACCGGTATGGAACCAGTTTTATGCTCCCCGTAATGCTCTGAATCTGGGCTATAGCGGCTATCGTACCGAGAATATTCTCTGGAATATTGCAAACGGCGAACTCGAAGGGCAGTCGCCCAAGGTGATTGTGCTGGAGATTGGGACCAACAATATCGATGAGAAAAACTATCCGGTTCGCCATACGGCCGGAGAGTTGGCCGGAGGAATCGAAGCCATTGTGAAGCAGCTGAGGCAGAAATGCCCCGATGCAAAGATTGTGGTATTGCGTTGCTTCCCGGGCTGTTACGGAGGTCCTAACCCTACCTCACACCGAGCCATTCTGGACCATGCCTCAAACAGGGTTTCGAAACTGGCCGACGGAAAGCATATCTTCTATTGCGATGTAAATCACGTGTTTATCAATATGGATGGCTCCATCAACCAGGCGGCTATGCCCGATTGGCTCCATCCCGGCCCTGCCGCAGCCAAAGCCTGGGCGCAAGCCATGGAACCTCTGATTTCCGAATTGATGGGCGACAAAAGCCTGGATACAGAGATTCCTGAAAATACCGCCATTGTGCCTGTTTCGAAACTGGAAAACGACAGTTACGACTGGTGGGCCCGCCATGCTGAGGTATTGCGGATTAAAGATTCCATCAATCCCGAAATCGTGCTCATCGGCAACTCCATTACCCACTTCTGGGGAGGGACAGCCCCTGCTTTAGTCGATGGCAGCGGACGCCCCCGCCGACCTAACGGCCCCCAGGCATGGGAGTCGGTATTCGGACCCTATCGCGTGTTAAATCTGGGATTTGGTTGGGATCGAACCCAAAACGTTCTGTGGCGCCTCGACCACGGCCAGCTCGACGCCCTTAACCCTCGTCTGGTAGTAATTCACATAGGTACCAATAATACTGCCGAGACCCGCAATGCCCGCATGAACTCCGCCCCTGAAATTGTCGAGGGCATCGCTGAAATCTGTCGCCGAGTCCGTTCGAAAGTACCCGGTGCCACGATAGTCCTGATGAAAGTCTTCCCCCGCGAAGCGAGCCCCACACATCCCCGGCGCAAACTCATCGCCGAGATTAATACCGAACTCAGCCGATTTGCCGCCGAACACCGCTTTCCACTACTCGACATAACCCCCCAAATGCTCGCCTCCGACGGCACCCTCTCCAAAGAGATGGCGCCGGACTATTGCCATCCTACGGAGAAAGGCTATGCAATCTGGGCGGAACTACTGCAGCCGTATGTGCGCTAAAGCGCAGCGCAACACTATTTCTTCATCCGTAATACCAGCAGAGCGCCTATCACCAACATGACTGCCGAGGTGACGTAGGAGATGTTGTAGCTGCCTGTGGCGTCCGCTACCAGACCTCCTACGATGGGGCCGATGATGCCGGCTACGCCCCAGCCGGTGAAGACGAGACCGTAGTTTACACCCAGGTTTTTGAGGCCGAAGAGGTCGGCGGTGGCAGCGGGGAAGAGGGCAAACAGGGCACCGTAGGCGAGTCCGGCAAGGGCCGAACCGGCAATCAGGGTGGAAATTTCGGTGTAGAAAGAGAAGGCAAACATGTTAACGGCCTGGATCAGGAATACCAGCAGGAGGGCACGGGTCCGGCCTACTTTGTCGGAGAGAACTCCTCCCATGATGCGGCCAAAGAAGTTGAAGACGGCCAGGATGACTACCAGCAGGAAGCCTGCCTGCCAGTTGGCTTGTACAGAGGCAATGCTGGCCATGTGGCCAATCAGCATCAGTCCGGCGGCAGCACTCATCAGGTAGGAAAACCAAAGCAGATAAAATGAGGGCATTCTGACCATCTCTTGCCAGGTGTAGTCGCTTTTTTGGGTCGATTCCGACGCTGTGGCTGCTGACTGGGTATTCGAGGCAGCAGGTGCATTTGAAGGAGCCTGAGCCGGAACTTGAACCGGAACCTCGGAGGGGGAGGGATTGCGAAGGAGGAGTGAGAGCAGGCAGACAACAGCCAGCGCAAAGATGCCCAGGTAGAGGAATACATGCTCAAGACCGTAAGCTTTGTAGAGCATATTTGTGATGGGGGCGATGTAAACCGGCGAGAGGCCTACGCCTGAAACTACGATACCGGAGATGAGTCCTTTTTTCTTTGCGTCGAACCATTTAATGGCACACGGGGTCACTGCCGAGTAGCCGAAACCGATGCCCATTCCTCCGATCACCCCAAAGGTGAGCAGTATAACGGTGGGGTTTTGGGTAAACGAAGAGGCAATCAGGCCTGCGCCCAACAGCAATCCACCCAGCAAAGCCACTTTACGCGGTCCGTATTTATCCTGGGCCCGTCCGGCAAAAACCATCATCAGGGCAAAGGTGGCCACACTCACCGTGTAAGGAAGCGATGCCTCGGTATTGCTCCAGCCCCAATCGGCCACTAACGCTTTTTTGATAACGCTCCAGGAGTATAAAACGCCCAGAATAAGATTGATGGCTAAGGCTGTCATGGTGATGAACCAGCCGGTACGATTGGGATTTACAGACATATAATTAATGGTTAATGGTTAATGCGCTTCGCGCAGGTGCTCTAATGCTCTAATGCTCTAATGCTCTAGTGCTCTAATGCTCTGGTGCTGCGCTTTGCGCGGGTGG
>CAYVJA010000077.1:0-9353 GCA_964451605.1 uncultured Bacteroidales bacterium | reverse complement strand
CTTCGCTCAAACAGCTCCTCTTTTTAGCGTTCATTGAGAGCGATGGGTCCCCGCCCAACTTATCCGATGTCTCCGACGCACTTACCTCCAAACGGCTACATTCTGCGTTACCAGATCGTTGTTATCCCCGCGCGAAGCGCACATTCACCATTAACCATTTGCGCGCAAGCGCATCAGAGTTCATACACCACATGGTCGAACCGAAAGGTGGGGTTGGGTCGACCCGGCTTCAGGCAGCGCCAGGCCAGGGTTGTTGCGGAAAGGTTGTCGGCCATTGCTGCATCCAGGGCTTGTCGGACAACCTCTTCCAGTTTTTCGGGCGACATCTCTACCCGGGCATTCAGGGTTAGTTGGGCATTGTCACTGACACCGACCGATCCTCTGATGGAGAGAGAATCGATTCGACCGGTGAGATTTCCGGTCAAGTTGGCATCGCCCGCAAGGAGATTCAATTTAATATGCCCAACGGATGCCTTCATCTCAGCAAATTTAGCAGCCAAATCCTGCAGTAGCAGGGCAGCAAAGAGATTCCAATCGGTTGGTTTGCCTTTCAGTTCCAGATGACTGTTCAACCAACCCAACACGGCTTCGCCCTCGGCATAGATATCATAATCGACTTCGGCCAAACGTCTTCCGGCATCCGATTGAGTGGTTACAATACGGATCCACTCCTCTATCCCCTGGCCAGTAGCAGCACTGATAGACAGAACCTCCCGGTCGGGATAGTGCTTCCTGACCTTTTCCTGCAATTGCTCCATAGCTTCTGCCCTAAACGAATCCGCCTTACTAATCAGAATCAAATCACTTTCTTCCAACTGCTTACGGAATATGTAGGCAGCACTGGCGTGCAATCCTCCCGTGCCACCCTCCAGAATATCCGAAAGCATCGCCGGATCGGCCATTACAGAAAGAGGACTCAACACCCACTCGCGCTTCGAATGAGCCTTTAAGGGCTGCAGGATGGTAGCCGACAAATCGGTACAACTACCCACCGGTTCGGCAATAATCACATCGGCATGAGCCTCCTTTCCTACCCGTTTCAACGCGTCGATCAGTCCTTCGAAATTGCAGCAAAAACAACTGCCGCTTACCTCGGCAACAGGAAGACTTTTTTGCGACAAGAATAGAGTATCTACCAGATCAGGAGCCTGGTCGTTAGTAACCAAACCAACCCGTTTACCCTTTGAAACCATCGTTCTGGCGGCCTCCCATAAAAGAGTCGTCTTCCCGGCACCAAGAAAACCTCCCACCAAAATAAGCCGTGTTCTATTCCCCATCATAGTTATTATTATACTGTTACACTGTTACACTGTTTCACCCGCGCGAAGCGCAGCATTAGAGCACTCAAAGTGCATTTGCACTTTGAAGCATTAGAGCATTAATTCACCATTTACCATTAACCATTATTTCTTGTGCATCCACACTTTTTCGTCTTTTGCCCGAGCATGGGTTCGAACACATAGAGGAAAAAGAGTGCTGCCAGAATACCGCCTATAAAGGGACCGAGGATATAGACCCAAAAGAAGCCTCCCTCACTGTCGGGAAAAGAAGCAGCTCCCCATCCGGCCATCCAGGCAACCATCCGGGGGCCGAAGTCGCGGGCAGGATTCAGCCCTGCCTGGGTGAGCGGAGCAATCAGACAGATAATAGAGCTTACGGTAAGCCCGATAAACAGAGGAGATATTGCATCGGAAGGCCTGCCCACGTTACAACTCTCGGTAAGAGCAAAAATGATTAACACCAGTAAAAAAGTGCCAAACGCCTCGGCACCCATGGCGAGTGGTAACGAAACCACAGCACTCCCACCGGGAACTGCATAATACTCTCCAAACATTTTGGCGGTAGCCACCGACTCGGCAGAGCCGCGAACCATTCCTCCGGCCGCCTCGAAAGCCGAGATTGAGGGTGAAAAAAGGAGATAGATGGCAATCCCTGCCAAAAAAGCACCCAAAAACTGGGCTGCAACATAGATCGGCAGTTTTCTGCCCGACATGCGCCCGCTCACCACCATAGCCAACGAAACCGCAGGATTCAGATGGGCACACGACAGATGTCGGGTAAGGTAGATGGCAAGCGTAACGCCAATTCCCCAGGCCAGCGCAATCTGCATCAAGCCCTGGTGAGCCTGAAACAAGACAGAAACGGCCACAGAGCCGCAACCAAACAGTACCAGCAGAAACGTGCCCAGTGCCTCGCCCAAAAATTCTTTCGATAAATAGATCCTCTCCCTCATAAATTCATAATAACCATTAATTTCTGCCTAATTGGAGGCAAAATCTAAGTCACCCCCAATCATCACATCATTTAAGCATTCGCGCGCAGCGCAGCACTAGAGCACTAGAGCACTAGAGCATTCTTCTTTGTTTCCGCTCTCGGGGGTACAGGGTACAGGTAAAATCGGACGGAAGATGCATCTCCTCCACAAACCCCTGAAGCGTCTCCTCCATCTGCTGCATTTTTACCACATCAAGACAATAGACCACTTTCGACCCTTCGAGATGGTCGAAAATCAATCCGGCATTTTTCAATACCCGGATATGTTGAGCGATTGTGGTTCTCGACAGGGGAAGAAGATCGGTGATATCGCCCGATATACAGCGGTGGGTTTCCGCGAGGTGCCTCAGGATTTGCAATCGGGCCGGATGAGCCAATGCAGCAAACAGCGCTGATTGCTCTTGCAAATGCGACGTAAAAAAGGGAGATTTTGCTGCCACCATAGTTTAAGAGGAATTTTGACGTAAGTATACGACAAAATAATAATCCTACACCCCGGAAGATGCAGCCATTTCGAGATTATTCGCGTAAAATATGTAGATTTATGGCAAATTTTTCGTTCTACTAACCTTTCGCCACATGCGCACGTTACCCATTTCCCTTTTTCGCTTTGCCCTGGCTTCATGCCTGTTTGTTGGTTCGTACGGCCTTACCGGCTGTTCCGATGAATCGTCCGGACCCGACGGTTCGGTAAATTATGCACCGAAAAATCTGTATGGTACCTGGCAACACCATAGTCTGGTGGTTGGCGGCGAACAGCACGGAAAGTGGATCAAAGGCACCCAAACCAACAGTTCAAGTAGTGTGAACATGAACTTCATACTCCCCTCGGGCACCTATACCGACGACCACGCATCATCGTACTACCTGCTCTCAAAAAAGGGTGTGGTTACCTCGAGCGAGGATAATAACCTGCACGCCTTTTTACATTACGACAAACAGTTGTTGATAGCAACTACCCTCAGAGAGGGAGGGCACACACTGGCTATCCAGCAAAAAATGGTATCGGATGTAACCTATTCCGCTGCCGACCTCGAGGGCATCTGGGAGTTGCATATGCTGGAAGCCGGGGGCGAACACGAAAACTGGACCCGTGCCACCCTTGATATAAACTCACTGGGACAATTTACTTCCGACAATGAAGTAACCAGTGCCGAATACGATCCGGCCATATCGGGACACCTCTTTCTGGCTGCCAACGGAGAGATCACTCTGGGAGGAGAGGAGACATTCCATGGCTTCATGAGTGCAAACAAAACCCTGATGGTTCTGAACATGACCAGCCAGAGTGGCGGATCCTGCCTGGGAATTGCGCAGAAAAGAGTGCCTGCCGTCACCTATACCGCAGCCGAACTGCAGGGACGTTGGCAAGTGCATACCCTGTTAACCGGATCGGAACTCCGAACTGAAAGAGGCCTCTTTACCCTGGATGAAACAGGAGGCGGGCTCCTGTCGGAGATGGTAAAAAGTGATGGCGGCGACTTTCAATATCATGGACGTATAGAACTGAACCTCACGCCCGATGGCATCCTCACCTTCGGAGAAGATTTTCATGGTGTAGTGAGCTCCGATAAAAAACTCTTCACGGGCGTCCAGGGCGACGACAGCGGAAACGCCTTTATGCTCGTGATTGTACAAAAAATGCTGTAACGCCCCTCCTCTGAAACCCGTTTAACATTCATTTACAAGGATTTAATGAAACAACTAAGCCTCTTTGCCCTTCTGGCTTTGATACTGCTTTCGCCCACTGTCAGAGCCGCCGAACCCGATTCGGCTTATCTCTTTGCCTACTCCACCCAAAAGAACAGCGGGCGTAACGGCCTCCATCTGGCCTGGAGCATAGACCGGAATCAATGGCACGCCATCGGCCCCGAACATGCCTACCTTACGTGTGATTACGGTGCCTGGGGCGCCGAGAAGAGGGTGGTTTCGCCCTTTCTGTTTCGTGCCCCCGACGGGATGTGGCACCTTGTCTGGAGCCTAAACCAACGCGACGGCACCTTTGCCCATGCCGCCACAACCGACCTGATTGCCTGGAAACGACAATCGTATCCCGTTGTTATTGAGGGAAAAAACTGCCTTAGACCCCTGATTTGGTTCGACAAACCAAATGGTCGGTTTTCTATCTCCTGGGAGAGTACCGGGACTACATCAACCGAACAGTACCAGGTTACCACCTCCGATTTCAAAACCTACTCCGAAGCCGAGCCCATTGCTGCATCGGCCCGGATCGATTCGCGCGAACAGATTGAGATAAGCGGAACTTCCGAAACCGGAACCGTTCATAAGGTGGCCTGGCATGAGATAGATGCGCTCATTTCGGCACAACAACTCTCGGCCTACAAACAGCGGCTTGCCAACGAAACCACTTCCGAAGATCCGGTGCGTTTTGCCACTTTACGACCCGTACGAGCCAAAATCACCGCCGACGCTTCGCAGCAGAAAGCCATCAGCTCTCTCTTGACAGGTATCTTCTATGAGGATCTCAACTATGCTGCCGACGGCGGATTGTATGCCGAGTTGGTGCAAAACCGGGGTTTTGAATATGACCCGGCCGACAAACTGGGCAGAGATCCCTCCTGGAACAGCTTCAAGTCGTGGAAATTTACCGGAAAGGGCTCTTTCACCATCGATACCCTTTCGCCTCGCCATGCAAACAATCCCCATTATGCTCTCTTGCAGACGGAAGAGAGCGGAACTGTCCTGCAAAATGAAGGTTTCGACGGAATTGCCCTTCGCTCCGGAGAAAAGTACTTCTTTACCCTTTATGCCCGTAATCCCGAAGGTAAACGCCAGAAACTGACCCTTCGGCTGGTGAATAAAGCCAACGAAACCCTGGCATCAGCCAACCTGCAGACCTCCGGTTCGGGGTGGAAAAAATACGAAACCCTCCTGACATCCGGCCAATCGGTGGCCGATGCCCGGCTCGAAATAGCGCTCCAGAGCTCCGGCACCCTGCACCTCGACATGATCTCGCTCTTCCCGCAAAACACCTTCAAACAGCGCCGAAACGGATTGCGGGCCGACCTTGCACAAGCCATTGCCGATCTGCACCCCCGTTTTGTACGTTTCCCGGGAGGATGCGTGGCCCATGGCGACGGTCTTGACAATATGTACCGGTGGAAAAACACCATAGGCCCTCTCGAAGCGCGCAAACCGCAGCGCAACATCTGGAACTATCACCAGTCGTTTGGCCTGGGATATTTTGAGTACTTCCAGTTTTGCGAAGATATCGGTGCCGAACCCATCCCGGTGGTTCCCGCGGGGGTGCCCTGCCAGAACTCAGCTACCGGAGGAGCCGGCCAGCAGGGAGGCATTCCGATGTGCGATATGGACAACTACGTACAGGAGGTGCTCGATCTGATTGAATATGCCAATGGCGACAAAAAGAGCCCATGGGGCAAAAAACGGGCCGAAGCAGGCCATCCCGAACCCTTTAACCTGAAGTACATAGGGGTGGGGAACGAAGACCTGATCTCGGACGTATTCGAAGAGCGGTTTGCCATGATTTTCAAGGCGGTAAAAGAAAAATATCCCGAAATTACCGTAATCGGCACTGTTGGACCCTTTTTCGAAGGAACCGACTACCGTGAGGGATGGGAGATAGCCCGGAAGCTGAGGGTAGAGATGGTCGACGAACACTACTACCAAACGCCCGGTTGGTTTATCTACAACCAGGATTACTACGACAAATACGACCGTTCACAGTCGAAAGTCTACCTGGGCGAATATGCCGCCCACCTGCCGGGCCGGCCCAACAACCTGGAAACCGCCCTTTCGGAAGCCATCTACCTCACTGCAATAGAACGAAACGGCGACATTGTATCGATGGCCTCCTATGCCCCGCTGCTGGCAAAACAGGGCCATACCAACTGGAACCCCGACCTGATCTATTTTAACAACACAGAGGTTCTTCCCACTGTGGGTTATTGGGTACAACAACTCTTCGGGCAAAATGCCGGACAACAGTACTACTCCTCCAAAGTGAGCCTCTCCGACAACCGGATGGAAGTTACCAGCCGCGTAGCCACCTCGATAGTAAAGGATAGCCAAAGCGGCGATCTCATCCTAAAGCTGGTAAACATGCTCCCCGTTGCCGTTGAATCGGCCATCGATTTCAGCTCCTTCGGGCTCACCGAACGCCAGGCCACTCTCTTCCAGCTGCAGGGCCGCCCCGACAGCAAAGAGGCCAAACCCGTACAATCGACTCTTACCGTTTCGGAGGCATTCAACTTCCCGCTTCCCCCCTACTCGTTATCCGTTATCCGCATTCCCGCTACACCCGCAAAAACCGTAACACCATAACTCCCGCTTCACGCACACTACCCGCTTTAGGCATAATACGCGTTAACCGCCACAGAGCAATCAGTCAGGCCGGACACCCAGTTCACGTTTACATCCCGTGACGGGCATCCGGCCTGATGCATTGGTGTTATTCCGAAAAGAGAAAGTTGAACCTGCCGGCAGGCGCCACATCGCCGTGGAGGTAAAAATCGGTAAGGTTTCCCTCCTCCTGCATATTATCGCTCCATTTGAATTCGAACCTCAGCGGCCCTCTCTCTCCAAACAAGATCCGCGGAAGCGCCAACTCCAGAGAGGCGCCGTGCACGGCAAAGTCGGCCGATGAAAGCGGATGCCAATTCCATCCCCCCAGATTTTTCTCCACCAAGGCTTTCCGTCCGGGCAACTCCCGATTCACAATCAGATCATACCCCTCCCAGCCGGTAGCTTTGTTCCGGTCGGTATCAACCAGCAGACGCATCCAGCCCCTCTCCAGAGGGGAGGTAAGCGGCGCCGCAGCCTCAATATAAAAGTAGACAAATCGACTATCCCGCGCCACCCGGGCCAGCACCAGATCGTTTCGTCCTGTACTGTCGCGGTAGTGGAGAGTGCCCCACCCCTTACTGTCGCGAACCAACGTACTTCCCCGATGCGCGCGAAAACGGGGCTCCACACCTGCCCAAGCACCGAACTTTCCATCGATTCGGATCGATCTTTCGGGCGACGCCTTCTCCTGCGCGGGAACCCCCTTAAACCTGCGAATATTGGCCACCATCTGGTAGTAGTAGGCATCGCCAAAACCGCCCTTCATCGGCTCAATATCCCGGCTCTTCTCCGGGCTGAACTCATCCGGGAAAGCGTTCACCTGCTCCTGCCACAAATTGTGCCGGCCCGCAATCCACTCATTCCAACCGGTAATAAAGAGAAACTCAGGATCGAGCTTCAGCGCCCTCTCCCACTGCTCCTGGAAATTGAAACCCCAAGCCTCTGCATTGGGCGTTTCGCGCTGCCCGCCCGCATCGGTATAACTCCGCCCAAACGTGCCCGGCGCATTCATAGCCGTAAGCCCGCGCTCCTTACTCCAATTCTGGGCCACCCCCACTGTACTCTGCTCAAACTGCCCCTTCGCATCCTTCCCGAATCCGGCTTGCGGGTAGACAGCCAGCCACCCCCAATGGTCGGGCCTTTGCGAACCCTGATTATAGAGCGGCTGACCCGGCCTGAAAGTAAAGAAGTTGCGCACCTCCGCATACTCTGCAGCAAGCGCAGGATCGACCATCTCCGGGTAGGCCATAATCAGTGGCTTCCCTTTCCAATAGAACCACAACTCCTTATACAACTGTGGTTTATAAAGATCGCGATAAATCTCCAGAATAGCCTCCCTGCTTCCCGGTGTGGGTCCGAACGCCAGCATAAAGGCAATTTTCGGTGTATTCACCCCATCCCTTCGGGCATTCATAAACTCCTGGCACAACGCCATGTACGACTCCTTCCAGGTAAAAGCACCATTGGTACAATCAAACACAATCACATCGACCCCTGCATCGGCCAACATCTCAGCATGCCTGCGCAAAACCCAACGGTCGGTATTCCGATAATAGCCAAACAGCGGTTCGCTCCAAAAATAGGGCGTTCCCTCCGCAGCCCACGCACTATGATTCGTATTTCCATCGGCATCCGGATGACTGGCCAACACCTCCGTAACATTACGAGCCGGCATATGCGCAAAGTTAGAATGCCACGTCCAGTAAAAGAGACCCACAAACCGATCCCGCCTGACATAGCCCACCTCCTCATTACCCGGCAGCCTCCTGCCCAGCGCATCCGTAGCGGGCAGCCCCGCCGAATAATTCCACAACGAATCCGACACCAAAGCCGACCCGGACCCCGACCCCGAAGCCGAATCACCAAAAGCAATCCCGGCAAGCCCCAAACAGAGCGCTGCCGCAAAAAAACAATGTAATATATTCATTCTCAACAATAATAATAGTGCTCTAGAGCACTAGAGCACTAGAGCACTAGAGCACTATAAAGATACCCATTCCCTCAAACCACAACCTCTTTGAAATATGCTATAAAACACTATTTTTGTTCCCGAACCACCCATTCATCACTGCTACACTGTTCCACCCGCGCAAAGCGCAGCACTAGAGCATTAGAGCACTAGAGCACTAGAGCATTAGAGCATTAGAGCATTAGAGCATTAGAGCATTAGAGCACTGCAAGAGAGCCCTCTCTTTTTTTGAGGCCGTAGGGCATAAAAAAAGGAGGGCTCTCTTGCGAGAACCCTCCTGAAGTTGGCGTCGACCTACTCTCCCGTTTGCACAGTACCATCGGCGCTGTAGGGCTTAACTTCTCTGTTCGGAATGGGAAGAGGTGGAACCCCTACGCTATAGACACCTAATCTTGACTAACCTTGCAATGTTTACTGTTCCACGATATAAACACCACCGTATAAATTGACACACTGAAAAAATCTCAAAACCCTTTCACCGGAAAGTCACGGGTAATTAGTATTGCTCGGCTTTGACATCACTGCCTTTATACCTGCAACCTATCAACGTAGTCGTCTACTACGACCCTTAAGGGATATCTCATCTTGAGGTTGGCTTCGCGCTTAGATGCTTTCAGCGCTTATCCTAACCGAACGTGGCTACCCAGCAGTGCTCCTGGCGGAACAACTGGTACACCAGAGGTTCGTCCAACCCGGTCCTCTCGTACTAAGGTTAGACCCTCTCAAATATCCTACGCCCACAACAGATAGGGACCGAACTGTCTCACGACGTTCTGAACCCAGC
>CAYVJA010000076.1:0-9585 GCA_964451605.1 uncultured Bacteroidales bacterium | reverse complement strand
TTCTTCTCCCCCATCCGCTTCGGCACCCAGAGCGAGATCACCCTGCTCCGGCTGATTCCGGCCTGACTTTTTACTTTTTTTATTGGCTGAAAAAGCATATATTTGCATCACTGAAACGAGCATTTTAATCATTGTCACAGCGATACATGATTGATGCGAGTTCCATACACCATCATCAGAAAAAATGATTATCCGCAGTTATTCCTAAAGAATTTAGCGGGAAAAAGTTATAAATAAGTTTCAAAAATGCTTGTGCAATTCACTGATATTCATTATATTTACATCGCTAACGATATAAAGATTCAAGCTATGAATATCCTGGATTTTGCTATTTTATGACTTGAAATTGCATACCCTGCGTGTGCTTTTACCTTTTGTCCGAGACTTTTTACGATTTGCCCGTTCGGTTTTGTCACGAAACCTTACTTTCGTTCTTATAAAACAGGAGAGGTTTTAATCTCAAATGTATGTTTTGAAAAGAGTAACCTCTCATTCGTTTGTAAATTGGTAAAGAAAGATGAAATTTTCCACACTCACGGTATCATTCTCCATAGTGGCACTTCTATGCCTGCTCTTTTTGTTTTCCTGTGACCGAGACGAAGAAGAACCGGTTTATCTGGGGAAATGGGTGCTTGAGAAAGCGGAGCCGCGCATTGACGACAGTTACTTCCAGTCTTACATCCATATTAAGGAGGACAAATCGTTCGAGCTTTACGATAGTAGCCGGGAGCTGTTGATAACCGGTCGTCCCGAGCATTTCTCAGTGAAGGGGTTCAAGCTCACACTTACGGATCCCGCCAGCGGGGAGAGATATCTCTTTACCATTATCAGCCGAAAAGAAGACATGCTAATACTGCGCACCTCTGTTTTCGGTAACGAGACTACATTAACGATGCACAAAATTTCCAATTAAATCCCTCCCCGCTATGCCTTTCACTGGTATAATACGAAACACAAAATATTTGCAACTGGCCGTCATTGCTCTCCTCCTGTCGTTGACCTTCTTCCCGGCAAATGCGCAGGGCGACTTCACGCTGGAGGGATGTCGGGCGATGGCCCGCTCTGTGTTCTCGGCTGAAATGCAGAGAGAACAGATCTCCCAATCGGCTGCCTTCCGACAGCAGCTCCTGAAAAAAATGATCACCCCGGATGTGTCGGCCTTCGCTTACGGGGCTTACCTCTCGGAAGTACCCGATCCCACTGCTGCCTTCGAATATGCATTTGATGTCTCT
The DNA here is from genome assembly GCA_964451605.1 of uncultured Bacteroidales bacterium. Classification (GTDB taxonomy): domain Bacteria; phylum Bacteroidota; class Bacteroidia; order Bacteroidales; family UBA4181; genus JAQVSH01. The sequence goes on along the minus strand of CAYVJA010000076.1, from coordinate 8,353 downwards.
CCCGCTCCGCATGAAAGGCTCAAAGCCGGACTGTTCCTCTCCCAACGGATATATGATGGAGGAGAGTACCGGTTGAAGAAGGAAGAAATCAGATTGGACAGAGATATAGAAGAGCAAAAGGCGGAAGAGTCATTACTGCAAATCGACAATCTTGTCGATGAGGTTTTCTTCGGAATCATACTTGTCCATAAGGGATTGCAAGCGCTCGAAACACAACGGGAGATCGTTTCTCTGGCATGGAACGACGTACAGTCGCTTGTCGGAGAAGGAAAATTCCTTAAAAAAGATTTGCTCCAAGCCGAAATGGCATTGATTGATGTGGAGACCCGCATCGAAGAGTTGAGAGCCGAAGAGCATAGATACCGCCGGATACTTTCGGAATTGCTGGGGCAGGAAATTGGCGCCGATGACCGGTTGGTCGACCCTGTCTGTGATGATCAAGGAGAAGAATTTACCGATCCGGCTTTTCTTCAACTCGATCTGCAAGAGGCGAAAATTGAACTGACACGTGATCTCTCTCGTACGGCAGCGCTGCCCAAAGTCCGTCTTTTCGGCTCGGTGGGCTATGGCAAGCCCGGACTGAACTTTTTTGAAAACCGTTTCGATTGGTTTGGCGGTGTAGGACTGCTGCTACAAGTGCCTATCACCGTATGGCGCGATCATGCTCGCGAAGAAAAAATCCTGCAAATCGAATCGGACCGGTTACGCATATACCGCAACAACCTCCAAAAAAAGCGCGATATAATCAAAGCGGCACATTCGGGAGAAATATACCGGTATGAGACCCTTGAAAATCGACAGATTATTCTCCTTGAAAAGAAGGGGCAAATCAGGCAACAGATGGAGATCTTGCTGAGGGAGGGAGAAGTCTCTTTGTCGGACTATCTTGCTGCCCTCGGCGAAGAAACCGCGGCGAAGATCAAACTCCAGCTCTATGCCATCCACAAGACGAAAGAGACAATAAAACGGAACCGTATGCTTGTTAACCACTCAAATTATTCTGAAAAATGAGAAAAAACGCACTCCAGAACCTGCTTGCCGCATTTATAATCATTTTGTCGAGTTGCTCGGAGGCAGATCGACCGGCAGCTTATGGGCATTTCGAGGCACGTGAATGGATCGTTTCCGCTGCCGGAAGTGGTAAAATCCTCTGGCTCGACATAGAAGAGGGCGATGCGCTCACGAAAGGGCAACCGGTCGGTCAGATCGATACCGCGGAACTGTCACTGCAGAAGATCCACCTCGACAATCAAATTGTGAATCTCCGTGCCTCGTTACCGGATGTGGGACTACAGATCGGGACGTTGAAAGAGAAAAAGAATGTCGCTGAAAAAGAGTACCTGAGGGTTGATAGATTGGTGCAATCGGGTGCTGCCGACCGAAAAAAACTGGACCAGATTGAGGATGAGCTGGCGCTTGTAGACCGGCAGATTGCTGCCGCATTGTCGTCACTGCACCGTGAAACGGCTGCCATCCTCGCCCAGATAGAAGCACTCGAAATGCAACGCGATATCACTACGCACCGCATCCAAGAGTGCGCTATCGTGAATCCCGAGAAGGGAAGAGTGGCGTTGCAATTTGCCAAGAGGCACGGATTTACCGCTTCCGGGCATCCACTCTATAAACTGATTGACACTGGTGAAATGACCCTCCATAGTTGGTTCCCGGGAGAGCTGCTTCCACAACTCTCAATCGGAGGCGAAGTGAAAGTGGCCATAGACCATCCCTACGGGAAAATGAAATATCATGTCGGGAAGATCTGCCATATCGCCGAAAAACCGGAATTTACACCAGGCCAGGTGCAGACCCGGCAAAACCGGGCTCTATTGTTCTATCATGTGAAGATCAACGTGACAAATGATGGTACGATTAAGCCGGGGATGCCGGCCGAGATTTATCTCCTGAATTTATCCCCTGAGGAATGATTGAGGCGCGACACATATCGAAACATTTCCGCAGCCGGCAGGTTCTGTGCGACTTGAACTTTTCCGTCGAAAAGGGTGAGATCCTGTGCCTGGTAGGCGCTAACGGTGCGGGGAAGTCGACCCTCTTCAATATCATCGCCACGCTTGACGATGAATATGAAGGTCTTCTCCAAATCCGCGGGGTAAATGTACGGGAAAATAAACGGCAGGTGAGGGAGATCATCGGCTATGTGCCGGGACGGTTTTCCCTCTATGGCGAGCTGACCGTTGCAGAGAACCTCTCCTTTTTTGCGTCGGCTTATGGTTGTAATCCATACGAAGCACATCAGCGTTCTTCCGGCCTGTGGCGCCATCTGGAGGCCTCTTCACGCAAGCAGGCCAAATACCTGTCGGGCGGGATGAAGCAGAAATTGGGAGTATGCTGTGCCCTGGCGCATGACCCGCACCTGCTCCTGCTCGATGAACCGACCACCGGGATTGATCCCTTTTCGCGCCACCTGTTATGGGAAGAGCTTAGATCGCTCCAGAAAAGTGGGATGACCATTCTTGTCAGTACGCATTATCTCGAAGAGGCGGCTATTGCCGACCGTGTTTTGTTCATCCATGAAGGGCGACAACTGAAGCTCGGTCCTCCTGATAAGATAGTGGCTTCATACCCCCGGCAGCTGTTTACCCTCGGTGGGTATCCCGTACAGCCATTGTTTCACTCGATGAAAGAGCTGCCGGGCGTCATCAACTGTTACATCCGTGGCGAGCATGTTTATATCACCGTTGACGAAAATATTTTGCTTGAGACGATAGGGGTATTCGCTGCCGGAAAAGGATTCGAAAAAGTGGAGATAGCACAGCTCCCGGCCGACATGGAAGATGTCTTTATCGATTGTCTGGCCACGAATGGAGGAGGGAGCATCTCATGCTAAATATTCGTACCGATAGGCTGACGCGCGATTTCGGCACACTCAGGGCTGTCGATAATGTCTCGATTGAGGCTGGTCGGGGTGAGATCATCGGCTTGCTGGGTGCCAATGGCGCAGGCAAGTCGACATTGATACGGATGCTTTGCGGGCTGGTAAAGCCCACTTCCGGAAGGGGTGAAGTGGTAGGGTTTGATATCGTCCGGCAAGGAGCGAAGATCAGACGAAAAATAGGTTATATGGGGCAGCAATCGACGCTGTTTGAAGATCTGACCGTACGTGAGAACATCGAATTCTATGCGGCCGTTTACGGGATGAGCCGCCGCGAAACCCGTAACCGGATGAACGAGTTGATGCACGATCTCCGTATTGGACGCTATGCCGATAAACGGATAGCCACCTTACCCTCGGGCTGGCGACAGATGTTGGCTTTCTCAACGGCGATGTTGCACCGTCCCGAAGTGGTTTTCCTCGACGAACCGACCAGCGGCCTCGACGCCATCAGCCGTCGCGAGCTATGGAACCGCATCTCTCTGGAAGCCGGAACAGGCACGACCGTGATGGTAAGTACCCATTACCTTGACGAAGCGTTCTACTGCACCCGCCTCATCATCTTGGAGGAGGGAAAGGTGAGGGTATGCGGAAAGACGGAAACAGTAAAATCCGCCGGAGGCGCCGACGGGCTGACACACTATTTTATTCATCACGAAGCATGAAAAGGGGGAAAAATATAGTGGCCATTGTACGAAAGGAAGCGCTTCTTATCTGGCGTGATAAGTTGAGTGTAGCGATTCTTTTCCTCTTACCCGCGCTGATTCTCCTCGTTTTCGGTGTTGTTTTATCCTTCGAAATCAAAGAGCTCCATATCGCCGTCATCAACGAACGGCACGAGCCGGCCGTAGAACGGCTATTCGCCCAGATAGAGGCGTCGAGCAGCTTTCATATAGTGAAACGGCTTCACCATTCCGGCGAAATAGCCGCTGCCTTTGGGAGGAATGATATCCGGATGGTGATCGTCGCCCCCGGCGGCTTCACCCGCCAATTAGCAACCGGACAATATCCCGATATATCTCTTTTTATTGATGCTTCCGATCCCAAGCTGGCGCTGGCGGCTACGAGTATCGCCCGTAAGATAATAACGGCTTTCGTACAGGAGGAGCTCCCTGAAATGAGGCCGCTGCAAAAGCAGCCGGTAGCGCGCTTCCTCTACAATCCCGGATTGCGGAAAGAGACGGCGTCGGTTCCCGGGTTGATGATGATTATTTTTATTCTTATTTCTTCTATCATGCTTAGCATCAGCTTTGTCGGGGAAAAAGAGCGGGGGACTGACAAGATGTTGGCGATGACGCCCTTTTCAACTTTCGATATCGTGTTGGGGAAATCGCTGCCTTACCTCGCCATTACGATTTTCCACATCTTCTCGGTGTGGGGTGTCAGTTATTTTATTTTTCATATCCATATAGCAGGCAACCCGATACTTTTCTTGGCGCTCAACCTGCTGTTCGCAGTCAACTCGATGGCCTTCGGCCTGTTGATCGCTTCACTGGTGGATCGGCAGCTTGAAGTGGCTATCATCTGCTGGTTGTTCCTTTTCATTCCGAACGTCTTCATGTCGGGCTTCATTTTCCCGCTCATGTCGATGCCCGCTCTTTTCCGGTGGGTCGCATGGATACTACCCGGCACGTCGTTCATCGAAGCATATAGAAATATTGTTTTTAAAGGTGTAGGGTTGCAAGGCAATGCGCTGCCGTTCGCATTACTCCTATCTCAATTGGTGCTGCTTTTGCTGGCCTCCCGTAAAGGACTGGTGAAGCGGTCGGGAGGATACAGATGAATATATTGTTTGCCGCCATAAAAAAAGAGATCAGGCAACTGAAACGCAATGTTTCGTTGCTGGTGATCATTGGTGCCAGTCCATTGCTCATCATGGGTATTATTCCGTTTTCGATAGAGAAGCGGGTGAAGATCAGCCTCTCCGTTGTTGATTGCGACAATAGTGCTGCCAGCCGTATCATGACCTATCGAGTGAAAGCTTCTCCCTATTTCGTGAAGGTGACGGAAATGGAGAGGGTGGAAGAGGCGCTCGATCGGGTCAAAGAGAACAAAAGTGATATGGTGATGATACTCCCCGAAAAGATGGAGCGTGACGCCGGAGAAGTAGAGGCAGCACCACTGAGTATCGCTCTTGAAGGTACGCACACGCTGAACGCCCAAAGCCACTTTGCCTTCCTGGAGCAAATGCTGCAATATGATCTCTCCGAGGGGGAGATCCCCTCTCAGCTACACCAAAACCTGCTCTTCAACCCCTCCCTCGACGGGCGGATGTGGTTTATTGTCTCATTGCTGGTTTTGCTGGTCACACTTATCGGTGCCTGCCTTGTCACCCTCGACATAGTGAGCGAAAAAGAGTCGGGTATATGGGAGCAGTTACAGGCAACGCCGCTTTCTCTTACCGTTTATATCGTCTCGAAGATGGTTGTATTCGCGGTGGCCGGCCTGTTTGTCCTGGGTGTCGGCCTACTTCTATGCCACTCTTTTTTTGGCTTTGCCTTGGCGGGACGGTGGTATGTTTTCTGGCTGTTGGCATTAGCGTTCCTGTGGCCAATGCTCATGATTGGTATTGGTATTGCATCGATATCCAAGAACCAGGTGCAGGCGATATACTTGCTGGTCTTCGTGCTCCTGACGATTATCCTGATGAGCAGCATGTTCTCCTTTCTGAATGCTATGCCTGGCTGGGCCAGGGCGACGCGGTTCGTCAACCCGCTCTATTTCATGCTCGATGCTTCGCGGCTGGTAGCGTTGAAAGGGTTCTCGCTTGCCGATGTGTGGTCGCAGTTCGCGGCACTGTGCATCCAGGGTGCGGTGCTATCGGTCTTGATCTTCCGGCGGATGGAACGGACAAAATAGTGATAAATAATATAAATTAAAATGAGAAACAGTTACGAAACATTTCATGCCTTATGCCAAAGTAGAAGAAGCCACCGGAAATTCAGCCCCGAGCCGGTACCCGAAGAGATGATCGCGCAAATATTGGAGACCGCCGCTACGTCACCGTTTGCTTCAGGCAGGAAGAACTGGAAAATATTGGTTATCAGAGATAGAGATGTGTGCCGGGAGATGGTGGAGGCGATCCGACGGCAAACCGAACAAATGGCGGCCGACATGGAGCCGGAGATGGCGTCGATGTTCAGGCGTTATGTCTCAAACTTCACGCAGTTCGCAGATGTCTCCGCTTTATTGCTCCCCATATTCCGGGTCGCACCCGTAATGCGATCTCTCTTGCACGACAGGCTGACACCCTCCCTGCAATGTTGGGAGCGCGACAATGCCGTGAAGTCGATTTCGTGTGTAGCCATGCTTATTCTGCTGGCTGCCGAGAGCCTGGGATTGGGTGCATGTTACATGACCGGCCCGCTCATCGCCGGTGAGGAGTTAGCACAGATTACCGGACTCTCTGCCGGACAAGAAATCGGCGCTATCATTCCAATTGGTTACCCGTTAAAATGATCATGTCGATGGAATTATTTGTCCACTCCTTTGTTTTCAACAACAAGAAAGAGAACAGCTATCTGCTGTGGAACCGGGCAGGAGAGTGTTTGCTGGTTGACCCGGGCTGCTCTACACCCTACGAGCAGGAATTGCTTACCGGATTCCTCTCCCGGAACAATCTCTATCCGAAGAGACTATTGCTTACGCATGGCCATTTTGACCATGTTGCCGGAGTACCATTCCTGATTCAAGAATATGGTTGTGAATGTTGGATGCACTCTGCTGAAGAAAAAGAACTCCAGCTATCCCGGACGTTGGCACCGATGTATGAGTTTGAGACAGTTGAAGAGTTTCAAGTAGATCATCATTACGACGACAGCACCCAACTCTCTTTTGGTGGAATCTGCCTGAGAGTCATCCATATTCCGGGGCATACCGATGGTTCTGTCTGCCTGTTTGTGCCGGGCGGTCCTTACCTGTTCGCGGGTGATGCGCTGGTGAAAGGCAGCCTGGGCTTTGTCAATAACAGTTATGGCGAGGTGCTGGCCCATCTCCAAAAAAAGATCTACCCGCTTCCGGATGAGACGATCATCCTTTACGGCCACGGACCCTCTTCCACGCTGGCTGAAGAGAAACAGACGAACCCCTTTTTCCATCGGATGAATCGGAAAAAGTAATATCAATAAAGTAGATCATTCTCTTTTCTCTGCCCGTCTCATTGACTTTGCACTACCAAAGCCGCTCTGTAGCGCAACCTCTTCTTTCGATAAACCGGGCTGTTCGGCGGTAAGACGACGAGCGTGTGCAAGACGGTGGCCGTTGACGAATTGCGAGAAGTTAACGCCGATATCGTTGTTGATCACCCGTGAAATATAGGTGCGGTTTGTACCTATTTCCCGCACTAAATCCCAAATGGTAAGATTTTCATTCAGATAAATCTGCTTATCCGTGAAAAGAGTTTCTATCTTCATTTGTAATGAACGCTGCTGTGCCGTAATTCCTTTGGCCGGAGGCTCTTCGTCCATCTCATCATCCTTTCCACAGGTAAGCAATACTTGCCGCTGGCTGTTTCCGAGCAAGCCGATCCAGAACAGCATGCCTGTCAAAATCACCGACGGCGCGATCAGAAAAGAACTGTTCCCGGCAAAATTCTCCTTGCTGATTATCTCCATAACGATACAGGTGAAGATCGTAACCAGCAAAGTAACGTTCAACCACTGCACTTTACGCAACGAATATTCAGAGTTGGAATAAAAATTGGCAACCTTTTCGCTATTACGTCTTACCGCTATGATCGACAGCGACATGTATGCCATACCTTGCGTGACAAATACCACATTGACGAGATGTCTCATAATTTTCTGGTATAGGAAAATTCCGGTGACAGGGGGTTCCGATAGAGTAGGATACAAGAAACCGATGTAATCCGCTTTCGACATGAAAAGTGTCCCGATGCCATAGAGTAGAAAAATAACAACCGGTAGTATCAGGAATTTGTAGTGTTGCCTCAACGAAAATCTGGGATCAATTGCCAGCAACCGTACGTAGATATAATAGAGAGGAAAGGTCAGTAAATGGGCAAGGTAGTAGAGAGAGTCGGCATAGATATATAATTCAGGCAAGGGCAGATAGTACAATGTGTGAGATATGAAGATGATGAGCGACACGATCATAAACTTACCTAGGAACCATTTCGGCTCGTTTCCTCGCCTTTCCACAATATTAAGCACCACCGCCCAAAACAGGGTGGTATAGAGAGGACTTAATAAGAGAAATAGTTTGAACATATTGATACTATCTAATAGCCCAAGGCAAAATTACAAAAAAATAATATAATAAATTATTTTTTTATCTTTTGTCCGGATGTTTTACCTTTTGTCCGAATGTTTTTACAATTTGCCCGTTGGATTTAGCTTTGCATCCTTACTTTTGTTTTTTGAGAACAATATTTATTAACTTCATAATTTAGATAAAGCAAACTATGAGAACAACGATTATTAAATTTTTATGGTTAATACCTGT
>CAYVJA010000075.1:5030-9696 GCA_964451605.1 uncultured Bacteroidales bacterium | reverse complement strand
TAAGTCGCACCCTTTTGGCCACGGGAAGGCCGAACTGATTTCGGCTTCTATCGAGGGCCTCCTGATTGGAGGGGCAGGTATCCTGATGATATCAGAGGGTATACGCAGCTTATTTCATCCGACAGGCATCGCCGACCTCGATGTGGGAATTGCCATTGTGGCTGCAGCCGGTCTGATTAACTGGCTGATGGGTTCGTACAGTATCCGGGTGGGAAAGCGCTATCAATCTATGGCGTTGATTGCCGGCGGGAAACACCTTCACTCCGACACCTACTCCACCATCGGTCTGATTGTGGGCCTTTTTCTACTATATTTCACAAAACTAAGCTGGATCGACGGTCTCCTGGCAGCAATCTTTGGCGGAGTCATTCTGATTACCGGTTATTCTATACTAAGAAAAACGGTGGCCAATCTGCTGGATGAGGCCGATACCGAAATTCTGCACAAGATGGCCGATGCGCTCTCGGGAAAACGCGAACCCGACTGGATTGATATTCACAACACAAAAGTGGTGAAATATGGCAGCCATCTACACGTCGACTGCGATCTGACCTTACCCTGGTACTATACAGTGGCCCAAAGCCATAAGGCTTGCGAGCAGCTAAGCGAAACCCTGAATGCAGTAAATGAGGGGAATGTTTCTATTTCGGTTCACTCCGATCCCTGTTTCGAGCAGCACTGTCACCACTGTCTGGTAACAGATTGCAACTATAGGAGAGTTTCTTTCGACAAACAGGAGGATCTCACCCTTTCTCAGCTTACAGAAAGTGATGAAGAAAGGAACGAATAATCCTTTTCAGCCCTCGATTTCTGCTGCTTATTCTCTATATTTGCAAACGTGAAAGAAGGGCCTTTTAAAAGCCAATCCGGATTATTCGTTAATTCATTTTTAATCCCAACTATATATGACAAACAACAACAAATTACTCCAGTGGGTAGACGAATGGGCAGCAATCTGCCAACCCGACAAAGTTTACTGGTGCAACGGATCTGAAGAGGAGAATCAACAGCTTCTCGATAAGATGGTTGCCAGTGGTGCTGCTGTAAAACTGAACGAGGAGAAACGCCCCGGCAGTTACTATTTCCAATCAGACCCCAGCGACGTTGCCCGGGTTGAGAACAGAACTTTTATTTGCTCCAAAACCAAAGAAGCTGCCGGTCCGTCGAATAACTGGATGGATCCTGCCGAGATGAAATCGATCCTGCTGGCCAAATTCAAAGGTTGTATGAAAGGCCGTACTATGTACGTAATCCCTTTCAGCATGGGTCCTCTCGGTTCGAAGATTGCTCAAATCGGTGTAGAAATTACCGATTCCGAATATGTTGTGGTTAATATGCGTCTTATGACCCGCATGGGCCAGGCCGTACTCGATATTCTCGGCGAGAAGGGCGAATTTGTACCCTGTATTCACTCGGTTGGCGCTCCCCTGCAACCCGGTCAGAAAGATGTAAAATGGCCTTGCGCTCCCATCGAAGAGAAATATATCTCACACTTCCCCGAAACCCGCGAAATCTGGTCGTTCGGTTCGGGTTACGGAGGAAACGCTCTCCTTGGCAAAAAATGTCTTGCCCTTCGTATTGCCTCATCTATGGCAAAAGAAGAGGGTTGGCTTGCTGAACATATGCTTATTCTCGGGCTTACCAATCCCAAGGGCGAAAAGAAATACGTGGCTGCCGCTTTCCCGAGTGCCTGCGGAAAGACCAATCTGGCCATGCTTATCCCCACCATTCCCGGATGGAAAGTGGAGACTGTAGGTGATGATATTGCCTGGATGAAGTTTGGTGCCGATGGCCGTCTTTATGCCATCAATCCCGAAGCCGGTTTCTTTGGCGTAGCTCCTTTCACCTCGATGGACACCAACCCGAATGCTATGTTGTCGGCTCGCTCCAACACCATCTTCACCAACGTGGGTCTTACCCCTGATGGCGACATCTGGTGGGAAGGTATCGGAACCGAGTGCCCCGCAGGTACTATTACCTGGAAAAACAAGGTATATGATCCCGCTTCGGACGAACCCGTTGCACATCCCAATGCCCGTTTCACGGCTCCCGCATCGCAGTGCCCCGCCATCGACAAAGATTGGGAAAATCCTGCCGGTGTACCTATCTCGGCTATCCTTTTCGGCGGTCGTCGTCCCTCTACGGTGCCCCTGGTTCATGAGGCTAACAGCTGGAACCACGGTGTTTTCATGGGTTCGATTGTAGGCTCGGAGGTTACCGCTGCTGCCATTGGTCTGAAAGCCGGTGTACGTCGCGATCCCTTTGCTATGCTTCCCTTCTGCGGATACCATATGGGCGACTATTTCCAACACTGGGTGAACATCGGAAAAAATGCTCCTGTTCCCGAGAATCTGCCTAAGATTTTCTTTGTTAACTGGTTCCGGAAAGACCAGGGCAAATTCCTGTGGCCCGGTTACGGCGAAAACAGCCGCGTGCTGGCTTACATATTCGACCGTTGCAACGGCGAAGGTAAGGTTAAAGAGACCCCGATCGGAAAGGTTCCTGCTGCCGATGGTATCAACACCGAAGGACTTAACATTACAACAGAGCAAATGGAAAAGGCCCTTGGCGTCTGCGCCGATGAGTGGAAAGCTGAGATTGATCTGATCGAAGAGCACTACGCAACTTTTGGAAAACATCTCCCCGAAGAACTTTCGAAAGAACTGAAAGGTTTGAAGAAAAGATTTGGTCTGGAGAAGAGTTGCTGCTGCTGCGGATAATCCCGCTAATACGTAACGAAAGAGGGTGCGCCATCGGCGCACCCTCTTTTATTTTCTAGTCAAAATTGGTTTAGGAAAACAACTTACTTACCTCGTTAACCGCCTTGGGCAAGGTAAAAACCACCACATGATCGAGAGGCTTCACCTGCGTGTTGCCATCGGCAATAAAACTCGATTCACCCCGTACCACACCCCCGATGATAGCCTCTTCGGGAAAGGTTATCTCCGAAAGCGGCTTCCTTGTTATCAAAGAATCTTTCTGCGCCACATATTCAATCACCTCGGCTCCGGTTGCCACAGACAATGTTTTTACCAGCGAAATTTTATCGGCAAGGGTGAATTGGAAGATATTAGAGGCAGAAATCAGCTTCTTATTGATAATAGAGTCAATTCCCATCTTCTGAGCCAAAGGAAGATAATCGAGATTTTCAATCTCGGCTATCACCCGCTTAACCCCCTCTTGCTTGGCTAACATACAAGTAAGAATGTTGGTCTCCGAATTTCCTGTCACTGCCACAAACGCATCGGTATTCTTCAGCCCCTCTTCCAATAAGAGCTCTATGCGTGTTCCGTCTCCATGAATAATCATCGAATTGGAGAGCATACCCGACAACCGATAGGCCTTATCGCGATCCGATTCAATCAATTTCACATGAAACTGTTTCTCCAGATCCTTGGCCACAAAGCGTCCTATTCGACTGCCTCCCAGAATCATCACCTTTCGCGACGGACGACCCGATTTACCCGTTATCTCAGAGAAGAGGCGCATACCGGCATGATTGCTCACAATAAAAGCAGTATCGTCAGGCCGAAGTACATCGTTACCATGCGGAATCAGCGTCTGACCATCGCGCGAAATCGCCACAACCCGGTATAGAGATTGCTTCTTTTCGGCAAATAACTCAGAAAGCGTTCTGCCTGCCACAGGCGATTGGGCTTCAACACGCATCACCAGCAAGGAGAGCTTTCCACCGGAGAAATCGACCAGATCAGAGAGATCAGACTGATTGATAAGCGACACAATCTCCTTTGCAGCACTCTTCTCTGGATAGATCATAAAGTCGATACCCAACTCAGAGAAGAACTCCTTATGCTCCTTCTGCAAATATTCGAAATTGTCGATTCTGGCAACCGTAATCTTTGCTCCCAACCTATTGGCAAGAGTACAAGCCACAATATTAGAGTCCTGCGACGGCGTTACAGCAATAAACAAATCGGACTTCCCGGCACTGGCAGCCTCTAATGCCATAAGCGAAGTGGGCAAACCTGTAACGGTAAGAATATCGAGCATCTGACTCAGGGAGTTGAGGCTCTCTTCCGAAGCATCGATGACAACAATTTCGTGATTTTCGGCACTAAAAAGTTTGGTAAGATGTGTACCTGTCTCGCCGGAACCCGCAATAACAATTTTCACACTAACAACAGATTAAAGAATCGGAAAGTCCCGGGACTCCATCCGCAAATCGAAATTACAACCGGAAACCCAATGTTAAAAGCAGACGTCCGTTAGAAGTATCCCATTTCGAAACCACCGGATCGTAATCGGCCGAGCCATCGGTATAGATGGTAGGAGCATCATACAGCGACAACGACTCCTTCCGGACCACATGTGTATAGCCTAAATCGGCATAGAAATTATTCAGACGGAACCCGACACCACCCGAAAGGGTAAAGTAGGAGGCATCGCGATTCACCGTCGAGGCCCTGTAGGGATTTCCATAGATACCATATCCACCCCGCCAGGAGATAAGTCCAGTCTTCACCTCAGCCCCTACCCGCAAATTATTCACAGCGCGATAGGCATCGTCGATATCACTGTTCACGGCATCGAAATAGGCTTCATCGTCCAGGTTGCTTCCCCGGTCAGGTTTGAGCTTCATATTGGCATAATCAATCCGCTCGTAATCGATATTCAACATTCCGAAAGGGCCAAACTGAACCGCCGT
>CAYVJA010000075.1:0-4968 GCA_964451605.1 uncultured Bacteroidales bacterium | reverse complement strand
GCCCGGCTGGTACTCCTGCGACAGATTCATCCAGGTTGGGGTATGGTAGGCCAAACCCACCCGGATCATATCAGTGGGACGGTAAATGGCGCCCAACTTGAGATTAACCCCATAGCCGCTCATCTTAAAGTCCTGCATATAGTCGAAATAGTCGAGCTCCGAACCGGGGCCGCCCGTTTCGCGATGTACCATCCACTCTTTATACTCAATATCCTGCACACCCAGCGTTAACCCAAAATAGAACCGATCTTCCACATTGCCCCCCATCGAGAAAGACCACTCGCCTACCCTGCCCCGCTGCTCCATTTTCCGGATCAGATTCTGCCCGTAACCCGAGAATTCCGTAACACTGTAATACCCCCCCCCTGCACGATTAAAAATAGGAGGATCTTCAGCATCGAGCCCTATCAACCCCTGGTTATAGGCCAGATAGGCATTAACATCCTGATTAAGCAACTCATCGGGCGTATAGTAAGGAGGATCAGTAATTGAAGGGTTATAATAGGGGTTGTAATCATCACTGTTCGGATCCTTCGACCAGTTGCTAACTATGCCGGCCCACATATCCAACAGCGACGACTGCATACCGGTGGCGCGGAACATGATGTTGCTGCCAAATTCCGAAACGGTATTGTAGCCAAAGCCAAAGGTAAGGCTCTTTAAGGAGGCGCCGCTCCCGACATCGGAGAGTGTAGCCACATACGCCAGATTGCCCAGCAGAAAAGAGGCTCTGTTATCGGTACTGCCCCTGCCAAACGAGGTTTTGGTGTGGTTCAGCTGCAAACCGGGAGTGATAGTAAACTCCGACCCCCGATAGATACCCAAACCGGCAGGGTTGGTAAACATGGACGAAGGATCGCCTCCAATGGCACCCATTGAACCACTCATTGCCGAAAAACGGGCAGTTCCCGAAGGATAGTGGTGAGAAAGGGTAAAGGCATCGGCAGGAATCTGGGCTTGAAGGAGCTGGGCCGAAGCCAACAGGGCTACAAACAGGGAAACGGACTTATTCATGTTCAGTATGTTTTATAGACATTATCGGCATGGAGCCACAAGAAACCATGCTAAAAAAAGATAATTGGCCCGACAAAAACAGATTCCGTTTGCACTATCGCCTGATGGGCGAAGTAGAACGGCCTGACGAAGATCCGGAAGAAGAACCGGTAGAACGTGACGGAGAACTGACTGCGCCGCTACTGCTGCTCGAACGGAACGAACCCGACGAACCGGAGGATACCGATGAGGACGATCCGGAAGAGGAAGACGACCTGTAAACATTTCTTGTAGTGGACGAAGAGGAGGAAGTGGAAGTGGAGGTGGCACTTCCCGAACGTACCGATGAGGAGTTAACCGTTGTCCGTACCGGCGATGTTCTGGGACGCGTATAGCTGGGTGTGTAGCCTGAAGAAGAGGCCGAGGCTCCGGTTGTGCTGCGAACGGTTCCGGTAGTACGCGATGAGGTGCTGCTTCCGGAGGAAACAGGCGACGACGAACGAACAGCAGTCTCGTTTCGCGAACTGACTACCCGGTCGGCCGGAGAGCTTCCCGAAAGAGTTGCTGTACGAGCAGGTCGTGTGTAGGTGGCATTGCCTTCGCGGGTAGACTCGCCGATGGACGATCCGCCCGAAACAACCCGACCACCGGAGGAGGTTACAGTACTGCTGCCCGACGAGGATGAACCGGAAGAAACATACGAAGCGTCGTTACTCCTGCGGGATGTGCCACCGGAAACACTGCGTAATGTGGTGGAGCCTCCATTGTTAAGCAGTCCGGTGCCTCCGTTGTAAAGCATTGCCGTTCCATTCCGCGAACCACGGGCAGTGGTCCCCGCATAGCGGGAGGTGGGCCGGTAATCGGCCTTCACATAGTGGTTCCAGTGATGGGAAGGCGAAGAGTAGTAATAAGGCGAAGCATAATACCACGGATCGTACATATAATAGGGCGACCATCCATATCCACCCCAACCGTAGCCCATACCGAAGCCGATATTCCAGCCGTAATGGGAATTCCAGCCAATTCCGAAGGTGTTATAATAGCCACCGTACCAGGGAGTATAATCCCACCAGGGATCCCAGTAGAAGGGATCATAGAAAGAGGTGAAGTAACGATTATTAAAACGATAGATATAGGAAGAGGGGGTGACATAGTAATTGTTCACCACGGTAGTTCCCTCCCGGGACTCTTCTTCGGTATAGTAATCTGTCTCCTCGTCAGAATAAGTGGGCACCGACGTCTCTGCCAATTCACCATTCTCCTGAGCAAGCTTGTATCTTTCATAATCGCTCAAACCCGAAAGATCGGCAACCTGGGCCGAACGGGTATTGACTTCCGGAATAGCGTAGCGATTGGAAGAGGGTGCATTCACAACTGTCTCACGCACAACCGGTGCAGGCTGAGCCTGACGCGATTCCTGCGAGGCAGCTTCAAGTCGCGGTGTGTAGTATGCGTCATCGGTATTCATCGAGGAAGACAAATAGGCCGACGAACATCCGCCAAAGAGGATAACCGCGAATACCGGGATGATTAATTGAAGTTTCATGATGCCTCCTTCTGTTGAATTCAGTGGATTTAGTTACTTTTGCAATGATAATCAAAATCGGACGAAAAAAAGATTTTGACTATCCTTTGTAAAGAATAAATCAAAAAGCATACCAAAAATAATGGCCAAGGATATCACCGAACGCAAGGTCAACTACTCGCAGTGGTACAACGATATTGTAATTAAAGCAGGGCTCGCCGAGAATTCGGCCGTAAGGGGCTGTATGGTTATAAAACCCTATGGATATGCCATTTGGGAAAAGATGCAGGCAGTTCTCGACAAAAAGTTCAAGGAGACAGGTCACAGCAATGCCTATTTTCCTCTTTTTATTCCCAAATCTTTTTTCAGCAAGGAAGCCAGCCATGTAGACGGTTTTGCCAAAGAGTGTGCGGTGGTTACCCATTATCGGTTAAAAAATGATCCCGAAGGAAAAGGCGTTGTGGTAGATGAAGATGCCCGACTCGAAGAGGAGTATGTTGTCAGGCCCACCTCCGAAACCATTATCTGGAACACCTACAAGGGGTGGATTCAGTCGTATCGCGACCTTCCTCTTCTGATTAACCAGTGGGCCAACGTGGTACGCTGGGAGATGCGCACCCGGCTCTTCCTGCGTACTGCAGAGTTCCTGTGGCAGGAGGGGCATACGGCACATGCAACCGAGGAGGAGGCCAAAGCCGAAGCGATGCAGATGATTAACGTGTATGCCGACTTTGCCGAATCCTTTATGGCGTTGCCTGTGATTAAGGGTTGGAAAAGTGAAAACGAACGATTTGCCGGGGCCGTCGACACCTACTCTATCGAGGCGTTGATGCAGGATGGGAAAGCCTTGCAATCGGGCACCTCCCACTTCCTGGGTCAAAACTTTGCAAAGGCGTTCGATGTAAAATTCACTTCGCGTGAAGGGGTGCTCGACTATGTATGGGCCACCTCCTGGGGAGTATCCACCCGTTTAATGGGTGCCCTGATTATGGCCCACTCGGACGATAACGGACTGGTTCTGCCCCCGAAACTGGCACCCATCCACGTTGTTATTGTACCCATCTACCAAAAAGCCGAACAGTTGCAAGCGCTAAGCGAAACCATTCTTCCCCTTAAAAAAGCGCTGGAGGCAAAGGGTCTGACTGTGCAATTCGACGACCGCGACACACTGAAACCCGGATTCAAATTTGCCGAACATGAGCTGAAAGGCATTCCGGTTCGGATTGCCATTGGCCCCCGCGACCTGGAAAACGGTACGGTGGAGATTGCACGTCGAGACACCCTCCAAAAGGAGATTTGTCCGTTGAATCAGGCTGTGGAGAGAGTGGAAGCGTTGATGGACGAAATCCAGCAATCCATATTCAATAAAGCGTTAGACTTCCGCAACGCCAACACTGTTAGTTGCGACGATTATGAGGAGTTCAAAAAACTTCTTGACGAAAAGCCCGGTTTCATTGCCGCCCACTGGGACGGCACAGCCGAAACGGAGGCCCGAATCAAGGAGGAGACGAAAGCCACCATACGTTGTATCCCATTCGATTCGCCCGATGAACCGGGGAAATGCATTCTTACCGGCAAACCCTCACCCCGCCGGGTACTCTTTGCCCGCGCCTATTAAACCGATATTCAGCCCTTACTGCAAGTATGGAAGAGGAGAAGATCACATCAATTACCCGGTTGCTGCAAGAGAAAACAGCGGTCAAGCAACGTGCGTTTGCCCATACCGCCAATGCTTTCCGGCTGCTTCATACCCTTCTTCCTGAAATGGTTACTCTGCTGCAGGCGTCGGTTGGAAACTCTGATGGGCGGAATAAAGTGGAATTCAAGTCGTATAGCGATTTCGACCTGCAACTTCAAATCGGCGAAGATGTTCTCATCTTCACCATGTTGCCCCACATCTTTCAGTTCGATCGCGACCATATCGTATGGAAGATGCCCCTCGCGCAACGCGATCCCAAAAGCTGCTATTGCGGGATGATCAATATCTACAACTTCCTGTCCGACTCATTTCTCTATCACCAGGAGGAGGATCCGGGTTACCTGATTGGCAGAATTTTCATCAACAAAGACAACCTCTTTTTTGTAGAAGGGAAACGACAAACCCAGTTTTGGGTCAATCAATTCGGATCGAAAGAGACAGACCGGGATGCCCTCGAAGCCATCGTGATGCAGGCCATCCAATATGCAATAGATTTCGACCTTCTTGCTCCCCCCTACGATGCCATGAAGATTACCAACGTAGCGCAAATCTGGCAAAAAATCGAAAACTCAAAAATACAGACCGGAAAACGATTAGGCTTCTCCTTCAACTCCGACGACGTAATGCTTCGTAACAACCGAAAGTAAACTTCCTGACATGATATCTCCTCTTTATCTCTGCCATTATGAGAAGGATACTCATCAAACAGGGCTTGTGGTATTTTCTGTTTTCTTCACTACTCTTGTTGTTG
>CAYVJA010000074.1:0-9762 GCA_964451605.1 uncultured Bacteroidales bacterium | reverse complement strand
TGGCATATTCAGCGACTCATGCCCGCCGGGAAAGCCATAAATCACCGGGCAATCCAGCTTCGCAAAGGTCTCTTGCATAATTTGCGTAACAGATTTGCCATAGGGAGTATTTCCCTCTTTCATCTCCGAGAAATTGCCTGTCAGAATTCCGGCAACTCCTTGAAAAAGGCCTCCCAGCAAAAAGTTTTGGAGCATTCTGTCCAGATGGTAACTATACTCCCCGATATCTTCCAGAAATAAAATCTTGCCCTTCAATGGTTGTAAATCATATCGGGTGCCCCGCAACGAATAAAGCACGGAGAGGTTTCCTCCCACGAGTTCTCCCTCCATTCCCGACGGGCTATCAATGGGCAGTGCCGGAAAAGTGATGCGATTATCTCCGGTCCGTAACAGATTACACAACGCCGAAAAAGAGCGGTCGGAGTCAGGATGAGGGGTTCGAAGATTGACAAGCAACGAACCATGGATTGTCTCCCATTGCCACGACTCCGCGATGAATCGATGTAAAACAGTGATATCACTATATCCCACAAGCCATTTGGGATGAGAAGGGGTGACTTTTTCCAAATAAGGCAATAGTCTAACCGAACCATATCCCCCTCTGGCGCAAAAGATTGCGTCTATAGAGCTATCCGTAAGCATCTCCGCCAGGTCGGCAGCCCTTTCGGCATCGCTACCCGCATAAATACCCTCGGTCCGGTAGAGCGATCTCCCCAACACAGGCTCCCATCCCTCCTGCTGCAACCACTCCAGCGCGTGAGTAATTCTGTCAGGGGCAAAGGCGCCCGCGGGAGCCACAATGCCCACTTTGTTTCCACGAAGTAAGGGGGTTGGCGTAATCATACCATCTTTTCTACGAAGATACGGTGCGGCTGCAAAAAAACAATGAACCCCGCGGCAAAAGGGGCCCGGCAAAAGAAAAAACCATGCAAAGTGTTATCTTTGTGCCTCTTTCTTTCGCTGTTTTGCGAGCAAAACTTACCCCGAAATGGAATCCCCGAAACGCTATCTCATTACCTCAGCTCTCCCCTATGCCAATGGTCCGGTTCATATTGGCCACCTTGCCGGTGTATACGTACCCGCCGATATCTATGCCCGATATCTTAGATTACGCCAACATGATGTAATTTTTATCGGAGGCAGCGACGAACACGGCGTACCCATCACCATCAAAGCACGACAAGAGGGAGTCAGCCCACAGGATATCGTCGACAAGTACCATCAAATTATCAAGGATTCATTTGCAGGGTTGGGCATTTCGTTCGACATCTACTCACGGACCTCTTCGAAGATACATCACGAAACCGCTTCGGAAATCTTTAGAACCCTTTACGAAAAAGGGCTTTTCGAAGAAAAGTGTACCGAACAATACTACGACGAAACGGCAAAGCAGTTCCTTGCCGACCGCTATATTACCGGAACCTGTCCCCACTGCGGCAACGAAAATGCCTATGGCGACCAGTGCGAAAAGTGCGGGACCTCCCTTAATGCCACTGATCTGATTAATCCCCGCTCCACACTCAGCGGGGCAGCGCCCGTTCTCAGAGAGACCCGTCACTGGTACCTCCCGCTGCAGGATTACGAACCCTTCCTGAGAGAGTGGATTCTTGAGAACCATCAGGAGTGGAAAACCAATGTTTACGGACAATGCAAATCGTGGCTCGACCTGGGGCTTCAGCCTCGTGCGGTGACCCGCGATCTGGATTGGGGCGTTCCGGTTCCGGTAGAGGGAGCCGAAGGCAAGGTGCTCTACGTATGGTTCGACGCGCCCATCGGTTACATTTCGAATACCAAAGAGTTGTTGCCCGAAACATGGAAAACCTACTGGAAAGATAAAGAGACCAAACTGGTTCATTTTATCGGGAAAGACAATATCGTGTTCCATTGTATCATCTTCCCCTCTATTCTGAAGGCCGAAGGAAGTTACATTCTGCCCGAAAATGTCCCTGCCAACGAGTTCCTCAATCTGGAAAACGACAAAATCTCCACTTCGCGCAACTGGGCCGTATGGCTGCACGAGTATCTGCAAGAGCTGCCCGGCAAGGAGGATGTGCTGCGTTATGTGCTTACCGCCAATGCCCCCGAGACCAAAGACAACAACTTTACCTGGAAAGATTATCAGGATAGAAATAACAACGAGCTGGTGGCCGTTTATGGCAATTTTGTGAATCGCGCAGTTGTACTCACCCACAAATATTTCGACGGAAAGATACCTGCAGCCGGCCCACTCACCGAACAAGACCAGGCTGTCTACGCAGAGCTGGCTCAGCTCAAAACCCGGATTGAAACCTCTATCGAGCAATATCGCTTTCGTGAGGCCCTGAAAGAGGCCATGAATGTGGCTCGCCTGGGCAATAAATATCTGGCCGACAACGAACCCTGGAAATTGATCAAGACCGACCCGCAGAGAGTGGCCACCATCCTGAACCTCTCCCTGCAAATTGCTGCTCATATGATGGTGTTGTCGGAACCCTTCATGCCCTTCACTGCCAAAAAACTGGCCGGGATGTTGAACCTGGATATTCCATTATGGGAACTGGCCACCGGCCAACCGCTTCTTGCCGAAGGAACTCTGCTTAACCCGGCCGAACTCCTTTTCGAAAAGATTGAGGATGCACAAATTGAGGCGCAACTCGAAAAGCTGGCGGCCACAAAAAGGGAAAACGAGAAGAAGGGGTACAAAGCCGCTCCCCAAAAACCGGAGATCAGTTTCGACGACTTTTCACGCATGGACATCCGTACAGGCACCATACTTGAGGCGGTAAAGGTTCCCAAGAGCACTAAACTCATTCAGATGAAGGTAGATACAGGGATCGATATCCGAACTATTGTTTCGGGAATAGCCGAATACTTTCAGCCCGAAGAGCTGCCAGGGAAGCAGGTATCCGTATTGGTAAACCTGGCACCCCGAAAAATAAAGAATATCGAATCGCAGGGTATGATTCTACTGGCCGAAGATCACGATGGCAAACTGGTATTTGTGGTTCCCGAAGCGAAGATTGTGAACGGAGGTGCCGTAAAATAGTCAGTTTGGATAACAAGAGGAAACTCTTTATCTTGTTGTCTCAAATAGAGTGACTTCTTTACTAATTCTGTTTTCGTATGGCTATTACCATTCTGAACCAAACAAACTCGGTGTTCAACACCTATCTGGCCGAGTCAAGGGATAGTTCCATTCAGGGCAACCGTCAACGTTTCCGGTTAAACCTCGAAAGAATGGGAGTTGTAATAGCCTATGAGATCAGCAAGACGCTGGCCTGTGAAAACCGCGAAATTCAGACGCCGCTGGGTATTGCAGTGGAATCGGTGATTGCAGAGCAGCCGGTACTCATGAGCATTTTGCGAGCCGGACTTCCGGTTCACCAGGGAATGTTACAAGTGTTCGACAAAGCCGATAACGGCTTTATCTCTACCTTCCGCCATTACGAAAAAGACAGATCGCTTCAGATTCATGTACAGGATTTCACCTGCCCCGACGTACACAAAAAGGTGGTGATTCTGTCCGATGCCATGCTTGCCTCCGGCCAGAGTATGGTGGCTGCATTCAGAGCCATTATCCAACGAGGCGATCCCCTGCATGTACACCTGGTTTCGGTGGTTGCCAGCCGCGAAGGGCTCAACTACCTGCGCAAACGGATACCCTCCGAAAATGTCAGCATATGGGTAGGTGCCCTCGACGATGAATTAACCGTGAAATCCTACATCGTACCGGGTCTGGGCGATGCAGGCGACCTCGCCTACGGAGAAAAACCGGAATTATGAAAACAATGCCCGTTTTTGCCTGGTTGCTTGCGTTATGCATGACAACAGGTTTGCTCTCTTCCGTGAATGCCCAGTTTTCTATGGGTTCGCAAGCCTCTCGCGACAGTCTGAACCGACTCTTACAGGAGGATTACCAAAATATGCAGCAGCAACTGCAGATAACCTCACTACGTCCCGGCAAAAACGGAAGCAATCCCAACGCCCCCAACTATGCCAACTATGACGAATCGAAAGCCAACCCCTTTCCGCAACTTCCCGATCCGTTAACCCTGAACAACGGAAAAAAGGTTACCTCCGAAAAGGTTTGGTGGAAAAAGAGACGCCCTGAAATTGCCGAACTCTTCGATCGGGAGGTCTATGGCCGAATGCCTGCCAAAACCCCAAAGGTAGAATGGGTTGTAAAGAATACAACTAAAGGGGTAGAGAATGGTATAGAAGTAATTACCAAAGAGTTAGAAGGAGTTGTCGACAACAGTGCCTACCCCGCCATTTCGGTAAAGATCCAACTCACGCTTACAACGCCTGCCGCCGCAACCGGGCCGGTTCCTGTTATCATGGAGTTTGGTTTTATCTTCCCGGGAATGCGTAACGGTATGTTTCCGGGAATGGGTGCAACAGGCGAAAAAAGCTGGCAACAGCAAGTGCTCGAAAAGGGATGGGGTTATGCTATCCTCTTTCCCAACAGCATCCAGGCCGACCAGGGATCGGGCTTGCGCGACGGAATTATAGGGTTGGTAAACAAAGGCAATTTCCGGAAACCCGACGATTGGGGTTCGCTTCGTGCGTGGGGTTGGGGTGCTTCAAGAGCCATAGACTATTTTGAAACAGACCCGTCAGTCGATACCAAAAGAATTGCCTTAGAGGGACACTCCCGCTACGGAAAAGCCACACTCGTGGCTATGGCCTACGAGCCCCGCATTGCCATTGGTTTTGTCAGTTCGTCGGGAGCAGGCGGTGCCTCTCTGTACCGTCGCGATTATGGCGAAATCATAGAAAATGTGGCCGCCTCTAACGAATACCATTGGATGGCAGGCAACTTCCTAAAATATGCCGGGCCCCTCCAATGGACCGATTTACCGGTTGATGCCCACCAAATCATTGCCATGTGCGCCCCCCGCCCCATCTTCATTAGCAGCGGAAGCGACAAAGGCGACGGATGGGCCGATCCCAAAGGCATGTTCATGGCCGCTGCCGCAGCCGGCCCCGTTTATCGCCTTCTCGGCAAAAAAGATCTGGGCACCGACCAATTCCCCCCCGTAGAGACCGCACTCATTGAAGGCGAAGTCGCCTACCGCCAACACAGCGGCGGCCACACCACCGGCCCCAACTGGCCCGTCTTCCTGCAATTTACCGAAAGACAATTCAATGCTGCGAAGCGCTGATGCGCTTCGAAACAAATGGTGAATGGTCTGTTGCGCGCAGCGCAACAGACCATTCACCATTGACCATTAACCATTCCTAAAGGTTTCTTATCCAAATATTCCTGTAGCTTACGGGGCTGCCGTGATCCTGCAACGAAATGGGGAGTCGTCCGTGGGGTTTGTAGGAGGGGAAACCGGTGTAAGGGGTGTCGCCTTTCAAAATAAAATGGTTTTGAACCAGTACCCCATTCAGGAATACCGTGATGGCAGCCGGGCTCTCCAGAGCGCCGCCGGTTCCGAAACGGGGAGCGGTCCACACAATGTCATAGGTCTGCCATTCGCCGGGTTTCCTGCAGGCATTCACCAGGGCAGGATTCTGTTTGTAGATGCTACCGGTGCCGCCGTTCGAGTAGGTGAGATTGTCATAGCAATCAAGCACCTGAACTTCGTAGGTCGACTGTAAAAAGATGCCGCTGTTGCCTCTGTTTTGGCTGGTTCCTCTTACCACTGCAGGCGAACGAAATTCAATATGCAGCTGACAATCACCAAAGTACTCCTTGGTATGAATACCACCTTTCGTAATGGTCATGGCGCCATCTTTCACTTCCCAGGTGGCAGGTCCATTGTCGCCATCGGCTGCCCACTTCGAAAGATCCGTTCCGTCGAAGAGGACAATGGCATCGGAAGGGGGTTTTACAAAATCGCCGGGGGTTACTACGGGAGGCTGATTGTGCCAGTATTCGGTCTGCTCCGGGCGCATGCTCTGTGCCTGAGCCAAAGAACCAACGCCCATCAGGGCAATGGCTAATACATAGAAATTTTTCTTCATACAAGTAATCGGTTTACTGAGATTATGCGTGTATCAAATCTAGACGATTCTGCAGAGACCTCCAAACAATCCGAGCCCTAAAGATGCACAGGAAAGCCCATTTTGTGGGAAAAACACAATAATTTACCTTTGCAAAAACGATAAGCCATGGCAAAAAAGCCTTTCAAGGAGCGAGTCAATATTGTGTACTCTACCAATCCCGATTTTTCGTATCAACAGGAGGAGGTGTCGTATACCGAAACACTGCCCCCTCACAAGCAGGATCTGAGGGTTATACTCGACAAAAAGAACCGTGCAGGGAAAGCCGTTTCGCTGGTTACCGGATTTATAGGACAACCCTCCGATCTGGAAACCCTGGCAAAACTTCTGAAAACCAAGTGTGGCGTAGGGGGTTCGGTGAAGGAGGGAGAAATTCTCATTCAGGGCGATTTTCGCGACAAAATAGTACAGATTCTCAGTGATCTGGGCTACCGGGTAAAAAAAGCGGGAGGATAATCCTCCCGCTCAAAAGCATGTAGTAGTCAGTTTACGCTGTAAACAGGTTCTAAAGATTATCGATTGCGGTTCTTCGACCGGTTCCCTCCGCGATTCTCTGAAGAGCGGCCACCTGAAGATTGCCTCCCCGAGGAACGACCCGATGTATTACGTTGGCCGTTACTCCGCTGCATGGGTGTTTCTGACTCCTCTTCGACACCGGGCAGCCTGAAATCAAGCTGTTTCTTTACCAGGTTGGCCCGCCAAACCTCTATCTGAATCTTGTCGCCCAACTGAAAAACTTTACCGGTACGACGACCTCTAATGCAGAAGTGGTCTTCATCAAACTCATAAAAGTCGCCCTGCAACTCTCGAATGTGAACCATCCCCTCGCATTTGTTCTCTTCCAGCTCTACATAGATGCCCCACTCCGTAACACCGGAGATTACCCCATCGAAAACTTGTCCGATTTTGTCGGACATAAATTCCACCTGTTTGTACTTTATAGACGAACGCTCGGCATCCGAGGCCCGTTTCTCCATATCAGAGGCATATTTCGCCTGTTCGGCAAGGGTGTCGAACGAAGGCTGTGCTCCCTGCCCGGTGAGATAATAGTCGAGCAGACGGTGCACCATCATATCGGGATAGCGGCGAATGGGAGAGGTAAAATGGGTATAGTGTTTAAAGCCCAAACCGTAGTGGCCGATATTCTCGGGCGAATAGACCGCCTTGGCCATAGATCGGAGAGCCAAAGTAGTAATCAGATTTTCTTCCGGCTTTCCTGTCACCGCATCGAGCAGACTGTTCATGGAACTCATCAGTTTTCGGTTCGACGAGGTTTGCAGTGAGTATCCAAACTTTGTAACAAACTGAGCAAAATGCTCCACCTTCTCCTGATTGGGTTGATCGTGAATCCGGAATACCATGGCACTCCCCTTCCCTTTCTTCTTCATCCGGCTGTTGTGGCATACCCCCGAACAGAACTCCGCCACTTTCCGGTTGGCCAGGAGCATAAACTCCTCAATCAGTTTATTCGAATCTTTATTCTCCTTAAAATAGATGCCCAAAGGCTTTCCTTTTTCGTCGAGCCTGAATTTCACTTCGCTCCGTTCGAACTCCACAGAACCTCTCAACATCCGTTCGGCACGCATCTTTTTGGCAAGAAGATCCAAATTGAGCACCGCATCACTTACCGGATTTTTTCCGTAAACCCCCTCCTCAATGACAGCCTGTGCCTCTTCGTAAGCAAAGCGATGATCGGATTTTATAACGGTATGACCAAACCAGACATCAAGTATTTCGGCCTCACCATTCATGGTAAACACCGCCGAATAACAGAGTTTCTCTTCGTTGGGCCGCAACGAACAGACCTTGTTCGAAAGCTTTTCCGGTAACATGGGTACCGTGCGGTCGACCAGATAAACCGAAGTGGCACGATTGAAAGCCTCCTCTTCCAAAACTGATCCCGGTTTTACATAGTAAGTAACATCGGCAATGTGAACTCCCACCTCGCAATTTCCCTTCTCCAGTTTTCGGTACGAAAGGGCATCGTCAAAATCCTTTGCATCGGCCGGATCGATAGTAAAAGTGAGAATATCCCGAAAATCACGGCGGGCGGCATATTCAGAAGCGGGAATCGATTCAGGAATCTTTTCGGCGGCCTTTTCTACCTCAGGAGTAAAATGATAAGGCAACTCATACTCAGCCAAAATGGCGTGCATCTCGGTCTCGTTTTCGCCGGGATTGCCTAAAACCTGAATAATCTCGCCAACCGGATTTTTACTGCCGTCCGGCCACTCCACAATCTTTGCGATGGCCTTTTGACCCTGCTTTGCCCCCTTAAGTGCATTCAGCGGAAGAAAGATATCCACCGGAATCTGACGCGCATCGGTCATAAGAAAAGCAAAATTCTTTCCGATATCCATTGTACCCACGAAAGTTTCACGCGCTTTGCGTACAATCTCAATCACCTCCCCTTCGGGTCTGGCCCCCGGACGTTTTGCAAATAACTGAACCTTAACAATATCGCCATTAAGCGCATGATTCAGCTTTTTTTGCGACACAAAAACATCTTCACTGCTTTCGTCCGAAATCACATATCCGTACCCCTGGAAGCTAAGGTCGACCCTACCGGTAATCACCGGCCCGCCGATAGACCACTTGAATTTTCCGGGCGACACCTCCTTGATCACACCTTGCGACGCCAACTGGTGCAAAACATCAGGCATCATACGCTTTTCGGATGGAGCCTCTATATAGAGACGGGCAGACATCTGTTTATGATTGAACTCCTTCTGAGGATTATTCTCAAAAACAGAACGCGTATCCAGAAGAAGACTATCAAAAAGTTGAAGTTTCTCCCCTCGTTTCTTAGCCATAACTAATCAATAAAATTAAACAATACCCACCCTGACAGATTGATGATTAATGACTAACCATTAGCTATTAACCATTGTCCTTTTTGCGGTTTTTTTCGGCGGGCCGAAAGTAAAGGTAACGTTTTATTTTTTGGGTGGCGGTTTTTTCGAAGGGTTGACGAACGGCTTCGATGGAGTGAATTTGTGAGAACCGATTCAGCTTGGCATTGGCCTTAACTCTCACCTGTTCCAGGAAATCGGCATAACGATCGGTGATAGACTCCTGGGCCTTTTTAAAGTGATCCATGGTCTCCTCATACTTTTCGTTGAGGTAAGTAAGGGTTTCATTTTTACGAGAGATGGCATCCTGCCGGAAATGTGCAATGTGTTTCTCCAGATCGTCGTAATTGAGGTGAACCATGGCCACTAACTTGCCTTTCTTCTCGATAACCAACGACTCCAGTACAAAGTCCTCGTTGTTAATCACGGCCTCAATATCTTCGGGATAGATGTTTTCGCCGCTGGCCCCCAGAATCACATTCTTACTCCGACCCTTGATGTACAGTACCCCCTTCTTATCGAACGAACCCAAATCGCCGGTTCGGAACCACCCCTCCTCCGAAAGCACTTCGCGGGTCATCTCAGGATCCTTATAATAACCCATCATGATGTTCTCGCCTTTGGCTACAATCTCACCGATACCGGTTTCGGGATCCAGATTTTCGAGACGAATAGTCACACCCTGCATAGGAAATCCCGTGGAACCCAGCTTAGTCTGTTGTGGATTGGCACCTGCGAGTAAGGGAGAACACTCGGTAAGACCGTAACCAATGGCATAGGGAAATTTGGCCTCTTTCAGGAATTTTTCCACCTCTCCGTCCAGTTTGGCTCCCCCTATCCCAAAAAAGATGATGCGACCGCCAAATGTCTTCATCAGCTTC
This sequence comes from uncultured Bacteroidales bacterium, assembly GCA_964451605.1. GTDB lineage: Bacteria > Bacteroidota > Bacteroidia > Bacteroidales > UBA4181 > JAQVSH01. The sequence goes on along the minus strand of CAYVJA010000074.1, from coordinate 38 downwards.
TTCCCGGCCAGCCAAAAGAAGGCCTTCCGAAAGAAGGG
>CAYVJA010000073.1:7775-10043 GCA_964451605.1 uncultured Bacteroidales bacterium | reverse complement strand
GAAGGGCCCTGTCAGCGGTGTTTTCCGCGTTCTCAGAGGGGGCGCATGGAATAGTCGTTCCGATCTCTGCCGGGTATTTACCCGCTTTTCTTCTGTCGATTCCCGCTTCGATACCATTGGCTTCAGGGTGGTGATGCAGATGTAACACGTGCTGCCGGCCTATGAAAAACGTCCTCATTGCCGCAGCTACCCGCGGAGAGGTAGAAACAGCCCATGGTTTGACAATAGAGGGTTGTGCACTCTCTTATCTTACTACAGGGATGGGTGTTCACGCTACAGCATTTGCTTTGGGTGCCGCTTTGGCCGGGCACTCCGTAGATGCGGTGATTCATGTGGGTATAGCCGGCTCTTTTTCACCAGCTCTTCCCATAGGTTCGGTTGTTTTGGTGCAAAGTGACTGTTTTGCCGATTTGGGCGCAGATAACCGGGGCGAATTTCTTTCGGCCGGGCAGTTGGGCTGGTTCAAAGAGGAGGACCTCTATCAACCCGACGGCTATCTGGTAAATCCCTGTCTTACCGCTCTTCCCGAATGGGGCGCCCGGTTGAAATTGCCTGTAACTAAGGGAATTACTGTTCAGACAGTTTCCGGTAGCACCGATACCATTGCACGTCGTCGGGCACTCTTCCGGCCCGATATCGAGAGCATGGAGGGAGCTGCACTTTTTTTTGCCTGCCTAAAGCAGAAAGTTCCCTTTATGGCACTTCGTGCTGTCTCTAATTTTGTTGAACCGAGAGATCGCGACCAATGGCAGATTCATACTGCACTGGAATCACTCAGAGGCGCACTGATGCGGCTCTCTCCGGCCCATTCACATCCTTTTCTCTCTTGATGATTGTCGCATGAATTTGCATCTGGCCTTCTCTTCGTGTCCAAACGACACTTTTATGTTTGATGCATGGGTGCATAAGCGTTTCCCGGTTTCACCCCATCAGTTACAACTCCATATTGCCGATATCGAGGAACTCAACCAACTGGCGCTGAGTGGCATCCCCGATGTTGTGAAAATCAGTTATGCTCTCTATCCGCAGCTGCGGAGTCACTATCAGTTGCTAACCGCAGGCAGCGCTTTAGGCTATGGGAGCGGCCCTCTTGTGGTAAGTCGGCATAAACTCTACCCCGACGAGCTTTCGCACGCTGTAATTGCCATACCCGGTGAGCACACTACTGCCGCTCTTCTATTGCGTGTGCTTTTTCCTGAGGTCAATCGTCTTCCGGTTTACCTCTTTTCCGACATCGAAGAGGTTGTTCTCAGTGGAGAGGCCGATGCGGGTGTTCTGATTCATGAAACCCGGTTTACTTACCAGAAAAAAGGTTTGCAGAAGGTAGTCGATCTGGGCTTTTTGTGGGAAGAGACCACCTCTCTTCCGGTTCCGCTGGGTGCCATTGCGGTTCGGCGTTCGCTTCCCTCCGAGGTGAAGCGCTCGCTCAATCTTTGTATGCGTAACAGCGTGGCCTTCGCTTTGGAAAACAGGGAGGCTTCGCGTAGTTTTGTGCAACAGTATGCCCGGGAGATGGACAATGAGGTTTGTAAGAATCATATCAACTTATATGTCAATGAGTTCTCGGTCGATTTAGGAGACTTGGGGAAAAAGGCAGTGGCTGCTCTTCTAGGAAAAGTGCTTCTGCCCGAAACCGACCAGGATCCCTCTCTCCCCATTTTTGTCAGCTATTAATGTTTGGTAAATGAATAGATTTCTTCTGTTTTCCCTGCGAGTACTCCTTCTGTATGCTCTTTTAGCCTCTTGCTCTTCTGCTCCGGCACCTGATCGCTATACAATCCAGGGCCGCTTTGCGGGAATGAAAGAGGGAACCGTACTGAAACTGGTCTATACCTATCAGGGGGAAACCTGGGTTGAAACCACCCGAAGTGAAGCCGAAGGCTCCTTTCGAATTTCCGGCACGTTTTCGGAGCCGGTGTCGGCCTTTCTTTATGCCGGATCGGGACAACCCGCAAGCAGCCCCGTTCCTCACACTTCTCTGGAGTTGGTGCTTTCGGCCGGTGAAATTCAGATAGAGGGCCACTCCGACAGTATTCCTTATGCTAAGGTTTCGGGGGGAGCCTATAACCGGGATCTGACCCGGTTAAAAGAGCGGCTGATTCCCATTTGGAAGCATATGGATGCTCTGCAGCGTGAAACCGATAAGATGGACAGCGCCAAGTTGGCGGCATCGCAACGCAATATCCTGCTCCTCCGGCAAATGCTCTCTACGGCATTGAGTCAGCAAACGCGCGAGTTTATCCGCGAAAATCCCGCCTCGCCCCTGTC
>CAYVJA010000073.1:6880-7765 GCA_964451605.1 uncultured Bacteroidales bacterium | reverse complement strand
GCCAAACGCTACGTAGAACAATTTATGCTGGAGTCGTCGGTCGAAGAGGTGAAGACCCAATACAACCTTTTGTCCGGAGAGGCAAAGCGGTCGAAGTGGGGTATGGCTATGGCCGATTTTCTGGAAAATGCCTCAGTACTGGAAGTAGGCGCTTCTGCTCCCGATTTTGTCTTAACCGATTCGGAGGGGCGTGAATGGAGACTTTCAGATTACCGGGGCAAGTATGTGCTTTTGTCGTTTTGGGCCTCCTGGTGCGGACCCTGCCGTGAAGGTCACGGGCGTTTGGTGCGTATTTACGATACCTGGCGTCAGATGCCTTTCGAGATGGTGGGGCTGGCATCCGACCGGGATACTTCGGCCTGGCGGGAGGCACTCCGTGCGGATAAACCGGCCTGGCGGCAGGTAAATCTATATGAGGAGCGGGAGGGACAGCCCCAGGTGGCAACCCTTTATGCCGTGCAGGCACTTCCTACAGAGATTCTGATCAATCCGGAGGGAAAGGTTGCCGCAATTGATCTTGGGGCATCGGGCGAACTGGAACGTTATCTGCAGAAAGTACTACCCACACGATAACAGCCCCATCCGGCTTTTGCTTTTTGCCCGTTACTCCTGCGGTTTCGGCAGAATGAAGTCAAATAGGCATCCCGAAGGGGTTAAATCAGATAGAGCAAATTCGAAATCAGAATCATCATCACCAGCGCAATCGGATAAACCGCAGCATACGCAATTTGCGCAATACTGGTCTCCGAACGGCTGTTGATGGCTGCCAGACCCGGCGTGCTGGTCATGGCTCCCGCCATAACGCCTAACAGGGTAAGGTCATTCATTTTTAAGAGATATTTTCCCGTCAGAAACCCCACCAGAAGCGGGGTAACGGTAATCAGG
>CAYVJA010000073.1:0-6870 GCA_964451605.1 uncultured Bacteroidales bacterium | reverse complement strand
CCCATAAGACTCCATCCTCCGCCTTCCTGAAGCACCTCGCTCAATTGTGCTCCTGCTTCGGTACCCACTACGGCCATAAACATGAGTAGCCCGAGTTCACGAAGCAGCACATTGGCGTAGCTCGACATTGACCAAAGAATGGGTCCCGTTTTGCCAATCCCGCTCAAAAAGATGGCGGCCGTCAGAACCCCTCCGGTGACCCCAAGGTTAAAAGAGAAGAGCCCGAAAAACGGGATTTCAATCTTGCCTAACAGTACACCTATCAGGATGCCCAGCGTTATGGGGAGAAAGTCGGTTTCGGAAAGCCGTTTGTTATCGTTACCCACTATGCGGGTTAATTGCGAAAAACTCTCTCGATCGGAGGCCACCAGTAACCGGTCGCCAAAACGGAGCATACTGTTCTTGTCGGGTTTAATGTCAATCCCGCTTCGGCGGATACGTACGATGGTTGCATTAAAATTAGAGAAGAGATCGAGTGAGGGGAGGGTTTTGTTCACAATCTGCTTGTTGGTAACCAGGAGCCATTGCACCTCGTAATCGCTCATCAGAGGCAACTCTTCATCTACCGGACTTCCAATCAGCAACTCTCCCCGCTGTAAATCCTCGGCTGTCCCCACTAATCGTACAATGTCGCCCGGAAAGAGCCGGGTCCCTTTGGCAGGGGTGGTGGTGATATCACCGTGTTTTACCCGCGAAACCACACACCCGGTAACACTCCGGATGGCCATTTCAGTGAGACTTTTCCCGTTAATTTTGGGATTTTCCACCACAAAATTGCCGTGAATCAGAGGCGGATTGGTCTCACGCATCTCCTCTTCATAGTCTCGTTCGGCCTTGCGGAGATTGAGCTTCAGGAGCGAGGGGATGGTTTGAAAGAAGAGGATAACCATGATAATACCAAACGGGTAGGCAATGCCATAGCCAATCGATGCGGTGGGCGACCCGCTAATCTCGATGGCCGATGCCAATCCGGGTGTGCTGGTAAGAGCCCCATTGAAAAGGCCCATAGTCATCACATTATCCAGCCCCATCATCTTACCGATGGCGAGAGCCGCCAATGCTGCGGAGAAAACAATCGATACGGCCAGAACCACCAGATTCCGGCCATTTCGTTTAAAGGCTCCAAAAAATCCGGGACCGGCCTGAAGTCCGATGGTAAAGATGAAAAAGACCAGGCCAATCTGTTGAAACTCGCCGGGGAGAGAAAACCCCAAATGGCCGAACAGCAGGGCAACAAAAATCACCGCCGACATATCGAGCGAGAAACCCCTGATCTTCAATCGGCCGATAATCAGTCCGATTGAAATAATCAGAAATAGCATCAAGTAGTTGGGCGATAACAATATATCCATCACTTTGTCCCGTTATACACGGGGCAAAGATAGACCAAAATAGCTATTCTGCCATTTGGGCCATTAACGGGCCGAAAGAACCTGTTTTTCGTACCGCTGGATCTCCGCGATGTAGGCTTCGGCAACGGGTACGTTGTTTTTCAGACAGAAGTAGTCCCAAACAGCCTCCCACGGAAGTGCCTTGGCCTCTTCGAGCAGTGCGAGCCGTTCGAAATAGCGCCCCTCTTTTTCGTATTCACGCAGTTTTGCGATGGGCTCGAGAAGTGCATTCAGGAAGGCCTTCTGAGTTGAGCGGGTTCCAATCACATAGGCACCGATCCGATTGATGGAGGCATCAAAGTAGTCGAGACCGATGTTCACTCTCGGCAGCGCATTTGCCCTGACAATTTCCTGAGCCAGGAAGAGGGTCTCGTCGTTCAGAATGGTTACATGGTCGCTGTCCCAACGAATACCGCGGCTCACATGCAGCATGATTTCGGGGGTAAAGAGCAGCAAAGCCGAAATCTTGTCGGCAATCACTTCGGTGGGGTGGAAGTGGCCGGTGTCGAGGGTGACAATCTTGTTGTTCTTCACGCCATATCCCATGTAAAAATCGTGCGAGCCGATGGTGCAGCTCTCAGCACCGATTCCGAACAGTTTCGACTCTATAGAGTCTTTCATGTGCGAATAGGGGGTGGCAAATATCTGATCGAGCGAGTCGGTCAAAAATTGACGATAGAGGTAACGGTCGACGGTCTGATCTTTGGTGCCGTCGGGGATCCAAAGGTTATGCATAGCCGGTGAACCCAACTGTTTCCCCATCTCATCGCTGATAAGGCGACAGCGTTTTACATGCTCAATCCAGAAGTCGCGAATGGCCTTATCACGGCTCGAAAGCGTAAGTTCAGCGCTTTTGGGATGCGAAAAGCAGGTACAGTTGAAATCGAGTTTTACTCTGTTCTTTTGGGCCCAATCAATCCATGTCTGAAAATGTTTGGGTTCAATCTCGTCTCTGTCGACCTTCTTGCCTGCAAAATCGCCGTAGATGGCATGGACATTCAACCGATGTTTGCCGGGAATCAGTGAAAGTGCCTTTTCAATGTCCGAAAAAAGCTCGGGCATGGTACGTGCCTTTCCGGGGTAGTTACCGGTGGCCTGAATGCCTCCGGTCAGGTCGCCATCGGGGTTCTCGAAACCCGAAACGTCGTCGGCCTGCCAGCAATGGATAGAAATAGAGATTTTCTGCAATTGTTCGAGGGCTTTGTCCACATCGATACCCAGTTGTGCATAGCGCTCTTTGGCCAACTCGTAGGCTTTTACGGTGTAACTCTCTTTTGTCATGGAATGTATGATTTTGTGATGGTTATTCGTTTACAACGGCAATTGGGCAAAACGTCCTTTTTGTGCCTCCCACGATGCCGGGTCGAGGGGTGAAAAGTGGTTCATCTCAACAGAGTTCCGGACAATTTTTCGGAGATCCCAGAGCGAATCGACCAAGCCCATGGCTTTTGCCTGAACCAGGATATTCCCGAGTGCAGTGGCCTCGGAGGGGCCGGCTGCCACCGGCAAATTGATGGCATTGGCAGTGTACTGATTGAGGAGCCCGTTCTGCGAACCGCCTCCGATAATGTGCAGTTTGTCGATCCGGAAAGAGGCTACCGATTTGAGCTTATCGAGTACCGAGCTGTACTTAAGGGCAAGGCTCTCGAAGATACAACGGGCAATCTGCCCTCTTGTAACGGGAACAGGCTGGCCGGTTTGAGCGCAATAGCCCGCAATGGCTTCGACCATATTGGCGGGATTGGCAAACGCGGCGTGGTCGGGATCGACCAGCGAGCGGAAAGGTTCCGACGACTCGGCCATTTCGGTGAGTTGCGAATAGGAGCAAAGTGTGCCCTCTTTCTCCCATACCACACGGCACTGTTCGAGCAACCACATCCCTGTGATGTTCTTCAGGAAGCGGGTGGTTCCTTCAATGCCCCCTTCGTTGGTAAAGTTGAGCGCTGCCGAGGTCTCGTTGATAATCGGCTCACGACTTTCAATTCCCATCAGCGACCAGGTCCCGGAGCTCAGATAGGCGAAATTTTCATTTTCGGCCGGAACTGCAGCCACTGCCGAAGCGGTATCGTGGCCGGCAACAGCTACAACCGGCACCTTTCCCAGCCCCGACTCGTCGGCCAGCGTATCGGTAAGCGGGCCCACAACCGTCCCCGGCATTACCAGAGGGTTAAAGAGATTGGGCGAAAGAGAGGCCGCACTCAGGAGGGCGGGCTCCATAACACGACTCACGGGATTCAGAATCTGTGAGGTAGAGGCTATGGTATATTCGGTAACCTGTTTATCGGTAAGCAGATAGGTGAGTGCATCGGGCATAAACAATACCTTAGAAGCAGCCTTCAACTGTGAGGATCCTATTTGCGACTGGGCATAGAGTTGAAACAGAGAGTTGAAATTCATAATCTGAATTCCGGTCATGCTGTACACCTCCTTGCGGGGAATCAAGCGGAAGAAGGCCTCCGGCATGCCGTCGGTATAGGGGTCGCGGTAGGCAAAGGGAAGGCCCATCAACGAGCCATCGGCACCTACAAAGGCAAAGTCGACGCCCCAGGTATCGATACCGATAGCGCGGAGATCACACTTTTCGGAGGCACACACCTTCAATCCCTCTTTAAGCGACTCAAAGAGGCCAAAGATGTTCCAATGATAATGCCCGTTAAGCTGTAACATCCGGTTGGGAAACCGAAGCAGCTCTTTAGTGGTAAGTTTTCCGTTAGAAAGAGTGCCCAGAATGGCACGACCACTGGTTGCCCCCAGGTCGAATGCCAAAAACGAAGGAGATGCCATGATTCGTTGAATGATTGGTGAACAATAGGTTCGTCTACACAAATCTATCGATAAGAATCAAGCAACTATCTCTTTTTTCTGATAAATATTCTTTGTTTTTTGATTGTGATCAAGGCTTATCCTCTCCGCGCGTCGGCACCCCACATTAATTTGTCGCGTAACGTGGCAAAATAGCCCTGCGAAGGCTTTACCAACCGTAACGAAAAGGGAGCCTTTCTTACCTGTATGGTTTGTGAACTGTCACAGATAAGCGAGAAGGAATCGAGGGTGATAATAAACCGTTTGTTGCGGCACTCCGTGCGTAGCATCAATTGGGCATTGTCGGGGATGACAAGCGGACGAACATTCAGATTGTGCGGACAGATAGGGCTTATAATAAAAGTTTGGGCATCGGGAGTCAGGATAGGCCCGCCGGTACTCAGGGAGTAGGCTGTCGATCCGGTAGGTGTGGCCATGATGACTCCGTCGGAAAAGTAGCTGTTCAGAAACTCATTGTTGTAGTAAACGTGGGTTGTCATCAAAGGGGTTCCAAATTTCTGGATAGTAATCTCATTGAGTGCCACGTTGTATCCATCGGGGCCCATCTGCCCCTCCTCATTCACCCACTCTATGAGCGAGCGTTCTTCGATGGGTGCGGTTCCGTTTTTTAAACCATCGAGAAGCGCCTCATACTCCGCCTGAGAAGTGCTCGACAAAAACCCGAGGCGTCCCGAGTTGATACCTGCCACCGGGATTCCCGAATCTCTCACAATTGAAAGTGCCGTCAATAGAGTTCCGTCGCCTCCCAGGCTAATCAGATAATCGGTTTCGGGAGGCAATTCACTGTGACGGCTAAAAAATCCCTTTACCCTTACCGGAGGGTGTCCGTTATCGGTGAGGTATTGATAAAGAGGCAAATACATGTAAACATCTGTATCGAACCGGGCTAATTTATCCATGATCTCATCTACTGAAACCATATAGCCTTTATAGAAAGCTTTACTGAAAAGGGCAACGGTATGCATAATCAGATGTGTAAATAGGTCATGAACTGTTCGAACCGATTCTTGTAGATTTCGTCCATCTTATCGGTGCTGATGTGAGTCTCTTTAATCAGATACTCATATCTGACAAACGTACGAATTACCGACGAAAGATCCTCCCGATTGATTTTGAGCGTGATCTCCAGCTTTTGGGTATCGGGCGGAGAGGTGATGTACATGCTGGTAATCCGGGCATCGTTACTCTCGACAATGCGTGCAATTTCGGTGAGAGAGTAGTCGAATGGGTTTACCTCAAGCACAAGAATACCTCCGGGTGCCTGCATACCCACGAGCCGTCTCATGTATTCGGCCAGTTTCGTCAGCCCGATTGAGCCCAGGTAGAGCTGCTGTTCGTTGAGCACTGGCAAAACAGAGAGTTTCATATTCGCCATCATATCGATGGCTTCGTAGATATGCTGATGCCCTCCGATAAACGGGCTGAAGAGCGATAACGACAATTTCCCGATGGGTTCGCCCGGTTCGCTCAGGTCGAAGATATCATTTTCGCAGAGTAGCCCCAGAAAGCGGCCCTCCTCAACGATAGGAAGTTGAGAGACCTTAGATTGTTCCATAATCCAAAGTGCCTCAAGCGCAGTATCGGAAGTTTTGAGGGTGGGGATTTCGTCGGATAGCAGATCTTTGGCCAGCATGGCTTTCTTCTTTTTGCAAAAATAGGGAATTAACCAACCGAAAGCTTTACTTTTGCATACGAAACTCAATCAAAACCGAATCATGACAAAGTTAAGTGTTAACATCAATAAAATTGCCACACTTCGTAATGCACGCGGAGGCAGGCTTCCCGATGTAGTTAAGGCAGCTTTGGATTGTGAAAGGTTTGGAGCCCAGGGAATTACGGTTCATCCCAGGCCTGATGAGCGGCACATCCGGTATCGCGATGTGCGTGAAATGCGCAACCTGCTTACCACCGAATTCAACATGGAGGGGAATCCCATCCATGCCTTTGTCGATCTGGTGTTGGAGGTAAGACCTGATCAGGTCACCCTGGTTCCCGATTCGCATGATGCCATCACTTCGAATGCCGGGTATGATACCGTAAAAAACCGTGTTTTCCTCACTGAGGTGGTTGCAACCTTTAAGCATGCAGGAATCCGTACCTCTCTCTTTGTCGATCCCGATCCTGTTATGGTAGAGGGAGCCGCACGGGTGGGAGCCGATAGGGTAGAACTCTATACAGAACCCTACGCTTCAGGATTTCCTGTCGATCGCGAGGCTGCGGTTAATCCATATCTCTCGGCAGCCGCAGTGGCACACAGCCTTGGGCTGGGTCTGAACGCCGGACACGACCTGAGTCTGGATAATCTGCATTATCTGATTGAACGAATTCCTTTTATTGATGAGGTTTCTATCGGGCACGCCCTGATTTGCGATGCTCTCTATATGGGGCTCGAAAAGAGCATACAAGCATATCTGCACGAAATTATACTCCCCTGATGCAACTGGCTTTTCGACGTGTTGGCAAAGGAATACCGCTGGTTCTCCTCCATGGCCTCTATGGATCGGGCGATAACTGGATGACCCTGGCTAATCGTTTGGCAACCGACTGCGAAGTGTGGATGCCCGATTTGCGTAACCATGGCAGATCACCTCATCTCCCTGAACACACCTATCCGGCCATGGCCGACGATCTCCATTCGTTTCTACAAAGTCACGGG
>CAYVJA010000072.1:0-10138 GCA_964451605.1 uncultured Bacteroidales bacterium | reverse complement strand
CCGGAATACCGCGAAACGACTGGGATCTGGATGTTCCTGCCACAGTTTGCATTGATGTGGTACCCGTTGGGGAAGCAAATTTTGTTCTCAGACCTTATGGCTATTTCGATACCTTTTCGGGAAGGGCAGTTGAGGCACAATGGATGGGAGGCCCGCTCAATGAGTGGCTCTCGGTTCGCGGGCTTTCGTTCGAGGGTGCGGGCATAGATCCGAATGCCGATATACAGCAGGTGCCTCTTTTCCCTGTGGTAGCATCGATAGAGGAGGCCAATCGTCTTCTTTCCTGGATGATTGCACAGTCGAAGTTCTCGTACGCCTTTGCGTTGCCCGAACTCTCACACACCCCGAAGCGGGGCGGTTCTGCCTCTGCCTCTGCCTCCGATGCCACCCTGGCGGCGCTCTGGCAGTCGGTTCCCCGTATGTCGGCTTCCGATCTGAACAGAAAAGCCAATATGAAGCGTGTTTACGCCCAGAGAGAGACGCTTTTTCTGGAGAATCTTCCCCTGTTGGCAAAAAATCAGGAGAAGAGCGTCTTTTATCAGGTCGATCTGCTTGAGGTGTCTCGCTATTTTGCACAGTATAATCTGCCTCTTCCTCCGCATCCCGAGTTTGCAAACGAGCCGCTAAAGGAGATGAGTCATAGGATGTTTCTGGCCAGTGTGGCCTCTATGACGCACAAAAACGGCGAACTCCACGAACAGGCCGCGTTCGACTGTTTACGGGAGGTGGTGGTCGATATGGCTGCTGCGCACCCTGTGATGCCCAGGCTGGCCATTCAGGAAGACCAGATTGTGTGGGGCCGCAGTCCGGTTCGTCTCGATCTGGCCGGAGGTTGGACCGATACGCCTCCCTTCTGTCTTTCGGAGGGGGGAAGCGTGATTAATCTGGCAGTCGAACTGAACGGCCAGCAACCTTTGCAGGCTTTTGCCCGCAGAGTTCAGGAACCCCATATTGTACTGCGATCTATCGATCTCGGTTCGTCCGAACGGATTACCACTTACCAGGAGCTTTCTCGTCTTGAAGAGGCCGGATCGCCTTTCTCCATTCCCAAGGCAGCACTCTCTCTGGCCGGATTTCATCCCCGCTTTTCGTCGGGGAATTTTGCTTCGTTGCGCGATCAACTCATCGCTTTCGGGGGAGGCATAGAGCTCACCCTTCTTTCGGCTGTCCCCAAAGGATCCGGTTTGGGAACCAGCTCTATTCTGGCGGCAACCGTACTGGGAACCCTTTCCGACCTCTGCTCTCTTGGGTGGGATGCCGGCGAGATCTGCAGGCGAACCCTTTCGCTCGAGCAACTTCTCACTACAGGCGGGGGCTGGCAGGATCAATACGGGGGAGTTCTTCCCGGGTTGAAGTGGCTGGAGACGGTGCCGGGAATGGTGCAGATGCCTGTAACCCGCTGGCTCCCCGACAGGATGTTTCTTAACCCGGACACACATGCCTCCATGCTGCTCTATTATACAGGGATTACCCGGATGGCAAAACAGATTCTGGCCGAAATTGTAAGGGGAATGTTTCTCAACAGTCGCAGCCACTTGTCGTTACTGCGAGAGATGCAGGAGCACTCCCGCAACTTTGCCGAGGCACTTCAAAGAGACGATTTCCTGAGTATGGGGAAAATGGTGGGTCGGTCGCGGCACTTTAACCGGTTGCTCGATTCCGGAACCGAACCTCCCGCTATAGAGCAGATAGGCGCTATGATAGAACCGTATACCCTGGGCTATAAACTCTTAGGTGCCGGAGGCGGGGGCTATATGTTCATTGTGGCCAAGGATCCGGAAGCGGCTCTGCGGATTCGCACATTACTTAACGCAAATCGGATCAACGAAAAGGCCCGGTTTGTGGAGTTCTCGCTCTCTCAGACCGGATTTAGGGTATCACGTTCGTAGTTCCTGTTTAACCGCCTGATTAACGGCATATTGCCTCTATCTCAACCAAGAGCTCGTCACGGCATACATCGGCAGTTATCCAGATGGCCGGGACTCGGGTGTATTGAGCCTCCAGAACCTTTTCGACCTTTTGCCGGAACCCGGCTTCTTTCAGATAGACTCGCAGCAGAGTAAACGGAGGGTCAGGACTTTCGGCAGCTTCCGGATTTCCCTGTCTGGCCAGAAATTCCATATTTTCGAGGGTGATACGGGTCTGTTCGGTCACATTACCGATACCCATGCTCAATTCTCCCCGGATGGCAGCTGTTCCGGAGATGTAGAGCCGTCGCTGTTTGCCATCTATCCATGCTTTGGCCCTTTCGAACTTCGGGGTGCTCTTACCACACCCCGGCGCATAGGCTTTTCCGTGCAACACTTTTTGCGAATAGGAGTGTGCCGAAATCTGCATTTTGTTGTCGATGGGCTGAATCCCGATTTGGTCGGAGTAGGAGAGAGCTGCCTCAAGGTCTATAACCAATCCTCCGCATGTGGTGCCGATGCCTGTAGCGGCCGGGTATCCGCAGGGCCATTGGGCCGTGCTGTAAAAGGCCGAACGGGCATCATTGAATGCCTGATAGTGTTGTTCCCCTTCGCTGTCGGTTTTTGTAATGCCCTCAATGTAGTTCCACTGCCGTACAATAGACGAAACGGGCATCTGTTCGTTTTGCATGCAGCGGGAAATCTGCCCGAATAGCTCTTTTGCCTGCTCCGATAGGGGGAGTGAAGGATTGGAGGCCAAAAAGCCTCCCGCAAAGAACTCTTTACAATAGGGGGTGGTTACGGTTACATAGGGTATGCTTTCGAAACTCCGGAAAGCGAGTGACTCGTTGTGATATTCCAACAGATGTAATTCGGCAAACATACCCGCACCTACGGGAGGTTGAGCCAGATAACTGAACGCGGGAACCCGGGTGCCGAAGCGGGCCGAAATGGCCGATTTGATGAAAGTAAATTCGTTTCTGTAGGCCTCACTGTTGGTCGGGTTGCCGAAAAGAATCAGGCGCAGAGGAATCAGATTCTCTCCCGGCCTGGCGGCTTGTGCCAGTATCGATGCCACCATCTCCTGGAAAGGGGCTTGGGGCGTAGAGAGAACCTGATATCGGATTGTGTTAATCTTCATGACTTTATAGCGATTTTACAAATTCAGAGAGTGCCTCTGTCTCTTTTCGGCTCAACTTTCCGGTAATTCCGTGCCGGTGCACCGAGATGAGCTCTTCCAGGGTTGCCGCACGGCCATCGAACAGATAGGGGGCTGTTCGCCAGACCTCAATCAGGGTAGGGGTGTCCCATCCTTTTTCAAATTCCAGATCGGGCCCGATGCGATGCATCTGAAGGTCGGTATAGAGGGGCCCGGAATGGCACTCTGCACATCCCAGTTTGTTGAAGAGCGTTTGTCCGCGGCGTGCAAGGGGAGAGAGTTTACCCTTAATCAACCGGGGGCTTGGAAGGGGTTGTAAATTTTTCAGGTATTCGTCGACAAATCCGGCAATGGAATCGGGAACCTCCATGAACTGGATGTAAGAAAAGCCTGCCTTCACTGCCATCTCGGCATTAGCCCGAATGCCGCTAATCATATTGGGCGGCGTGACATGCGACAACAGCAGGCTTTTGCAATTTTTAGGATTGCCGATCCCATCGTTCATCAAATCCCAGTTCATGCCATCGGTCCTTCCTTCACCGGGATGGCATCCGTTGCATGATTGCCAGTTCTGTAAGCAGTAGGAGGCATCATTATAGATTCTTCTTCCCTTTTGCACAGCATTCTCTTTCCGGGCAGGATTCAGGGCTACATAATGTACTCTGGCACTCTTTGGATCTATCCGGTTCAAGGTGTCGGAGAAGTAAGTGACTGTCTGAATCTCACCTCCGTTAAAGCAGATGGCTCTCGGTCCGTTGCCATAGATGGGTACCCGTCTTCTGATACCGTAGAGAAAATGAAGATCGTAGGCCAGATTCTCTTTCGATTCGTAGGCTTCAAAGCGCGAAATCATTGCCTTGTGATCGATAATGCTGATGTCGTGTGTCCCTGAGTGAGCAACCACCAGCCAGTCGGAGTCGGCCGCGATTCCCCAGCTTCCGGCAGCACCTCTGGAGGGTTCGTCAAGTAAGAGGGTTCCCACATAGCGTTTTTGCTCCACATCAATCACACTGAGCGCACTGGTGTTCATCCAGCCTTGATGGAGTTGAGAGGTGGGTACCTGAAACCTGCCCAGATTGTGGGTCACATAAAGGTACTTCCCGTCCGGACTCAACTGCATGTGCCTAAGCGCATTGCTTCCATTGGGAAGGGAAATGTCGCCCCATTTCTGAAAATTCTTCAGATCGATAACCGAAACCTGTGCCGAAACGATTTGGCTGTCGGCCCTTCCGTCGGGCAGGAAGTTGGCCACAAAGAGCCAGCTGTCATTTGGAGACAGGGCAGCTGCCACCGGTTCGCGAAGCACCTCGACCGAACCGGATTCCTTTCCGGTAGCCGCATCGAATCGCTCCACCCGGTTGATGAAACGGCAACAGACGTAAACCCATTGCCCCTTACTGTCGACTATCGGCGAATTGGGACTGTATCCTGTTTCAGTTTCGTAGATGGGCCCGGGGTTGCCGGCCAGCAGTAAACTGAGCCTGCCTTTCACATTTCCCGAAGTAACCCAAAGGCTGTCGGAACGGACAAAGAGGCCGCCGGGCTGTTGATTAAACCTCCAATAGAACCCTGTTTTTCCCGTGTCGGGTGCAATCATCCTAACTAGCGAATCGCCTTCCGAAAGCAGTACAAGCGTTCCTTCCGGCCCCACGGCCATCGAGGAGATGTAACGCGGAGCCGACTGTCCGGCAAGGGGTTCCGGCAATAGAAAGCAAGCAATGATTGCCGGGAGCAGGCAATAACAGACTATCGGTTTGAACATGAAATGGCCCAGTATCTGCGCTCTGTGCGAACGCAACTTTACAAATGTAGGCATTCGGTTTATGATTTGGGAGCCGTGTTAGCCCTTTTTTCGGCTTCGGCCCGCAGATTCTCCAGGAAAGCTGCCATACGCCAATCGAGGATGGTCTTGTATTTATGGGGGGTAACCAGCAGATCCATAAACCACGAAAAACGCGTGTGAACCTGCAACACCATAAGGCACCCCTTTGGTTGCGGAATCACCCTGAGGATGCCTCCCGCTTTACGTACTATCATGTTGGTGCTTTGTAATTCGAGGCTTACTTCGCTGTTTTGTCCGGGGCCCGATGTAGAGCCGATCAGAGCGGTTATTGAGATGTCACGGAAGGCAATCACCCTCGGGAAGGTAAAGTCGAAATTCCCTTCATAGATACCCGAACGGGTGTTGTAGTTGTAGTGGTTTACGGTAAGAATAACCAAATCTTTTCCCTCGCCTTGCAGCCCCAGTCCTTTGAAGGCCCAATCAAACAGTTGATTGGGGTTGTGCGTGAACTCTCTTATCAAATCGTCGGTAACCCGGGTGACAATGACCGGGGGAGCGGCTACCGGCACCGAGCAGACCGAAAGATAGAGCCGATCGGAGGTGTATTCGGTACGAACCGAAGGCCCGGGCTTAGCTTGCTGAGCTACTCCGCTTAACAACCCAAAGAGACTAAACAGAAGGGTAATCAGGAATGGCATGACTGATGCTGCGGGTGTTAGGAAGCCTTCTTTGTTTTGGGAGCCTTGGCGGCTTCGGAGGCACCCGGTAAAAGAAGCAGATAGAGTAACAGTGCTTTTACCGGAATCAGGGGCAGAAAGTAACGCACCTCAATAGGGGAGGCCCATATCACTGCCGCGACATAGGCCATTGTGAAGGCCAGTGAGAACCAAAACCACGCTTGCGGCACTTCGGAGGATAACGGCCTGCGGCGACGGAAAACCCATTTCCGCACCAGCAATGTTGCCAGCAGTACCCATCCGGCCAGCGAAAGGGGACGGAGCCATCCGGCGAACCGTTCAAAGAAATCACCCTTGGCCCGGTAACTTCCCTTCTCGATGGTTGGGGCGAACCACTTGTTCAGTATGTCGAGTTTGGGATGATCTTCGAATCTGCTCACCATACCGGGTTGTACCCACAGCGCGTTCCATGTGTTTGGAAGCAGATAGTAGCGGATATACTCTACCGGATAGTGGCTGATTAAACCCCGGGCGTATGTACCCAGATCTTTTCCCGCATGAATCCAGGCAATCAGATAGGGGAGGCCCCGCTCCTCCTTCAGATAAAACATATACTGTTTAAGAGGCAATCGGTTATCCCACATAAAGACCGAAGTCACTTTCCCATCGGCCAGACTGCTGATGGTGTCGCGCTGTCTCGAGACCACCTCGTGAATAAAGTTGAGCCTCTTACTGGTAAAGAGTTGCTTTTCGGGTTTGACATGCGGAATGATATGAAGGGCATTGTTGGCCAGTTGCCATCCCGCAAAACCCGTCGAAAACTGTTCCAGTCGGGCCTCTTTTGTCATGGAATTAACCGTTTGGGCATGAAAGAGCCAAAGTGCTGCCACTGTGGTTGCCACAGGAATCCAGGCTCTCAGTTTCAGCACCCATAAAAATAAGGTTATCGAAAGAACCGGGTAAAAGAGGGCAATGTAGCGTGTGTGCAGCATGGCAAAAAGGAGAAACGCCTGAAAGAGAGAAAAGAACCCAATCCTTTTACCCTTTGCAATCCAAAGCGTTGAGGTAAACCACAGAATACTCAGCGAGGCATAGAGAGAGTCGCTCATAATGCTGTCCGACATATACCAGTAAACCGGAGTAATGAGCGTAGCTGCAAGAAAGAGTCGGTAGAGCACCCTGTTTTGTTTTCCGAAAAACCAGGCACAGCTTAGGATAAACCAGAGCAGCGACAGGGCATAGAGCAGATGCTGAATGAAAAAAATCATCCCGATCCGGGGTGAAAGTAGATGCACCACCTGCAGAAAAAAAGAGTATCCAAACGGACGGTAAATCTGGAACCGGTCTTCAATGGCTGCCGAAATATAGTTGTGCGAATCGGCCATGGTGGCAGGCAGCGGGTATTGCCACCCAACAAACAGCCCGCCGGCCAAAGCAACCAGGAATACCAGAATGAACTCCTGTCGCTGTTGTCGTGCGCAGATAAATTGCCAGAACGAACCGGAATTCATACCTCTATCTCTTTACCATCCGGAAACCGGTATAGTTGTTGTTACCTGCGGGTTCCAGACTCTGTCGGTTGTAAACCGTAATCATATTTTCGCCCGACTTGCAGTGGCCTCCCCGTACCACCTTCAGGGTGCCCGTTTCGGGGCCTGTCGGATTTCTGACCGCTCCCGAAAGTGATTGCTCGTATTGGGTTACATAGGTATTGGTGCTGTACCAGTCGGAGCAGAACTCAGCGACATTCCCGCTCATATCCAGAATTCCCAGTCCGTTCGGTTCCCGTCCGCCGATGGCGCGGGTTCTCCTTTCGGAGTTGAGGGCAAACCAGGCCACAACGCGCGGTGAGCCATCGCCGCTGTATTCGAAATTGTCTTTTCGGGCGCCTCCCCGCGCAGCATACTCCCATTCGGCTTCGGTGGGAAGCCTTCCACCGGCCCAGGAGCAATACTCATTTGCCCCGAACCAGGTGACATATACAACAGGATAATTTTGCATTCCGGGAGCCGGTACCCATACCCCCTCTTCTATTCGTACGCCCCAGGCGTAATTGATGTCGGTTTCGTAAATCAGTTTCTCTCCTTCGAAAGGGCCGCTTTTCACCTGATCCGAACCGTAGCTGTTAAGAAAACGGGCAAATTGCTCGTTTGTAATCTCTGTACGGGTTATGTAGAAGTTCGACACCGTAACCGGATGTGCCGGCATGGCATCGACAACCGGGTAACTGTTCGATGAGGTACAACCCAGCGTGAAACTGCCACCCGCCACGGCTACCCAGTCATGTTGGGGAATATCGGGGTCAGGCTCATTGTTGTCTTTACTGCAAGCCCCCAAAAAGAGGGTCAGAAGGGTAAGGCATAACGCGGCGGGTGTGAAACGAGAGGTCATAGTGTTTTTTTTTACAAAGGTAGTGATTTTCTCTTCCCATTCCGGGTAGATTTTGCAGCTCAATGCTTCAACTTTCTTGGGATAGTTTTGGGAGGCGCCCTAATTTTTCAAAATAAATGTTAAAAATTGTTAAATCTTTTCCCCGGTGAGCAAATTTGAGGGGTAAAAAAAAATTGCGCTTTTGGCAGAATATCCTATTTATCCTGTTTTTTTAAGAGAAAATGGATATATTTGTTTATTGAAAAGGGTTGTAAATAGATGAAATGTTTGTAATTTCGTCCCAATAGATGCTACTGACACGTATCGGCCGTCGACTTCATATCAGGGAGTTATATGGTTGATTTTATTTATGTTAAAAAGAATCAATGATTGTTAAACAATACTAACTACTAAACCCAAATGCCTATGAAACAGCGTTACCTGTATGTTTCAGCCTCCGGGGCGCCTCTGCCCCTCTCTCTTCCTCCTCCCGATTCGTAACAGTATTCTTCTCTGTTACAGATGATAGCTGAAACTATACTCCTTTTATTACCTATTTCTGAAGTTTCCCAATTCTCATCAACAGTTATTATTAACTATTTAATGCACAACCTATGAAAAAAACTATTTATCTGAGGGCAAGGAGCTTGCTACGGTCGTTGTGTGCTTTTCTTGTGCTTCTTTTTGTCTCGTCGGGTTGTTCCGAAGACTTTAAGGGGTACTATGATTATCCGAGCAATCTGGAAGGGGCGCTCTACGAACAAATTGCTGCCCGTCCTGAATTTTCGGAATTCACCAAGGCAATCGACAAGCTTCCTCTTCTTCAGCGTGCAATTAATCGTTCGGGTCTCTACACCATTTTTGTCCCAACCAACGATGCAATTGACGAGTTCTTTGCCGATGCCAATCGTCAGTACTTTAAGGAGTACTCTTCGATCGATGATTTCGACATGTCGGATCCGGCCGACTCTTTGGCGTTGAGCCATTTCCTGGATGCGCATATTCTGTACGACATGTACTTTGAATATTCGTTCAAGAGTGCCATCTCTAATACACCGGCCAACCTTGAGGAAGCCTCTTTTGGTACGCGCGAGAACAATCGTTACGTAAGCCGCTACAAACCGGCCAAGTATCAGGAGCTTGATGTGAACTCTCCTTCGCAGCGTGTTCG
This sequence comes from uncultured Bacteroidales bacterium, assembly GCA_964451605.1. Taxonomy (GTDB): domain Bacteria; phylum Bacteroidota; class Bacteroidia; order Bacteroidales; family UBA4181; genus JAQVSH01. The sequence continues at coordinate 1,071 of CAYVJA010000072.1, read as the reverse complement.
CTGGGTTCGTCCCGACAACACCCGTGTTCGGATCTTTACCAAAAAGTATCTTGACAAATATCTGCTGAACGACCAGTACGAAGTGCTGTTCGGTACTGCTCCCGGCGACTTTAACGTAGGTGCTGCTCAGGTGCTTGCCAACACGGCTACAGAGACGTATCGCGATATCCCCGCCAAGAATGGAGCCATTCATGCTATTAATAAGGTATTAACTCCCAGCGAAAATCTGGAGGCCATTCTGAAACGCGAAGGCTTGGCGCTCTGGCAGATGTTCCAGAACTATACCACCTATTCTTACTCTTCCACCGCAACCGAAACAGAAGGTAAAGAGGTAAACGACTCTATCTTTACCAAACGCTACTCGCTTTACGACTTCACCAACGAAGGGGGCCAGACTACCATTCTCATTCCCCCGGGTGCTGCGTTTACCGAATTTATGGGCGATGTGCTTGACGGTTTCGATAACGATCTCGACTCGCTGCCTCGTCTGATTTCTGAATATTTGGGTAAAACCTACTTCCTGGCGCAGGATAGAAATGAGTCGGATATGTTTGCCGGCGTGCGTAACTCCACCGGCGATACCCTTACCACCAATCCCAATCCCACCAGCCGTTTCTGGATTCCCATCGAATTGGATCCCGGAAAGCGTTTTGTAGCCAGCAACGGCTATGCCTATGTGCTGCAGGATATTATCGTGGCTTCGGCCTTCTCTACCGTGTTTCAGGTGCCTATGTCGCACAAGGATTACGGGATTATGCTGAAGGTGCTGGCCTATTCGGGCAATTCCAACTATCTGATTGGAAAGGGGTACAAAACCACGCTTTTTGTGGGTAAGAATGAGGCTTTTGCTCCGCTGGGCGTATTTAAAGAGTACCTCGATCCCGGTATGAAAGACTCCGACGGAACCTCCTGGAAGATCTCCTGGAAGGATAAGAACGCTTTCACCAATCAGCTCGACTCCCTCTCGAAGTATCTGTCGTTCAATCTGCTCGATGAAAACGATGAGACCTATACCCTCACTCCCGATATGTTGCATGCCACGGGATACCATATTTATCCTACCCGCGGAGG
>CAYVJA010000071.1:0-10237 GCA_964451605.1 uncultured Bacteroidales bacterium | reverse complement strand
TGACATGATGTCTCCTCTTTATCGCTGCCATTATGAGAAAGATTCTCATCAAACAGGGCTTGTGGTATTTTCTGTTTTCTTCACTACTCTTGTTGTTGATAGCCACTCGCTATTTTAAGTATTTATCCTACACAAACGAGATTCCGGCACTGTTATATCTTTTCCTGGCAACGGTAAGTCATTTTGTTTCCCTCTCTGTTCTCCAATTCGTAGTCTATCTTCCCGTTGTTCTGATGATTCCCCGCAGAAATACGGCCTGGATAACTGCAGGCATACTTTCGACCCTCTCCTCTATCCTGCTATTACTCGACACCCATATCTATGATCTCTATAGAATTCATCTGAATCGATTTACGCTTGAACTCCTTTTTGGAGGAGCAGCCGGAGAGATTTTTTCGTTTCACCACAACCAATATCTTCTGAGTGCAATCGCGACGGTTTTCATCTTCGCAATACTACTATGGGGTTCATACAAATTCTTCCACTGGGAACAGGTGCATACCTTCAGGGGGTAACTGCGCGAAGCGCAGCATTAGAGCATTAGAGCACTAATCACCAAAATAGGCTTGCAAAAGCTCTGTTGCGGCGGTAAAGGGGCTCATTTCGCCGTTTAATACCTTCTGCTCTAGCTCGGTTTTGTGTTTTTTTACTTCGGGATGAAGGGCGAAGTGTTGTTTCAGCCGTTCGTCTATAAACTCCGACATCCAGTATCTGGCCTGGGAGCGACGTTTGTGGGCAAAGAAGCCGTTTGTTTTAACCAGCTGAAGATACTTGGTAATGGTCTCCCAAACCTGAGGAATACCGGCCGATGTGAAGGCCGAACAGGTGAGTACCTGGGGATGCCAGCCCGACGGCGACTTTGGGAAGAGATGTAACGCATTTTTGTAGAGTGCCATGGCCATCGTGGCTCGTTCAATATTGTCGCCGTCGGCCTTATTAATGGCAATCGCATCGGCCATCTCCATGATGCCCCTCTTAATACCCTGTAACTCATCGCCGGCTCCGGCAATCTGAATCAACAGGAAAAAGTCGGTCATTGAGTGTACAGCCGTCTCCGATTGTCCTACACCCACAGTTTCTATGAAGAGAATATCGTAACCTGCAGCCTCACATAAAACAGCCGATTCGCGCGTTTTTCGGGCCACACCTCCCAACGAACCCGCTGAAGGAGAAGGCCGGATATAGGCATTCGGATCAACCGAAAGAGCCTCCATCCGGGTTTTATCGCCCAGGATACTGCCCGATGACCTTTCGCTCGACGGATCGACCGCCAAAACGGCAAGACGATGACCTTTAGAGGTAAGGTATGTACCCATTGCCTCAATAAAGGTACTCTTTCCTGCACCCGGAACCCCGGTGATTCCGATACGGACCGAACGCGAAGAGTGGGGAAGGCAGGCCTCGACAATCTCCTGAGCCATTTGGGCATGTTCGGGTAGCGAACTTTCAATCAGGGTAATAGCCTGACTTAAAATGGAAACATCCCCTGCCAGAATACCCTTTACGTAGTCGGCCGAAGAGAGTTTTGGCCTCCTCTTCTGCAGGAAACGGGAAATGGCATCCTGATTTACGGATGGCGGCTGCTCGATCCCCGCATTGACGGTTAAAGCACTTTCGAAAGCATCTTCTGCCATAGCCTGAAAAATTAAAGCCCATCTCCCACCTTCAGTTCCCGGCCGCTTCTGCCATCATGAAGCAGAAGCGGCCGAAATCTATAATCAGCGAGTTGACAGGCTCTATTGCAAAAACAGGGAAAGAGAGGGCAACAATCCCCTTCCGTTAATAAAATTTCACTCTCTCGTCCTTAAAACCGTAGAGTTTCTTAAGGGCGGGAAAGGTTTCCATCTGAACTCTCGAAGAGTAGGTTACATCGAGTCTGTCGCGCACCGTTGAGTAATCGGAAAGCTCAGCGGGCTGATTCACTTTTTCTATCGAGAGAACATATACCCCATGATTTCCTGATAGGGGTTTAGAAAGGGTTCCTTCAGCCATAGCAGTTGCCGCACCAATAATGGCGGGCTCGTTACCCGGTCCGGGAAGTGCATTTGCGTTGAATGCAATGGCCTTCGCATTATCGATAGGGAAATTCACCGAATCTTCAATCTTCATAGACTGCGACAATGCAGTAAGCGAAGAGAGATTGCCTGCAAGCATCTCTTTCTTGATTATCTCGGCTTGTTTCTTACGGGTTGCCAAATAAGCAACCTCCTCGCGAACCTGTTCGAATGGGGCAATTCCGGGTTTATTAATCTGGCCAAGGGCGGCAACCACATAAGCCTGATCCAATTCGAAAATTTTCGAGACCTCTCCTTTCTTCGCATTGAACGCCCAGCGGATAATCTCGCGCGAACCGGGCATACCGCCCACATTGGGATCGATGGGAGTGATACGCAAACGCGACTGGCTATTCACCGTATCGTTAAAAACGGAAGCCGAAAACTGCTCGTAGGTTTGATTGGCACCGGCAAATTGTGATGCAGCAGTGTAAAGTTCCTGGTGCGTCTTATTGCTGGGTTCAACAGGATGGTCGAGAACAGCTATCTGTACGCGCTTCTGTTTTGGCGACTCTTCAAGTACCTCAATCAGGTGAATGCTTTGTGCCATCTCCAAAAGAATAATCTTCCCCTTGGGTGCAAAGAAGACGGTATCGGGAATCTGACCGTAACGAATCCACCCCAGGTCACCTCCGTTAGGAGCCGAGGCGAAGTCGGCCGAAACCTTTGCTGCCAGATCGGCGAAAGTGGCCTTCCCCGATTCAAGCTGGCTTTTCAGCAGTGTCATGGTATCACGCACAGCAGTAACCGCTTCGGCGGTGGCAGCTGCAGGAACTTTCATAATATGACGAAGACGAACCGAATCGGAGAGCGAGGCAACATTTGCCAGCTTAGCCAGTTTCAGTTTGTTCTCTTCCGAAAATGGCCCTACCATAGTGCCGACAGGTGCATCGTAAAGAGTATCCAGATGTATTGAGAGTTCGGAACGCGAAAGGAAAGCAGGATTAAAAGGAGTCTCCGAATTCATACTCAGGAAATGGGTATAGTCGGTAGTTGCTTCGAGCTCCGGCTTAATCTTCGCAATCCATTCATCGGCAGTCTGACGGTCATTAGACGAAGGAACAATATCAAAAAAGACCAGATCAATATCGCGTGATTCCACTTGGTGAAAACGGTAGAGGTTCTCCTTGTAGAAACTCTTCTCTTCGGCAGGAGTGGCTTTAGCCAAAGAATCGGTTACCCACTCGTAGGGCTTTTCGATATAGGAGAAATCGACCGTCTTGAACATATTTTCGTTCTCCTGCTTTACGACAAAATTGGGCGAGTAGATCCCCTTTGCAATCATGCTGGTATATTTCTGTACCCTTCTCTGCCCCATCAGCTCATTTTCGACATTCATCCACATCCGCTTTTGGGCACCGGAAGGATCTGCATCCATATTTTTGAGGAAGGTAACCAGCAGCGAGCGGTTAAAGCGTCCATTCGAAGGATCGGTGAAAAGGCTTCGCACGTAGGGATGAGGGTTAGTACCCTGCACCATATCGAACAACTCTTCCGAAGTGACACCAAAACCGAGTTCGTCGGCCTCTTCATTGAGAATATAGTCGGTGATAAGTTGCTGGAATGACTGATCGCGAAGCGCAAAAGACTGCTGCTCATCAAGAGGTTGTCCTCCGCCCGAACGATACATCTCTTCGGCTTCGGCAATTTTCTTTTCCAACTCCTGAATGGAGATGGACTCGCGGCCCAACTTGGCAACACGCATCTTTGAGCCGGAAAACAATAACTGACCGGAACTCATAAAATCGCCCATAATGAAAGCTAACAAAGCCAGTCCGATAAATCCGGCAAGCCAGGCGCCGGCTCTGTCCCTTATTTGCTGTAGTGTTATCATTGTTCTAGAAAGGTTTATTTTTCATTTTAGAAGGCACGAAGATAGAGTTTTTCCGGCATAAAAAAAAATGTGTTATTTTGCGGTTTCTGAGAGAATCGAGCCTATGAAAACACCAAAATCTTCCGGATATATCTTCCCTGCCGAATGGGAAAAGCACGAAGCCACCTGGCTTACCTACCCCTTTCATGAGGAGTCGTTCCCCGGTAAGATGGAGACAATCATCGATCCTTACCACAAATTTATCAGAGTGATTGCTGCTTCCGAAAAGGTTCGGATTAACGTTCAGTCGGAGGCAGAAAAAGTGCGGTTGGCTGCGCAATTTACCGCCGAAGAGATGCCCTCCGATCAGATTGAACTTTTTGTACACCCCAGCAACGACGTCTGGTGCCGCGACCATGGCCCCTCTTTTGTGATTAATCCTGCTCTGACTCCCAATAAGGCCATTGTTAACTGGCACTTCAATGCCTGGGGAAATAAGTATCCCTCCGATCAGGACAACCAGATTCCGGAGAGAGTGGCAGCCCACTACGGATATCCCCTGTTCCAGCCGGGTATTGTTATGGAGGGGGGCTCTATCGATGTAAACGGAAAGGGCACTCTCCTCACCACTACAGCCTGTTTACTGAACAAGAACCGCAATCCACGGCTTTCGCAAGATGAAATTGCCTCTTATCTATGCGATTACTACAACGTTAAACATATTATCTGGCTTACCGACGGAATTGAGGGCGACGATACCGACGGGCATATCGATGACATTGCCCGCTTTGTGGCTCCCGATAAAATCATTACCGTAGTAGAAACCGGGAAATCCGACAGCAACCGACTCCCTTTGCAACAGAATCTGGCACTGCTCAAAACGGCCCGGCTCGAAAACGGGAAACAGCCCGATATCATCGAGTTACCCATGCCCGATCCGGTTCTTCACAACGGCATCCGGCTCCCTGCTTCGTACGCCAATTTTTATATCACAAACCGGGCTGTGATTGTCCCCACCTTCCGCTGCAAAAAGGATGAAAAAGCTATGGATATCATCTCGTCCTGTTTCCCCGGCCGATTGACCGTGGGGATTGACTCAACCGATCTTGTATGGGGCTTTGGCAGTTTTCACTGTCTGAGTCAACAAGAACCCCTGGTACTTTCTCACTAACCCGACTTTTTATACCGCCCATGAGTGTAATTGTATTAGAGGGGCTCGACGGCTCCGGAAAATCGACACAGGTAGAGAAGCTTCGGCGCTATTTCGAACACAAAGCGCTTCCCTACAAATATATACACTTCCCGCGGCTCGAACAGTCGCTGTTCGGCGAGTTGATAGCCCGGTTTCTTCGCGGCGAATTGGGCGAAATGGATCAGGTTAATCCTTACCTGGTGGCCACCCTCTATGCCGCCGACCGGGCCGATTGCAAAAATTTGTTCGAACAGTGGCTTGCCGAGGGCTACATCGTACTGCTCGACCGCTATGTATACTCCAACATTGCTTACCAGTGTGCAAAAACCCCCGATGCCGAAGCGGCAGAACGTTTGTGCAACTGGATACTACATCTGGAATATACCTATTACGGGCTGCCCCGGCCCGACCTGACCCTGTTTCTGGATGTTCCCTTCGAATTCACGCGTAAGAATCTTACATCAGTCCGGTCGGGTAACGACAGAGCCTATCTTGGCGGCCAACGGGATATCCATGAAGAGGATCTCTCCTTTCAGGAACGTGTGCGAAAAATCTATCTTCTGCAGGAGAGAGATCCCCTGTTCGAGAAAATTGTCTGTACCGATGCCGATGCGCGGTCTATCCTTCCTCCCGACGCGATTTTCGCGAAGGTGCTCGAAAAACTCACCTTTTATCATGTCCTAAAATGAACCAGCGATTATTGCCATATCTTTTGCTTCCGGCCCGTATTATTCCGGGTCTCCTGTTTCTCTTTTCAGGCTTTCTGAAAGCTGTAGATCCCTGGGGAACCGCATATAAAATAGAAGATTATTTGATGGCATTCGGGATATCGGGGCTCGATGTGATTGCTCTCCCCCTCTCCATCCTGCTCTCGGTTGTAGAAATGGTATTGGGTGCAGCCCTTCTTGCCGCTCTTTTTCTGAGGGTGATATCCACCGTAACCATGGCTCTTTCGGGCTTTTTCACCCTCCTAACCCTCTGGATTGCCCTTACCAATCCCGTATCCGATTGTGGCTGCTTTGGCGATGCTATCGTGCTTTCGAACTGGGCCACTTTCTTTAAGAATCTGGGATTGATTCTCTTCACCGGCATTCTCTTTATTCATCGACGCACACTCGATACCCGAAGGGCCGAACCGGCCGATGCAGGCTGGATACTGTTGTTTTTCCTCCTGGGAGTGGGTTTTGCTGTTAGAAACATCACTCACCTCCCACTGTTCGATTTCAGGCCCTATCGCGTGGGTGCCGACCTCTACGGAATCTACTTTGAAGGACGCGAAGATGTGGCTGCCGTTTCTGCAACCCGTTACATATACGAAAAAGAGGGCCGGCAAGAACCTTTCGATGCAGCCTCACTCCCCGACAGCAGCTGGCAATTTGTCGAGACGCGTACCATCCCTGGTTTCACCCCTTCGCCCGATAATCCTCTCCTCGGTTTTTATATTGCCGATGCCGATGGAGTAGAGAAGACCGATTCGGTGCTCAACGGCGGGTATGTATTGCTTATGGTTGCCGAAGATCTCTCCCGTATCGGTTCGGACTATATGGAAAAGGCCAAATCGTATCGTGAGTATGCCGAATTGAACGGCTTCGACTTTTTCCTCCTCACCTCCTCTTCTCCCAACCAAATCCGGGAATTCTCATCGCGCGAAACCTCAGCCTTCCGTCTTCTGACTGCCGACCGGCGGACACTTCGCACCATGATCCGTTCGAACCCCGGCCTCATCCTCTTAGGAAGCGGAGTGGTACTCAACAAATGGCATAAAAACGACTTCCCCGAAATCAGCGAATTTGGAACCAATCCTACAGCCGATGCCTTACGAAAGCATAGCGCAATGAACGCGAAGGCCACCGTGGGATGGTTGCTCTGTTGCGGAGTTTTACTTGCGATAGCGGTAGCGGGAAGCCGCAAAAAACGGAAAGATCATGTCCGGCAACAACTCTTTTTCTAAAGCAATTACTTACCTTTGCCCCACTTTTTGTTTCGAATTCATCAACTTTTGAACTATGCGTAAAAATATTGTAGCAGGGAACTGGAAAATGAACAAAACCCTCCAGGAGGGATTGCAGCTGGCCGGTGAGGTCAAAGCACGGGTGGCCGAAGCAGCTCCGTTGAAATGCGAGGTTATTTTGGGAACACCCTTTATTCATCTTACCGAAGTGTGCAAACTGGTGGGTGACAAAATTTCTGTTGCCGCTCAGAATGCTGCTGCCGAAGTTTCCGGAGCCTATACCGGTGAGGTTTCGGCTGCCATGGTAAAGAGTACCGGCGCAGCATATGTCATTCTTGGCCATTCTGAGCGCAGAAGCTATTATGGCGAAACCGATGCCATTCTGAACAAGAAGGTTCAGATTGCTATGGAAAACGGATTGAAACCGATCTTTTGTATCGGAGAGGTTCTTTCGGAGAGAGAGAGTAACATCCACTTCGATGTGGTAAAAAGACAACTTACCGAAGGTCTCTTCTCGCTTTCTGCAGAGGCCTTCCGGCAGATTATCCTGGCTTATGAGCCTGTTTGGGCTATCGGAACCGGAAAAACTGCCACAAGTGCACAGGCACAGGAGATGCACCAGTTTATTCGCAAAACCGTTGCCGAAAAGTATGGAATAGAGGTGGCCGATAACTGCTCGATTCTCTACGGAGGCAGCTGTAACGAAAACAATGCCACCGAGCTGTTTGCCAATCCCGATGTCGACGGTGGTCTGATCGGGGGCGCTTCGCTGGTAGCCGATAAGTTTATCCGGATTATTACCGCTTTTTAAAGAAAGAACCCAAGCCGAAGAGGCCGCCTCTCTGTTGAAGTGACTTCGAAACAGCCTGTTCTGTTCGGAGTCGGTTCACGGGCGGGGCGGCTTTTTCGTTTCGAAAAATGTCCTTTTCGCGTAAACTGTTATAAAAAATGGATAGAAAAATAGAGGCTTTCCGCAGGCTCCTGGAGATCATGGACGAACTGAGAGTCAAGTGCCCCTGGGACAAAAAACAAACCATCGACAGTTTACGTCTGCTGAGTGTAGAAGAGGTATACGAACTATCGGACGCTATTATTGCCGGCGAACCGGCGGAGATCAAGAAAGAGCTGGGCGACATTCTGCTTCATATTGTCTTTTATGCAAAGATTGCCTCCGAAACGGGACTCTTCGATATTGCCGATGTGATAGACGCGTTGTGTGAGAAACTGATTTTCCGTCATCCGCACGTGTTTGGCCAGGTGACAGCCGACACGGAGGAGCGGGTCAAGAGCAATTGGGAAGCGCTGAAACTGAAGGAGGGGAACAAAAGTGTATTGGGTGGGGTTCCCGCCTCATTGCCTTCTATGCTCAAAGCCTACCGCGTTCAGGACAAAGCCCGCTCATCCGGTTTCGACTGGGAGAAGAGAGAAGATGTATGGGCCAAGGTTCGTGAAGAGCTGTCGGAACTGGAGGAGGAGATCTCCTATCCCCCTACCCCGGAAATGGAAGAGGAGTTTGGAGATTTTCTCTTTTCGCTGATCAATGCCGCACGTCTGTATAAAATAGACCCGGAAGCCGCACTCGAAAAAAGCAATCTGAAATTTATCCGCCGGTTTAACGCAATGGAGTGTGCCGTGAAGGAGTCCGGGAAACAACTATCGCAGATGACACTCGCCGAAATGGACGTGGTTTGGGATGCGTGTAAACAGATAGAAAAGAGCCGGCGACAAGGTGGGAAAAAGGATCAATAGATCAGAAAACAGGCTGAGGCCAGACCTGATAACGAAAAACCCGCCACAACCATTGTCAACGTCATGGTGGCTAGATCGGGCAGGGAACAGAGCCGGCGACACCAAAGCCACAGTAGAACCCCCTCGGTGGCAAATGCCAGAGAGAAGGCGATAATGGCCATCGGAGCCGCGATAAGCTGTAACGAAACCCCGGCAAGCGAAATCAGGGCAATGCGCGGAAGTATTGCAGCGGTCAGACCGCGCATTCCCACGTAGAGCGAACCTGCCACCCACTGCGCCAGGAGGGCAACCAGCAAATAAAGCCAAATCGAATGAGAGTCGGCCTGTGCCAACAAAAGGGAGTAGGCCCGGTCGTCGGGCGGCATGCCCTGTAGCAATAGAGAATCGGCTGCTTTCGAAGGCAGCGCGGAGTCAATCATAACCGGAACAAACATCATACTACACCTCTTCGAAGGGTTGATAACTGCTATCTTTCCAACTGGGTTCGGCACAACAGACTAACGGCCTCCAAAAGCATCATTCCGCTAACCTGTGTTCCCAAACCGTATCGGAGCGTTGCCGGGTTCGCGCTATCCCACCGATCGCCCACATAAGGACGGGTGCCATAAGTGGAAATCAGAGTGGAGGCATTGTGATATAAGTACTTACGATATTTCATCTCGCGATCGCTGTCGAGTTTCCCGAATTGGATCAACTGCGTCAGATAGCGAACAAAAATACCTTTAAACAGCCCCCCATCGCCCGTTCCTTCCGACCGAAGAATACCCCTGACACTGAAATGGAGGGTATCTCCAACCACCCAATCGGCGGTTCGACAGGCTTCGTCAAGATAACGTTCTTTGCCTGTTATCCGGAAAAGTTCTACTGCGGCCCCGATATATAATCCCTGACAATAGGAAAATTTCCACTCCTTGTCAATCGTCCCGTCGCCCGTTCGGTTAAGACCATCCCACACCAATCCGGTCTCCGGATCGACCAGATGAAGTCGCTGCCATTCAAATAACTTCAGAGCCCACTCCAAATCGTCGGCAACGGCATCACGTCTGAAAAATCGCGACGCCAGAATAGAGGCAGGCATATTGGCCGGGGTATTTTTGTAATCACGCTGATCTTTTTTCCAGGCAATTCCCCCACCCTGCAAGGAGTTCCAGCCCATTCGGATATCCTGCCACAGCAGCCTGGCTATCTTATAGTACCGCTCCTCACCCGACAAATCGGAAGCACGGAGCAGGGCAAGCGCCATCCACTCCATATCGTCGTAATAGTTGTTTCGCCACCGTTCTCCGTTGGCACGATAGATTCCGTCGACGAGCCTGTCGACACGCGCTAACCAGAGCGAATCACCTGTCCGTTCATAGGCATCGAGGAGCAGATCCAACACATGCGCATTCCTCCAATAGTGGAAATCGGGGTCGGAAGGCTTCTGCCTGACATCACCATAGTATCCGGCTTTTTCCATCCAAAAAGTATCAAGCGCC
>CAYVJA010000070.1:6548-10445 GCA_964451605.1 uncultured Bacteroidales bacterium | reverse complement strand
GGATTGCCCGGTGATTTATGGCTTTCCCGGCGGGCATGAGTCGCTGAATATGCCACTTGTAATGGGGCGGAAGGTGGTGGTTGAAAGGGTGAATGGTGAATGGTTAATGCGCGAGGCGCAAATGCTCTAGTGTTCTAGTGCTCTAGTGCTCTAGTGCTCTAGTGCTGCGCTTCGCGCAATGCTCTAATGATTTGAAAATGTGACGATGTGATAATTCGATAATTCGATAATTAGGCGGAAAATAACGATTATTGGTAAATGGTTAATTATGAGGGGCTGGGTTTGGTGTTTTGTTGGGCTGTTGTGGGGCCCTTGTGGTATTATGCTGTGTGAAGCGCAGAGTGGGGCTCCTGCAAAGGGGTCGGTGCTTTGGGTGGAGGCTGAGTCGTTGGGTTCGAAGGGGGGCTGGGTGGTTGATGCGCAGTTTATGGATTTAATGGGTTCGCCTTATTTGATGGCGCATGGGTTGGGCCGGCCTGTTTCGGATGCTTCGGGCGTGGTTACGGTACCTCGTAATGGCACTTATACTGTGTATGTTCGGACGTTTAACTGGGTGGCTCCCTGGTATAATGGGGAGGGGCCCGGTCGATTTTCTGTTATGATTAATGGGGCCAAACTTCCCGCCAGTGTTGGGTATGCCGGCAACCGTTGGGAGTGGCAAAAGGCGGGGAGTGTGGTGTTGGAGGCAGGCTCTTATTCGTTGGCTCTCCGCGATGAGACCGGTTTTAACGGTCGATGCGATGCCATTCTGCTCACTTCCGATTCTAACTGGGTGCCCCCGTCTGATGCAGCCTTGGTGGAAGGGCTGCGTTCGCGCTATGCACCCCGGGAAAAAACGGTTCGCCATTCGTTCGATTTTGTAGTGGCCGGTGGTGGCGTGGCCGGCATCAGTGCCGCAGTCTCCGCTGCCCGTCTGGGTTTGAAGGTGGCACTCATTCAGGATCGACCTGTTCTTGGTGGTAACAATAGCTCGGAGGTGAGGGTGCATCTCGGGGGACGGATTGCGCAGGAGCCCTATCCGAATTTGGGTGCTCTGGTGGCTGAGATGGGCCCTTCGAAAGGGGGTAATGCGCAGCCTGCATCCTATTACGAAGATGAAAAGAAGTTGCAACTGGTTCAGGCAGAGAAGAACTTAACTCTGTTTCTGAATCACCGGGTGGTTGATGTGAGGATGAAAAATGGAAAGATTTCTGCGTTGGTGGCTCGTGAGGTGTCGGGGGGCAGGGAGGTTTTCTTTTCCGCCTCCTTGTTTGCCGATTGCACGGGCGACGGCACTGTAGGGTATCTGGCGGGTGCCGACTATGTGATGGGTCGGGAGAGCCGTGATGCCTACGGCGAAAGTACTGCTCCTCTGAAGGCCGATGCCATGACAATGGGGGCTTCGGTACAATGGTATTCGGTGAAGAGTGCCGAACCTTCTCCGTTTCCCCGTTTTTCGTACGGACTTGAGGTGACCGAACAGGGTGCCGAAAAGGTGACCATGGGCGAGTGGACCTGGGAGACCGGCATGACCTGGGATCAGATTTCGGAGTTCGAAAAGATTCGTGATTACGGGTTGTTGGTGGTCTTTTCAAACTGGTCGTTTCTGAAGAACCAGAGCGCATCGGCTTCGAAGTATGCCAATCAAACGCTCGACTGGGTGGCTTATGTTGCCGGGAAGCGGGAGTCGCGCCGTTTACTGGGCGACTATGTGCTCAAGGAGCAGGATCTTACTTCCGAAGTGTGGTTGCCTGACGGATCGGCTAGTACCACCTGGAGCATCGATCTTCATTACCCCGATTCTGTACATGCCGTCCATTATCCTGAACAGCCCTTTAAATCGATTGCCGTACACAAAACCATCCGTCCCTATCCCATTCCCTACCGCTGTTTCTACTCGCGCAATGTACCCAATCTCTTTATGGCAGGCCGAAATATCAGTGTTTCGCATGTGGCCCTCGGTACCATCAGGGTGATGCGTACCACCGGCATGATGGGTGAGGTGGTTGGCATGGCTGCCTCTATCTGTCATGAACAAAAGGCACTGCCCCGCGATGTGTACAAGGATTACCTGGAGTCGCTTAAGGTTTTGATGCAAAAGGGCGTGGGATCGATGGAGGGCGAACCGAAACAGAGGTATAATCAGGGAAGCACTAAATAATAGTGCTCTAGTGCTCTGGTGCTCTAGTGCTCTGGTGCTCTAGTGCTTCGCTTGCGCGTTTCCTTTCATTAACCATTTTCAGTTAACCATTTACCATTTTTTGGGGTGTGGGTTTGGTTTAATGAAAAATGGGTGTATTTTTGTTCGTAAAATAACGAACAGTTTTCCGGGTTTCCTTAGGGATGGACGACTGATAACGGAGCTGTTCGCGGATGAATTTATTCATGTAGGAGTTGTGGATATGGATGTGAAAGTGTTGGGGCCGGGATGTCCTAAGTGTAAGGTGCTCGAAAAGGCTACGAGGGATGCGATTGCCGATTTAGGTTTGGAGGCCATTGTTTCGAAGGTGGAGGATATCGTGGAAATCATGAGTTATGGTGTGATGTCGACGCCGGCTTTGGTTATTGATGGAAAGGTAGTTGTGAAGGGCAGAGTGCCCTCGGTTGATGAAATAAAGAGGTTACTCACGCAATAATTTTTAGTATGAAAAAATTGTTTCTCATTCTGGGTCTGATTGCTCTGGCAATCGTTGCTGCTTTTGTTTTTGGTAAACCTGTGAAGAAATCGCAAGAGTCGTTGCCTGTTGTTGAGTCGCAATCTGCTGTGATGTCCGATTCGTTGGCCGTAAAGGCCTATTATTTTCATTTTACCCGCAGATGTGTTACTTGTCAGGCTGTGGAAAAGGTGGCTGCCAGTACGTTGACGGAGTTGTCGGGTGGAAAGATTGTGCTGCAATCTATTAATCTGGAAGAAACCAGTGATAAGGCACTTGTGCAGAAGTTGGGAGTTGAGGGTCAGTCTTTACTGATTGTTAAAGGTAATCAAATCGTCGATCTTACCAGTGCGGGTTTTATGTACGCAGTGGCCAGTCCCGATAAGTTTAAGGAGCGAATCAAAGTTGCGGTTGGGTCGCTGAAATAATCGATTCGATGGAGGTATTACAGCGTTTATTGGAGACTTCGCAGTTCCCGTTATTTTCGGCCCTTCTCCTGGGGTTGATGACGGCGCTAAGCCCCTGTCCGCTGGCCACCAATATTACGGCAATTGGCTATATCAGCAAAGATATTGTTAACCGCAGGAAGGTGTTTTATAATGGGTTAGTTTACACCTTGGGTAGGGCTGTTACCTATATGGTAATTGGGTTACTCTTCTTTTTTGGTGCTGGCAGGTTCCATCTTTCCGGATTCTTTCAACAATGGGGTGAGAAATTGTTGGGCCCTCTGCTTATTCTTGTCGGGCTCTTTATGATTGGGGCATTCAACTTTGTAAGGATTCCCGGATTGGATCTCTTCACACAAAAGATGGAAAGTTCGGGCAGAAAGGGATTCTGGGGTGTATTGTTGCTGGGTATGGCGTTTGCATTGGCATTTTGTCCGTATAGCGGCGTGCTCTATTTTGGCATCCTCATTCCTATGACCATTAGTAGTGCCTCAGGTCTTTATTTGCCATTGGTTTTTGCCCTGGCTACAGGAGTGCCGGTGATTCTTTTTGCATGGTTTATTGCGTTCTCGGTGGGTTCGATAGGAGCCGTTTACAATAATCTGAGGAGTTTTGAAAAGTGGTTTCGCAGAGTGGTTTCAGTGTTGTTTATTGCTGTAGGTATTTACTACGTAGTGATGATGTTTTTCTGATTTTTTTTGCGGTAGTTGTTCGTGTTTTTGCGAACATAAGGCCGGGAATAGTGGTTAATGGTGAATGGTGAATGCGCTGGCGTGTAATGAATTTGAGTTCTGGCGCTTTGTTATCTGATAGTTGTG
>CAYVJA010000070.1:0-6538 GCA_964451605.1 uncultured Bacteroidales bacterium | reverse complement strand
TGGTGAATGGTTAATGCGCTGAAGCGCAGTGCTCTGGCGCTCAAATGATTTGGCTATCATGTAGTTGTGTGGATGTGGGGTTATTAATTATTTTGGATTGTGGAAGCGAGAAAGGAGTTGAGGTTTTTGGGTTGGATTGTAGCGCTTTTTTTGGTTGCATTTTTTCTGCCTGTCGAAAGTGCCCGGTTTAGTACGGCAGTGGGGGCGGCTTTCGATTTGGTGAAATGGTATGCGCGCGAGCATGTGGTGCTTTGTTTGTTGCCTGCGTTTTTTATTGCCGGAGTAATTTCTGTTTTTGTGAGCCAGGGGTCGGTTCTGCGTTATTTTGGGGCGAATGCCAAAAAATGGCTGGCCTATACGGTGGCCGCGGTTTCGGGTACGATTCTGGCGGTATGCTCGTGCACCATCTTGCCGCTTTTTTCGAGTATTCATAAACGGGGTGCCGGGTTGGGTCCTGCTATTGCCTTTCTGTATTCGGGTCCGGCCATTAATATTCTGGCCATTATCTTAACCGCCCGTATACTCGGGGTAGAAATGGGTGTGGCTCGTACCCTTGGTGCTGTGTCGTTTAGCGTGATTATAGGTATTGCCATGTCGCTTATTTATCGCAAAGAGGAAATAGCGAAAAAAGAACAGCAGATGCATATTGTACCCGAGCCCGAAAAAAGGCCAATGTGGCAGACTTCGTTTCATTTTTTTACCCTCGTGCTGATCTTGGTTTTTTCCAATTGGGGAGCCCCTTCGGAGGGGGATACCTCTAGTGTGTGGTTTCTGATATGGAGCTATAAATGGTACATTACGGGATTCTTCGGCCTGTTGTTGGCCTATTCGCTTATTGCTATTTTGAAAATCAAATGGCAATGGGTGTTGGGTGCAATTCTGGCTACAGGGGCTTCGGCACTCCTCGCAACCACGTTTATGGATAATTCAAAGTTAAGCCCGTTGGTTCCTATGATAGTTGCCATCGTCTCGTTAAGTATCATTACACTTTTCGATAAACGCGATGACGATAACAAAGAGTGGACTCTCTCAACCTGGGGATTTGCCAGGCAGATCTTACCTCTGCTGGCTGTCGGGGTGGTTACGGCTGGTTTTCTGCTGGGATCTACCCACGATGGGCAAACCATTGCGGGCGTGATTCCCAACGAATGGATTTCGGCGCTTGTGGGCGGAAATTCGTTTTTCTCGAACCTGTTTGCCTCGGTGACAGGTGCCTTTATGTATTTTGCCACGCTTACCGAAGTGCCTATTTTACAGGGATTGATGGCTTCGGGTATGGGAAAAGGGCCTGCATTGGCCCTACTGTTGGCCGGTCCGTCGCTTTCACTCCCCAATATGCTGGTAATTCGGGGAGTAATGGGTACGCAAAAAATGGTGGTTTACGTGGCTTTGGTGATTGTTCTTTCTACCCTGGGTGGATTGATTTATGGCGCTTTCTAAAATTCTATTAACCTATTATCTTGATGACTATGAAAACAAATGCACTGGGTTTTATCGGTGGTGGACGCATCACTAAAATTTTTCTTCAGGCTTTTGCCAACAAGAAAGTCGATTTTGCATCGGTTGTTGTGTTCGACACGAGTGCCGATACAGTGGCTGCCTTACAAAAGCGTTTTCCGTTTGTCAAAACCGGGAGTTTAGAAGAAGCAGCAAGCCAACAAACCGTCTTTATAGCGCTGCATCCGCCCATGATTATGGAGACGCTCGATAAAATAGCCGGAATCGTGCCGGAAGAGGCGTTGGTTGTTTCGTTAGCACCCAAGATTTCTATCGAGAAGTTGGCATCGAAGCTGAAAACCAAAGCCATTGCCCGCATGATTCCCAACGCAACCTCGTATATTAACGAAGGGTTCAACCCCATTACTTATGGCAACCAAATGTCAGAGGCCGATAAATTACAGGTCAATCTGTTGCTAAATACGCTGGGTTATACTTTCGAGACCGACGAGGCAAAATTGGAGGCGTATGCTGTTACCTCGGCCATGTTGCCTACCTATTTCTGGTTCCAGTTTCAAGAGATGGAAAAGATTGCGCAACAAACCGGACTTACTCCCGAAGAGGCCTCGTTCTCGGTGAAAACCACTCTCCATAACGCCCTTACTCTCTATTTCGACTCGGGGTTAACGCCTGCCGAAGTCATCGATTTGATTCCGGTTAAACCCATTGGCGATAATCAGGAACAAATCATTGAAATCTATCAAACCAAGTTGATGGGCTTGTTTCAAAAAATCAAACCTTGAGAAAATATGGCATATGAAGATACTTATTCTTTGCACAGGCAATAGTTGCCGTAGCCAAATGGCACACGGCTTCTTACAGTCGTTCGACCCCAACCTTATCGTGTGTTCGGCAGGCACCGAAGCCTCTGGAAAATTGAATAAAAAAGCCGTTGCCGCGATGAAGGAGATCGGCATCGACATCAGCCACCACACCTCCGACTCGGTTAAATTATACCTCGATCAGGAGTGGGATTATGTGATTACCGTTTGCGGAGGGGCTAACGAAAGTTGCCCTGCATTCTTTGGAAAAGTAAAACACCGTTTGCACATGGGCTTCGACGACCCCAGCCACGCTGTGGGTACCGACGAATTTATATGGAGCGAATTTGTACGGGTGAGGGATGAGATCAAAGAAGGATTCTGGAAATTTTATGTAGAACAAATTAAACCGCAATTATGAAACCCGAAGAGCTTAAACTGATTGTACAAGAGAAATATGGGCAGATTGCCCAACAAAGCAATAAACAAGGGCAATCGTCATGTTGCGGTTCGTCGGGTTGTTGTGGAGAATTGGAGTTCAGCATGATAGGCGATGAATACCAAAACATTGAGGGCTATAACTCTGATGCCGATTTAGGTTTAGGCTGTGGCGTTCCTACTGAGTTTGCCCAGATCAAAAAGGGGGATACCGTGATTGACCTGGGGTCTGGTGCCGGGAACGATTGTTTTGTTGCACGAGCATTGGTAGGCGAAACAGGCAAAGTCATCGGTATCGACATGACCGAAGCCATGATTGAAAAAGCAAGGGAGAATGCAAGAAAACTCAATTTTTCCAATGTGGAATTCCGTTTGGGCGACATCGAAAAGATGCCTGTAACAGCAAACATAGCCGACGTAATCATTAGCAATTGTGTATTAAACCTGGTTCCTGATAAACGGAAAGCCTTTAGCGAAATTTTCAGGGTTTTAAAACCCGGCGGCCATCTTTCCGTTTCGGATGTTGTTTTGTTGGGCAAACTGCCCGAAAAGATTGAACAAGCAGCAACAATGTATGCGGGCTGTATTTCGGGGGCAATGCAAAAAGATGATTACCTGAAAGTCATCGACGAAAGTGGATTGGTTAATAGCAAAGTGCAGAAAGAAAAAGTAATCCGAATTCCCGACGAAATCTTATTAAACTATCTGAATCAACGGGAAATGGATGATTTTAAAAATAGTTCTACAGGTATATATAGTGTAACTATTTATGCCGAAAAGCCCGCCAACTGCCGATGTAACTGCAATTGTTAAATGTCTGAATAAAAGTTCTATGCCATCGAAAGCTCGTTTAAAATTTCTCGATCGTTACCTCACGCTTTGGATCTTCCTTGCCATGTTTGCCGGGGTATTTATGGGTTGGATAAGTCCCAAAGTGGCCGAATTCTGGAACAGTATGTCATCGGGAACAACCAATATCCCAATTGCCATTGGCTTGATTGTAATGATGTACCCGCCATTGGCTAAAGTGAAGTATGAAGAGTTGGGAGATGTGTTTAAAAATACCAGAATACTTACCCTTTCCTTAGTACAAAACTGGATTGTGGGTCCTGTATTGATGTTTGCTCTGGCTATTGGCTTTTTCAAAATCTTTCCAGGCCCAAACAATGCCAATCTTCCCTACATGTATGGGATTATTATGATTGGTTTGGCACGCTGTATTGCCATGGTGATTGTATGGAACGATCTGGCTAAAGGCGACCGCCAATATGCGGCAGGATTGGTGGCCTTTAACTCCGTTTTTCAGGTTTTGCTGTTTTCTGTGTATGCCTACCTTTTTATTGCCATTCTTCCGGGCTGGTTTGGAGTCCCTGTAAACGAAACAGTATCTCAAATCACCATGGGAGCTATCGCGCAAAGTGTATTTTTCTATTTGGGCATTCCTATGATTGCAGGATTCCTGACCCGATTTATCCTTACGCGCGTGAAAAGCAGGGTCTGGTACGAAACAAAATTTTCGCCCAAAATAAGCCCGTTAACTCTGATTGCTTTGCTGTTTACCATTGTAGTAATGTTCTCATTAAAGGGCGAGTACATTGTGGAAATACCACTTGATGTGGTAATAATAGCCATTCCTCTGTTAATCTATTTTGTGGTGATGTTTTTTACCTCATTTTTCATGAGCAAAAAAGTGGGTGCCACATACGAGCAAGCAACCACGCTCTCGTTTACTTCGGCCAGCAACAATTTTGAATTAGCCATAGCTGTGGCGATTGCTATTTTCGGAATCAACTCGGGCGAAGCTTTTGCGGGTGTCATTGGTCCATTAGTTGAGGTTCCGGTAATGATTGGCCTTGTCAACGTGGCTTTTTGGTTTAAGAAGAGGTATTACACCTCACAGCCTTAGCAGCAGAGAGCCGTTTGGGTTGAAAATGTTTATGCGTTTGATCTTTTTTTGCGGCCGATTGTTACTAATGAAACAATTGCTTATTCCGACTCATTATGAAAAAGATATCGCTCCTTTTGCTTATCACGTTGTTGGGCCCGACCCTCTCCTTTGCTTCGATTTTCGACTATACGGGAATAAAAAGTATCGACGGAACGCCTCTCGATTTGTCGAAGTTCAAAGGCAAAAAGATTCTGCTGGTGAACACCGCCTCGAAATGCGGCTATACCAAGCAATATGCAGACTTGCAAAAACTCTCGGTGTTGTATCAGGACAACTTGGTGGTTGTTGGCTTCCCGGCCAATAACTTTAACGGGCAGGAGCCCGGCAGTAATGCCGAAATCGCGGAGTTTTGCGAATCGAACTATGGCGTAACCTTTCCGCTGGCCGAAAAGGTGAGCGTGAAAGGCACCGACATACATCCTCTTTTCAAGTACCTTACCACTGCCTCCAATCCCGATTTTACCGGCGACATTAAATGGAACTTCGAGAAGTTTTTAATTGACGAAGAGGGGAAACTCATCCACCGTTTTCGCTCGGCCGTAACCCCGCTGTCGGAAGAGATTACCAGGTATCTGTAATCTGATCCATTACTACTGCAGGAGACCTTCTATCGCGGCCTGGGTCTTCTTCGCATCACTCGGACGGGGAGCATTCTTCAAGACAATATTCCCTTTTTTGTCGATCAGCGAATAGTGCGGAATTCCGTCCAGTTGGAATAGCGAAGAGAGAAGGTTGTATTGATCTTTTGTCAGCAGATAGTGCTGCCCCGAAAGCTTTTCGTTGGCAATGGTGCTTCGCCACGATTCTTCGGTGCAACTACAGGCCAGATAGAGAAAGACTACATCTTGGTTTGCAAATTGCTCCTGCAGGGCTTTGGCCGCAGGCATCTCCTCCATGCAAGGGCTACACCACGGTGCCCAGAAGTCGATATAGATCACTTTGTTGGTGTATTTTGCGCGCAGTGTATCTATAAATCCATCCAGGGCTTTATCCGAAATATCGGCCAGTTGTATGGATGCTACATTTTGGTTTGAGAGATAGGTACTAAGTTTTTGTGCCTGGCGATTGATGAGCTCTCCGAAATAGGGCCGGCCGGAAAAGGCAGAGTCGTAGATTGCGTTGAAAAGATTCAGATCACGACTTTTAAGGGTAAGCATATAGATGTTTGCCTTCATCAAGTCGCTCGTGAAGCCCGAAGTAGCCGAATCAATTACCGCCATTCTCCGGTTGTAAAACAGCGCGATTGCCTTATCCTGATTTGCAGAGTCGACAACTATGGGCTGTTCCTGTTTCACCTCGCCCATATACATGGATAATTCGTGCAAAAAACCGGAATGGTTAAAAGTGAACAATGCATGGTCGTTCATGTCGTAACGATGTAAGAAATCGAAATAGGTTTCGGGAAGCGTAAAACTCTCCCGGGCCATTTGGTTGTAGAGGGGATGTGTCCAGCGATAGCGCATTAAGTCGTCGAACGAGCCGTAAAGAATGTAATCTTCAGCCCACAGGGAGAACAGCTCCGGAGGTCTGTTTTCCTTCTTGAATTGCGATAAATAGTCTCGATAGACCTGCTCCCGCGACTGGATGTATTGAGTGAATGCCTCGGGCGACAGATTTTTCTCTGCCGCTTCGGCATTCTCGTAAATATAGGGCTCGTTGGGCATGTCGGATAGAAATTTGAGTATATAGTGGTTGATTTCTCCCACACTGTTGTCGGAATATTTCACAACATCGGCCATTCCCATTTTGGAACCACCCCCTTTCTTAAATTGCACAGCCAGTGTATCTCCAGGTATAACTAATATGGGAATCAATGTATTATAGACAAGATATGCCTCCATTTTATAGGGAGCGGGAAAGGTAAACTGAAATGAGCCATCCTGACCGATTGTCG
>CAYVJA010000069.1:6998-10759 GCA_964451605.1 uncultured Bacteroidales bacterium | reverse complement strand
AGAGGCAATTGAACGAACCCAATCAGGGTGGCCTTGTAGAGGGGCCCGACGGGAAGTGGTATTTCTTTACCCATCACGGCACCGGCGACTGGGCCGGGCGCATTGCCAGTCTTTTACCCGTGCACTGGGTAGAGGGATGGCCCATTATCGGGCAGGTAGGCGACGACGGAATCGGCACCATGGTATGGCAGGCGCCTATGCCGTCTGCAAACGCTTCGGCGCAAATTCCTCAGCTCTCAGACAGTTTCGATGCACCCTCGATGGCGCCCCAATGGGAATGGAACTACCAGCCCCGCAAGGAGATGTGGTCGTTGACAGAGAATCCGGGAAGCCTGAGGCTCAAGGCATTCCAACCTTTAGAGCCCGACAACCTCTTTAAAGCCGGCAACACCCTCACCCAACGCTGCTTTCGCACAAGCCACAACCGGGTAGTAGTGAAAATCAACCTGCAGGGAATGGCCGACGGCCAAAAAGCCGGATTGTGCCTCTATTCCACCACCTATGCCCTGTTAGGCGTCACCCAGACCGGGAAAGCCCGGCACATAGCTTTCGAATCCGGCCCAAGAAAAAAGGCCGAACCCAACCGGCCTGGCGATTCCCGGCCCCCCACCAGTATCAAACTCACCGGCAAATGGCTCTGGATACAAACCACCTGGGGGCTCGACGGTATCGCCCGATTCTCCTACAGCACCAACGGCCGAACCTACCACACCCTGGGTGAACCCTACCCACTGGCATGGGGCAACTACCGCGGCAGCCGCATCGGCCTATACACCTACAACAACCAAAACGAAACCGGCCACATCGACATAGACGACTTCACCTACACCATCAACCATTAACCATTACAAATGGTGCCTTCCCTCTGGACCAAAAATTTCATTCTCGCTTGTCTGGCAAACTTCCTTCTCTACTTTGCCTTTTACATGCTATTACCCACCCTGCCGCTCTACCTGATCGAGACGTTTCAGGCACAGCCCGGTCTGGTGGGAACGGTGCTGTCGAGTTATATTGCGGCGGCACTGATTATTCGGCCCTTTTCGGGTTACCTGCTCGATACCTTTTCGCGTAAACCGCTCTATTTCCTCTCCTACCTCTTTTTTGTGGCCATCTTTGCCGGCTATCTGGCGGCGGGAACACTGCTGGCCTTTACCCTCTTCCGAATTCTGCACGGTTTTACCTTCGGAACCGTTTCGGTGGCCGGTTCAACCGTCATTATCGATATTTTGCCCTCATCGCGCAGAGGCGAAGGACTGGGCTATTTTGGCATCACCAATAATCTGGCTATGGCCTTCGGGCCTATGGCGGGGTTGCTGTTGAACGATGCCACAGGCTCCTTTTCGGCCATCTTCCTCCTCTCCATTGTATCAGGTTCGCTGGGAATCATCTGCGTCTATCTGCTTCACATTCCTCCCCGGCCCAAGGTAAAGCACGCTCCCCTGTCGCTCGACCGCTTCTTTTTGCTACGAGGAATTCCCGCCTGCATCAACATCTTCCTGTTGGGTATCCCCTATGCCATGATGACCACCTACGTGGCCCTCTACGCACAACAACTCGATATCGGTTCGCCCAGCCTCTTCTTCACCCTCCTCTCGGCCGGGCTCATCGGTTCGCGCCTATTCAGCGGTGCCCGTGTAGATAAGGGCGAAATTACCCCCATGATTCTGCTGGGGATTGCCATCGTAACGACAGGCTACCTCGTTTTCTCCTCGATAGCGGGGCTGCAGGCTGCAGGCATAGGCGGAGTAAAACCCCTCTTCTTCGGATCGGCTTTCATCTTCGGGATAGGCTACGGCACCATGTTCCCCGCCTTCAACACCCTCTTTGTACAACTGGCCCACAACCACCAGCGCGGAACCGCCATGTCGACCTACCTCACCGGATGGGACCTCGGCACCAGCATGGGGCTGTTAGCCGGAGGATTCATAGCCGAGTCCATGGGCTACCACGTAAACTACCTGTTCAGCGTAGGGCTCTGCCTGGTTGCCTGGCTCCTTTTCCGATACATCACAGGGCCACACTTTGCGAAAAACAAGATCGCAAGTTAGTGCTTCAAAGTGCAATTGCACTTTGAGTGCTCTGGTGCTTCGATGCGCGGATGCGCATCGAGTGCTGCGCTTCGCGCAAAAAATAGGAGCTCACCAGAGCATTAGCGCACTAGAGCACTACTACATCTCCTCCAACGTCAGCCCCCTGATCTCTATTGTGTATCCCGGAAGTAGTTTTTGTTTCAGATGTTCTACCTTTTTGGCCAGTAGCTCCGGTTTTATGTTCTTCTTTTGCCGCTTTACTTCAGCCACTACGGCACAGTTTTTCTCAAGGCAGAGTGCCACAATGTCAAGTTCGTGGGTATGACCTTTGGGTTCCCACCATGATCCGATAGCCCGATATTGGCCGCTTTCGGCAAATTGTTGTTTGAAATAGCGTTCCAGCATCTTGCCGGAATAGGTGGGATAATCGGCAAGGATGATGGCTTGCAGCGCATCGAAGTTCTTGATCTCAATCAGCGATCGGTATCGGTCGAAATAGTTGAACCAGAAACGAATAAAGTGATCTTGAATCTCGTAGCGAACCGTCTGGCTACCCTCTTTGGCCATAAGAGGACGCTGACGGACAATCAGATTGTAATCTTCGATAAGCCGCTTGATCTGCCCTCCGAGATTTTTGTCGCCCAACACTGCCTCCATACCCGATTGGGTGTTGATGCCGCCCGAAATAGCACTCAGGATGGAGAAGTAGGTGGCATAACTCTTTCCAAACTCCTCTATCAAAAGGTTTTTCCCTTCGTCGGTAAAGGGCGAGTTGTCGCGAACCATAAACCGAATCATCTCTTCAACGCGCAATACCCCGTTATCGCAAAAAAGCTCCACATACTTGGGAATACCTCCCGTAAAGGAATAGAGAGCCAACAGATCGTCTTGAGAGTAGTCGGGGTGAAAGTCTCGAAGAATCTCTTTGAGCGTTGCAATAGAGAACGCAGAAAGTTTTATAATGTTGTCGGCTCGGCCAAAGAGCGGTTCTTTAGAATTTTGGAAGATCTGTTGCATCAACGAATAGATAGAACCCGACAATATCAGGTTCATCTTCGATCGGGTGCGCAAGGTATCCCAGATATTCTGCATATCGCTGTAAACCGACGCATTGATGTTATAAAACTCCTGAAACTCGTCGATTACCAGATTAAACGGACGGTTCGAAGCCAACTCCATCAAAAACCGAAATAACGACCCAAACGAACGAATTCCTTCGGGCACCCAGATATCGAGCGATTGCGAAATCTCCCTGCTAAACTCCGCACAAAGCGAAGCTTCACTTTTTCTGCCCACAAACAGATAGACCGAAGGGGTTCCTTCCACAACCCGCATAATCAGGCTGGTCTTCCCGATTCTCCGCCTTCCGGTAACCACCGTCAAACGAGAATGATCGCCAAACGAAAGGCTCTGAATCCTTTGCAGTTCGGCTAACTCACTTGCTCTGTCGTAAAATTTCATTTTCTACACTCTTTGTTATGGCGGTAACTGTTACCACGGTAACAAAGATAAACAAATTAATGGTAAATGGTGAATTAGTGCTCTAGTGCTTCAAAGTGCAATTGCACTTTGAGTGCTCTAGTGATGCGCTTCGCGCAGGTATAACAGTGATGTGATAATGTGATGATGTGATGATGTGACTATTTGCGGATTTGGATAAGGTAGAATGTAGCCGTTTGGAGGGGACCCATCGCTCTCAATGAGCGCTAAAAAGAGGAGCTGTCTGAGCGT
>CAYVJA010000069.1:0-6988 GCA_964451605.1 uncultured Bacteroidales bacterium | reverse complement strand
CGACAAAATTATCTTGTCGAAGAGGCAGTTCCCTCCAATCAGGCGCGAAGCGCAGCACCAGAACACCAGAACACCAGAGCGCCAGAGCGCCAGAGCACCAGAGCACTAGAGCATTAGAGCACTAAATCAATTATTTCCCGCGGACAGTCATGGATGCATTCCATTCCCTTGCCGCCTACGATGTAGGTGTCTTCGAGGCCTACGGCGCCGATGCCGGGAAAGACGAATTTGGGTTCTATGGCTATGGCCATGCCGGGTTCGAGGGGGATGCGCGAGCGGACGCCCAGTACCGGGAGTTCGTTGATTTCGAGGCCAACGCCGTGGCCTACAAATTTGGCCTGTTGGGTTAGCCCCATGAACTTATCGGAGAGGTTGTGGGCGGCGGCCAGCCGAAGGGCAGCTTCGTAGAGCTCTTCGCCGGTGACACCGGGTTTCCCTAAGCGGGCCAGTTGGTCTTCTATTTCCATGGCCACTTTATGGGCGTCGAGCGCCTCTTTGGGGAGGGATCCCACCGAAAAGGTGCGGGTGAGGTCGGCGATGTAGCCGGTAAAGTTGCCGTTCAGGTCTATCATCACGCTTTGCCCCGGGTTCAGGGGCGAGCCGTTCTGCCCGATGGGGATGGAGGGGTGGATCCCTTCGCCGCCCAGGGCAAAGTCGTAGGCCGATGGAGCTGAGGCGTTGTCGCCGGTAAGTAATGAGCCCATAAACACCTCCATCGAGGGGCCCGATACCCGGAAAAGGCCCAGATTGCCCGCCAGGCGCATGGCTCGCTCCAATTCTATGGAGAGCTGGTTATCGGTCATTCCGGGCCGAAATATGGACGGAATCGTGCGATAAACATCTGACTGGCGGCGAGCCGACTCCATCAGCATGGAAATTTCGTAGGGGGTCTTGATGCTGCGGGCCTCACGCAAGAGGGTCGAACCGTTTTGCACTTCGGCCGAACCGAAAAGCGCTGCAAGGCGGTTCCATTCGTTATAAGTGAGCATATCGCCTTCGAGCATAACGGGGCCTTCTACCCGAACGTTGTGTTCGGCCAACAGCGGTATAATATCTTCAGGTTTACGAATAGAACAGACATTCGATCCTTCCAGATTCACGGGGCGGCGCACAAAAAACCAGGGCTCGCCCTCAACGGGCAGCCAGATATACCCCATGAATATCTTCCCGCTCAGATAAAAAAGATTCACATTAGAAGAGAGAAGAAGGCCGCCCATATTATTGTGGGCCATGCGGTTCTGCAGTTTCATAATGCGCAGAAGAAGGTCGTTCTGAAGGTTGTTTTCTACTTGATAGAACATAATGCAACGAAATTTCGACAAAGATAAACTTCTTCGTCAAACCGCAGTTGCTCCCGCCGGCCAAGGCCCAACTTTGCGGAATTCTTCCTATTTTCGTTCAAACAAATCATGGTGGCAAAACGTGTGGGTATGCATCGCAGAATAGGGTTTCGGTTAGGGTTTGGATGGGTTGTTCTCCTTCTTTTGTGCGGGTGTGCCAATACCGGCGAAAAGCAGTATCAGCTCTCCTCCGATGAGTGGCTTAATGGCAATTATATCTGCAAGACGCTGGCCGATTCGCTTGAGAAAAAGGTCTCTCCTGCCGAAGCTGGCATGGCTGCCGAGGAGTATTTGCTGCGCCCCTCCATTCATTCGCTCTTTATTTTGCGCCCCGGCGAAACACTCCGCAGCTATACCCTGCGTCCTCTCAGTGCACAACATGCCGAACTCACCGACAGTGCAGGGAATGCCTACGGGTCTGTGGCTCTGAGTCAAGATAATCCGAAAGAGCTCATCCTTACCCGGCAGGGTGTGCTCGAAGAGTTTGTGCTGACCCGAATCGATGAAGTCTATGTGCAGGATCCTGTGGGCGATACGCTCCATTCCGGCTTAAGGTGGCTGCTGAACCACAAGCTTTTCGTGGGCGAGTACGCCCTTCCCAACGGGCAGAGTGTGGTGATGGGGCCGGATGGGTCGACCACCGGTCTGGGCGAATATCTCCGCTATCTGCTCACCTTTTCCAATGCACAACCGGGGCAGACCTCCCCAAAAAACCGGATTATCTTCTACCTGCGCGATGAGCCCCACCTGTTTGAGTGGGAACGCAAAGAGGGCGCCTTGATTCTTACCGGCACAGGCGAACAGAAGAAAGAAATCTATATTCTTAAATGATAGAATATTACGCACATCAGATCTACCCTCTGATTGCCTCGGTGTTATCGAGTATTGCGGCTCTCTTTCCCTTTTCCTTGTCGGCAATCCTCCTTCTGCTCGCGGCACTCTTCTACCTTTGGAAACTGGTCTCGGCCATCCGGCAGAAGAGGGGTATCCGTTGCTTTCTGGCCCGCCTCCTGCTCCCCCTTCTTCTGGTCTTAAGCTGGATGTACGCCACGTGGGGTATTCTCTACTTCCGCGACACCTGGTACCAACGAGCCGGAATAGAAAAAGCCACCCCCGACTCCGCCGCTTACATCCAATTTCTGGACTACTACATTGAAAACCTCAACCGCTCCTATACCCAAAGCCTCACCTCCCCACTCCGTACCCTAACCCCAAAACTAACCAATCCGGCTTCAATCCATCCGATTGCAACCAATTCCAATGCCGCTGACTCCTTAGCGTTCGATCCCATTGCCATCGGTTGGTGGGACAGCTCCCGGGCCCGTGAGGTCGACGCCATCCTGGAACAGAGCTACAGCCGGATTGCCCCTTCACTGGGCATCCCCTACCCCAATGGAATACGGCGTCCCAAAAAAGTTTTTATGAACGAGTACTACACCCGCACCTCCATACTCGGCTACTTTCTCCCCTTCTTCCACGAGATCCATCTGAATCCGCAGCAACCCTGGCTGCAATACCCGGGTGCGCTCGCACACGAAAAAGCCCATCAATTCGGCATCACCTCCGAAGCCGAATGCAACTTTTACGGCTACCTGGCCTGCATAGAATCCGACAACCCCTTTGTACAATACAGCGGCTACTTCAGCGTTCTGGGCTACATCGCCTCCGACGCACGGCGCCTCCTGCCCGGCACCTGGCGCACATACCTCGCAAAAATAGACCCTCACATCCTCGCCGAATCAGCACAGATATCCGCCTACTGGCGCTCGCACCGGCACGAAAAACTCAGCCGCATCCAGAACAAAGTCTACGACACCTACCTCAAAGCCAACCGCATACCCACCGGCATCCAGAACTACGGCGAAGTCACGGCACTGCTGCTTACTCAGTACAGCGCGAAGCGCTGATACAGTAATGCAGTAATGCTCTAGTGCTCTAGTGCTCTAGTGCTCTAATTTAAAGACATATACGCGCAAGCGCGAAAAAGATTAATGCATTAACGTTTTCGCGCGAAGCGCAGCATTAGAGCATTGCGCGTTAGCGCAGCATTAGAGCACTCAAAGTGCAAATGCACTTTGAAGCACTAGAGCACTTGCGCAAAGAAGAAGATTACTCTTCTTCTTTGCGCAGTACCATTGTCAGTGAAAACGACACGGATGGATCGCGGAGTGATCCGGCAAAGCGGCTCATCAGGAAATCGTCGGTTAGCATCTGGGGGAAGAAGATGCCGGTCACGTTTAGTCCTAATACGCTGATTCCCACCTGTTCCAGGGTGGTCTGGTTGAAGAGGGTGTCGATGGGGGTTGCCAATCCCTCTTTGTGGAGGGCGCTTACCGCCAGCAGGAAGGTGCGAAGCGACTCTTTGTCCATGGATAGACGCAGTTCGTCGCCCTGAAAGAAGCTCTTGGTGGTAAGTACATGTTGTTGATTGTACACCCAGTTCAGGGTGTCGCTGTAGGCTTCGAAACGGAGGTAATCGATGGGGGCAATCTCCGTCGATAAGTTGTTGCTTTGCCCATCGAACTGCCGGATGACAATTCTGCCCACGCGGTCGAACGAGATCCGGTTCTTCAGAAAGAGGGGCTGAACCTTGGCAATCATATCCTTTACTGCCGAATCGGCGTCGTGATTATACCCGCTGAAGTTCACATTCTTTAACTGAGAAAGACGCCAGTTGCCCTTGTACATCTCCTGAAGGTTCTGGTTGGTGAGGGTGACGAAAACCTCGTCGAGGAGAGTTTTCGTTCCGTCAACCACCTTCGAAAGATGCACGGTTACGGTACCGTTCGAGTGGGCCGAAAGGAGGCCGGATGGGGTAATGGTTGCCAGGCGGGGATTATTCACTTCCCAAACTAATTCGGGCGAAACCGCTCCTTCGGGTTCGATGAGAACGCCCAGTTGCAACTTCCCTCCCAGATCCGAAATGGGTGCTTCGTTGATAATAGAGATTCGCTCGGCCGGAACTCTCTGACGAGAGATATTCACAATAACGGCAACCGAGATCTCCTCTTTAGGAGCGGTGGCCACTACGCGTACCGTCCCGTTTTTTAACGGGGTAAGCACGCCATGGGCATCGATTTTGGCCACCTCTTTCGGCGTAACCGACCAGAGAATGGTGTCGGAGACCTCATGGGCAGGGACAAAGTAGGCTTTTAGATAGAGTTTCTGGCCGGGAGAGGTAATGTCGGAGGCTCCCTCCAGACGAAGCCCCCTGATGTTCTGGTTGCCCTCATTGTCTTCCAGGCACGAAACCATAGCCATCAGGAGAAGCAGGAGTGCCGGAAACAACCGTAGCAGAGAACAGGTAAATGGCCGGACAAATAAAATCTTCATGGTGCACAAGCTGAAAGGATGGGGAGCAGAAGGGCAAAAGGGCCATTCCGGGCTCATCTGGTGCAAATGTAGGAAAATCCGGAGAGAGGGCTACACCAGGAACTGGAAAAGGTCGGGTCGGCGGTTAAGATATTCGAACGCTATGCTATGATTCTTCATCCGTTTAATAAGCGGTTTGAAATCCTCTTTTCGCTGCAGTTCAATCCCGATTACGGCCGAACCGTGTTCGCGACTGTTTTTCTTGGAATACTCAAAATGGGCGATGTCGTCGGACGGACCCAGTACTCGTTCGAGAAACTCGCGAAGGGCACCGGCCCTCTGGGGAAATCGCACAATGAAATAGTGCTTCAGCCCCTCGTAGAGCAGCGATCGCTCCTTAATCTCCTCCATACGGGTAATGTCGTTGTTACTCCCGCTGACCACACAAACCACCTTCTTCCCCTTTATCCGGTCGGCATACTGGTCGAGGGCGGCAATAGAGAGCGCACCTGCAGGTTCGGCCACAATGGCATCTTCGTTATAGAGACGCAGTATCACCGAACAGACTCTTCCTTCGGGAACCGAGAGTAAATCACTCAGATGGGCACGGCAAACAGGAAATGTAAGATTCCCCACCCGTTTCACGGCAGCCCCGTCTACAAAGTTATCAATCTTAGAGAGGGTCACGATTTCTCCCTTCTCTATCGAGATTTTCATGGACGACGCCCCTTCCGGCTCAACGCCGATGAGCCGGGTATCCGGGCTGATCACCTTCGAAACCGAACAGATACCCGCTGCCAGACCTCCCCCGCCAATCGGAATAAAAATCAGATCGGGATCGGGCAACTGTTCAAAAAGCTCCAGGGCAATGGTAGCCTGACCGGCTATCACCTGTTCGTCGTCGAAGGGGTGGATAAAGACGGCTCCCCGGCTGTTGCAGAATTCCGCTGCCTCGCGGTAGGCATCATCAAAGGTGTCGCCGGTCATAACCACATCCACAAACTCACGGCCAAACATCTTCACCTGCCGCACCTTTTGGTTGGGCGTAGGTACGGGCATAAATATGGTACCCTTTATCCCGAGTGTAGAGCAGGCAGAGGCTACCCCCTGGGCATGGTTGCCCGCACTGGCACAGACTACGCCCCGTTCCCGCTCGCTATCGGAAAGGGTTTGAATTTTATTGAAGGCCCCTCTGATTTTGTACGAACGAACCTGCTGAAGATCCTCCCGCTTGAGCCATATCTCGGCGCCATAGCGTTGGCTCAGGTTGTGATTCAGTTGTAACGGAGTTACCGCCACAACGTCTTTTAGGTTTTCCGCCGCACGGCGGATCTCATCCATACTGAGAAGCTGATTGCTATCCATATCTACCATTCAATTTGACCCAATCCCTCTCGGATTACCAGTGGGCCGTCGCCGCTACAATCGATTACCGTAGAGGGAACCGACATACCCAACCCCCCATCGACAACCAGATCTATCTGTGATCCATACCGTTCGTGGATCAGTTCGGGATCAGTTTCGTATTCGGGATCGGTGGCCGGTGCGTGGAGTGATGTGGTTACCAGCGGATGTCCGAGCGCCTCGATCAGGGCGCGCAACACAGGATGTGCAGAAATCCGGATACCCACAGTTTTTCGTTTATCACGTAATAGAGAGGGAAGTGTGCTGCTGTAAGGGAATATAAAGGTGTAAGGGCCGGGCGCATGCTGCCTGAGAAAGCGAAATTGCTCCTGATTCAGCGGTTTTAAGAGGTGCGAAGCCTGCGCTATGCTGCTGCAAATTACCGAAAAGTTGGCATCCTGAACCGCACAGTTCTTGAATCGGGCCAGTTTATCGATGGCTTTGGGAAGGGTCATATCGCAACCCACAGCGTAGACCGTATCGGTGGGATAGGCAACCAGCCCGCCTTTCTGAAACAGCTCAACGGCAAGATGTAAACTCTTCTCGTTGGGACTGTCGGGATAAATCTTCACGATCATATGCCGCACTTTTGGGTGGGCAAATATAGCGAGAATCGCGTGAAGTTCTTTGGTATTCTTATCGACCTCTAAAAATGTAATAGTGGCCGGTAACCCGATTGTACCGGATATCGGTTCCCTCCGACCGGAGAATTTCCAGATAGTTAAAGAGGGTTCGTCGCGATATGCCTAACCTGGCCGCCATTTCGGCAGCGCCACCGGGCTGGCCCGAAGCCACCTCACGATAGAGACGTGCCAGATGGAAGTGGATGGATTGGTGGGAGGACATGCTTTAATACTTTAATGAAACAATGCTCTAATGCTCTGGTGCTCTAGTGCTCTGGTGCTCTGGTGCTCTAGTGCTCTAATGCTCTA
>CAYVJA010000068.1:10424-10840 GCA_964451605.1 uncultured Bacteroidales bacterium | reverse complement strand
GCCCGACTGAAAAATCCGGGTACTCTTACCCAAAATATCTGGCAGGGTATAGCCGCTCATCTGCAACATAGCCTGGTTGGCATAGCAGATTTCGCCCTTCAGATTGGTAACCACCATGGCCAAAGGGTTCTGATCGAAAGCCCTCAGCAACTGTTCGGATGGCAAACCGGTGGAATCACCCCCGACAAGATGGCCGGAAGAGGAGTGAACAGGCGGGAGAGTACTGTGTTCCATAATATTATGCACTCGGTTAACCAAATATAAGCAATTCTGCGTTCGATTCCTACCCGATATCCTCTTTTACCCTATATTTACTGAGCGTTCCCATCTCGTCAACTATCCCGTAACCCAGAACTGATACCATGAAAACACGTTGTTTGGCCACCCTCTGCCTGTTTGCTGTTTTTATATCTCTT
>CAYVJA010000068.1:0-10395 GCA_964451605.1 uncultured Bacteroidales bacterium | reverse complement strand
GCGCCCGCTACCCGCACGACGAGGGCATTGAATCGGATCCGGCTGTATTGTATGTGGAAAAATTTGACGACAGCATGGAACAGATCCTGAGCCGATACCAGGATAAGATCAATACAGAGGGGATGATGCAAGATACCGATTTGCCTCCCGGGAGCAAAGGGGGGCACTCTCTGAAGATGACCAGTATCATGGGCAAAAACGAAGGAGGACACCTCTTTAAGCGCTTCTCGCCCGGTTTCGACAGTGTGGTGTATGTTCGCTACTATGTAAAGTATCCGGCCACCTCGGGCGGATATTTTCATCACGAGGGGGTATGGTTTGGCGGGCACAATCCTGCCACCACCTGGCCCGATCCCCGTGCCGGTATCTGCGGTTTAGGAGACAAACGACTCAGCATATCGTACGAACCGGTTCACCAGCGCGTAAATCCTCCGATTATGGATACGTACCTCTACTGGGGAGGAATGCGCAACGGGGCAGGTAAACTCTGTTATGGCAATGATATGATTAACCAGGGGCCCACGGCTAAGCCGGTTGCGTTTGATCAATGGATCTGCGTGGAGGTAATGATTAAGCTGAACAACCCGGTTACGGCCTTTAACGGCGAGCTGAAAGTGTGGCATAACGGTGTTGAGGTGGGCCACTGGGGGCCTGGGTTTCCCAAGGGGCGATGGATTGCCGACTCCTGGTACAACGACCCTTCGGGCGAACCTTTTGAGGGGTTCCGCTGGAGAGAGGATGCAGCACTGAATATCAACTGGGTGTGGTTCGAGTTTTATCACGACAAACCGCAGGCTCCCTCTTCTGCCATTTGGTTCGACCATCTGGTAATGGCCAGGGAGTATATCGGCCCTATTGTCAGCAGGTAACTCTCTGCATAGTATGCGTCAAGTGCGCCGGGTTATTCCACCGAGGCACTGGCGTAGATATCGGCTATCAGGGCTTCATACTTTTCTTCGATCACCCTTCTCTTCAATTTCAAGGTGGATGAGAGTTCGCCCGATTGGGTGGTCCACTCATCGGGAACCAGCCTGATCCGGCCAATTCGCTCGGTGGAACTCAATGAGCGATTCACATAATCGACCTCCTTCTGGAGGCGGGCAATCACCCTCTGATCGGCAACCAGATCACTGAGCGAAGCAAAAGAGATATGTTGCGCGGCCGCCCACTTCTGCAAGTAAGGGAAAGAGGGTGAAATTAAAGCTCCGGCAAATTTTTCGTTGCTCCCCACTACCATTACCTGATCTATAAACATACTCTCCTTCAGGCGGTTTTCGATAGCCTGGGGTGCCACATACTTGCCGTTCGACAATTTAAAGATCTCCTTTTTCCGATCGGTAATTCGCAAAAACCCTTCGTCGTCTATCAACCCTATGTCGCCCGTATGAAACCAGCCCTCCTCATCAATCACTTCGGCAGTCCGTTCAGGGTCTTTGTAGTAGCCCATCATCACGTTTGGCCCCTTACAAAGAATCTCTCCATCGTCGGCAATTTTTACCGTTACATTCTCCAGAACCGGTCCGACAGTTCCCGGCTTGGCCATTCCCCGGGGAATATCGGTTACAGCAATAACGGGAGAGGTTTCAGTTAAACCGTAACCCTCGGCCAAAGGAATTCCCGATGCCCAGAAAAGCCGGGCCAGACGGGGCTGGAGCGGTGCCCCGCCCGAAACCACAAAATCGAAGGAGTTACCAAAACTGGCCATGATTTTAGACAGAACCAACTTCCTGCAAAACAGAATATTCAGCTTATAAAACGGATCAAACCGAAACCGTTTCATGTCGAACGAGAGGGCCTGGTTAACACAATAGAAAAAGAGTGCTCTTTTTATTCCCTTTAGGCTCTTGCCTTTGGTTATGGCCATTGTATAGACCTTCTCAAGTACCCGGGGAACGGTGGCAAACATATGGGGATTGACGGCCTTCATATCATCAATGAGGGTAGTCAGGCTTTCGGCATAATAGATGCTGAGACCTTTCAGCTGAAAATGGAGGTTCAGCATATGTTCAAAAACGTGGCTTAACGGAAGAAAACTGATGACCCGATGCCCGTATGCGTGGAAATGTTTGGGAAGTGTAGCGTAAACATTCGACAAAATATTGCGGTGCGAAAGCATTGCCCCCTTAGGAATTCCGGTGGTTCCCGATGTATAGATGATAGCATAAAGATAATCAGGCTGTACGGCTGCCTTCAACCGGTGTAGTTCGGGGAGCAACTGTTCCTTTCGGCCCAGGCCTCTCTCCGTGAGTTCCTCCCAAGAAGGGGCCCCCTCAACTTTCGAGTAGGTATAAACATGCTCTATCGAGGCCTGATCGGCCAGCGGTTTCAAGCGGCGCCAGGTGGTGGAATCAGACACAAACAGCACCCGGGGAGCGGCGTGACGGAATATGTAGAGAAGCTCGTCGGGACTTTGCGTAGCATTAACCGGCACATGGACTGCTCCGATTTGTGCCACGGCCATAGAGGTAAAATTCCACTCGGGCCGATTATTGGTTACTGTAATCACCCGATCGGACGGTTGTACACCCAATGTCAGCAGCCCAAGCGCCAATGCCTCCGAAATGGCGACATACTCTTTACTGCTATACACCTTCCATTCGCCACTCTGCTTTCCGGCAAGAGCATGAGTCATTTTTTCACGCTCACGATATAGATCCAACAGATCGAAAACACGTGTCACCTCCATAAAAACCTCCTCATTTTCAATTATCGGCCGAGGGGATCCTCTCCTCATCATAAAACTCCGAAATCTCTTTTTTGTACTTTTCGACAATAAACCGACGGCGCAACTTAAATGCAGGCGAAAGTTCGCCGGTTTGCGGAGTCCATTCGTCGTCGATTAGGCAGAACCGATGAATCTGCCAGGCAGGTTCAAACAGCTCGTTATAACTGTCAAGCTCGGAAGCATACCTGTCATTCACGAGCGGATTTCGGATGAGATCGGCGTTACCCGAGAACTCCATCTTATGGTGAAGAGCCCACTTCTGCAAAAAAGTAAGATTGGGCGAAATAATGGCACTTACAAAGGGTTTATCACAACCCACAATCATTACCTGATCGATAAAAAGCGACTCCCGAAGTTTTCTCTCTATCACTTGGGGCATAATTCTGTCGCCGCTATCGAGCGTAAAAATATCCCGCTTCCTATCGAGAATCTCCAGATATCTTCCATCAATCAGCCTCCCTACATCGCCGGTATGAAACCAACCCTCCTTGTCGATGACTCTGGCAGTCCTGACCGGATCACGGTAGTATCCCAACATCACGTTAGGACCACGGCACAGCAGTTCGCCATCGTCGGCAAACCGGATCTCCATATCATCAAGTGGTACACCCACGGTTCCGGGCCGGATTTCGTGCCGCACCGGATTCGACACCGCTATTACCGGCGAAGTTTCAGTGAGACCATACCCTTCGCAAATGGTAATCCCGGCAGCACCATACACGCGTGTAAGCCGCTCCTGCAAGGGAGAACCACCCGATACGATATAACGCAACCTGCCGCCGAAAGCCTCACGCCACTTTTTAAAGACAAATTTACGAGCCATCCAGAGCGAAAAGCGGAAAGGAATATGCCATCTCCGCTTATTTCCGGGATCATAGCGCATCCCCACCCGATTTACCGCCCAGTAAAAGACCAGTTTATTGCGTAAACGCAAATCTTTTCCGCGACCCAGCAATTCATCGAAGAAACGTTCAATAAAACGGGGAACCGTATTAAAGATATGAGGCTTTACCTCCTTCATATTCTTGAGGATTGAACCCACATTCTCGGCATAATAGATTCCAATGCCCAAATATTGATAGTGATAGTTCATCATCCGCTCGTAGACATGACTCAACGGAAGAAAACTGAGGGCTCTTTTCCCATATCCCAAAGGGTTCCGGGCAGCCGTACCCAAAAAGTTGCTTACCAGATTCCGGTGCGACAACATCACACCCTTAGGTTCGCCGGTTGTACCCAGTGTATAGACAAGCGTCAAAAGGTCGTCGGGCTCTATGGAGGCTTTGATTTCCTCCAGTTTAGGCAATAACTGCTCTTTCTGTTCACGCCCAATCCGAAGAATCTCCGAAAAGCTGTCCGGTTCATCCTCTGCAAAGGTGTACAGATGTTCGATAGAGGAAACTGTCCGAAGCTTCGGCTTCAACAACTGCAGAAGAATCTTATCGGAGACAAAGAGCGATCGGGGCTCACAATGCTTTAACACAATAAGATGCTGTGCACACCCGAAAGACGAATGAATAGGCACACTCACCACACCAATCTGCGCCATGGCCATATCGAGAATATTCCATTCCGGCCTGTTATTGCTGATAAGCGCAATCCGGTCGCCCTTTTGGTAACCAAGCGCCAACAAACCGCAAGCAGCCTCCTCGGCGCGTTCGACATATTCTCTACTGCTGATTTTGACCCATTTACCGTTTTGCTTCGATACCAAAGCATCGTTCATCCGATAACGAGTCTTATATCCCTGCAAGAGATCAAAAATACGCTCTACCTTCATTACCTGCTATTTACACAACCCAAAGCAGACACTTCCAAAAGCAGACTGCCCCAGCCAGATGCAGACCAAATATAATGCATTTTTTTTGTAATGCGCTTATGGTGCGCTACCCGCAAATGCACTAGTGCTCTAGTGCTCTAGCGCTCTAGTGCTGCGCTTCGCGCCCTGATGCCCTGACGCGCAAAAGGTGAATGGTTAATAAATTAGCGCTTCGAAGCATTAGAGCATTAGAGCACTATTATTTGTTTCTGGGGTGAAACTCCAGCAAAGTTTGCCTGAGGTAGTGCCGATCCAGGTGGGTGTAGATTTCGGTGGTGGTAATAGATTCGTGACCCAGCATCTCTTGAACCGAACGGATGTCGGCACCGGCTTCCATAAGGTGGGTGGCAAAGGCGTGACGGAAGCTGTGGGGGCTCACTTTTTTCAGTGATATGCCTGCTTTAACCGCCAATTCTTTCACTATCGAGAAGATCATGACCCGGGAGAGAGGTGCTCCCCGGCGATTCAGGAAGAGTACGTCGGTATTTCGGGGGTTAACAGGAATATGTACCCGAATATGTGTCAGGTAGTGCTGTACCTCCTCAATGGCTCTCCTCCCCACGGGGATCCACCGCTGTTTATTCCCTTTCCCGATAACCCGGATAAACTCTTCGTCGAAGAAGAGATCGGAAATATGGAGGGTAGTGAGCTCCGAAACGCGAAGACCGCAGCCGTAAAGCATCTCGATAATCGCCAGGTTTCTGGCACCTTCCGGCTTGCTCCGGTCTATTGCTTTCAACATGGCCTCAATTTCGGCCACCGAGAGTACCTCAGGTAACTTTCTGCGCACTGTGGGCCGGTCTAACAAGTCGACAGGATTTTCGACTACTTGCTTTTCCAGAGCCAGATAGCGGTAAAACGCTCTGATTCCCGAAAGAAAACGGGCCTGACTACTGGCTTCGAAGCCGGCGAAATGACCCTCAGCCACCATCTTACGGAGCATATCCGCATCGACTCCCTGAGGAGGCAACCCGGGCGAATTCTGCTGAACCCAGGCAGCAAGATGTTCTACATCACGCAAATAAGCCGAAGCCGTATTGCGCGAAAGGGAGCGTTCGTAAAGAAGGTAGCGGCCAAAACCGGTACACATTGCTGCCCATGAGGTATTGTTTAGGAGTACAGTTTCCAACTTTTTAACAGGGGTAAGCGGGAAAGATGATCCTGTATAGGGTTGAAGGGAAAGTGCTTTGGCGCCGAAAGGGTGAAATGAATTATCGATGTATGGTTGGAGAGGATATGTTCCATCCGGAAATCAAGAATAAACAATTTTTGCGACTGCAGCAATTTTCGGATACTGTCGGAACCAACGCCCTCCCCGTCGAAAACCAATTCCAGACGTTTAATATCCGCATCGGGAAAGTGTCGTTCTTCTACAGATTGTAACAGAAAGAGGGTAAAGAGGATAATGCACAAAGCGCCGACCGATAACCAGAGTAATCCGGCTCCGATGGCCAGTCCCAATACAGCCATCGACCAGATGGAAGCTGCAGTGGTAAGTCCCCTCACATTGGCTCCCATGTGCAGAATGGTGCCTGCGCCAATAAAACCCACCCCGGTTAACACCTGCGCGGCAATTCGTCCGGGGTCGCCGGAGGGAGCGCCGGGTTGCAGCATGGGCAAATACTGCGAAATCAGCATGGCCAATGTCGAAGCCACGCAAATCAGAACATGCGTTCTGAAACCTGCAGGTTGTTTCCTTGCCTGCCTTTCCAGACCCACTACAGAACCGGCCACCAACCCCAGCAACAGGCGGCAAAAAGCCGCTTCAGAGGTTAACCCGGCGCCAAAACAGGATTGCCAAAACGAAAGGTCCATAGTCTTAAGAAAAATGCAACTCGACGAAAACAAATGTACAACTAAATCCCTTGGGTTCGTTCCGTCTGTTGAATGGAAAACTTTGTGTAGGTTTGCAAAAGCAATCAGAACTATCCATGCAGGCAATGATTCTGGCGGCCGGGTTGGGAACCCGGCTATTCCCCATAACGCAAACCAGACCCAAGGCGCTGGCCGAGGTAGGCGGAATACCCCTGCTTGAGGTGGTTATGCGGAATCTTAAGCGGTATGGGTTTGAACATGTGGTGGTGAATATTCACCATTTCGCCCCGCAAATTCGTGATTTCCTGGAAAGCAAAAAGAACTTCGGGCTTCATGTTACCCTTTCGGACGAAACCGAAGCCCTGCTTAACACAGGAGGCGGGCTCAAAAAGGCGGCTCCCCTTTTCGAGAACGGTCCCATCCTGGTACACAACGTTGACATTCTCACCTCTCTAAATCTCAAGGAGTTGTATCTGCACCACTGCCAATCGGGTGCACTGGCGACACTGGCTGTCAAGGAGCGACCCACCTCACGGAGTCTGATTGTGGGAGATCACAACTATCTCTGCGGTTGGATTAATCACATTACCGGTGAGGTCCGCAAACCCGGAACCTGGGCCACCGAAAAC
Organism: uncultured Bacteroidales bacterium; assembly: GCA_964451605.1. Classification (GTDB taxonomy): domain Bacteria; phylum Bacteroidota; class Bacteroidia; order Bacteroidales; family UBA4181; genus JAQVSH01. The sequence continues at coordinate 3,407 of CAYVJA010000068.1, read as the reverse complement.
CGACAGATTGCCTTCAGCGCTATTCATGTGGTTGAGCGGGAAGTTCTGCTCAATGCCACCGAAAGCGGAGCCTTCAACATTCTCGATACCTATCTCCGGCTTGCCGCCACTCCCTCCATCCTTACCTATTCCCATAACCGGGATCTATGGATGGATATGGGAAGATGGGAAAATCTGCAAGAGGCAGCCGGTCTGCTTCCAAAAATAGTGAAACCCGAAGAGGCCTGAGAGCCGCTTCACAACACAAAGTACTATGTCTGTCCATACCAACATCCGAAAGGTAACTACACACGTTCTGAGCGAAATGAAGCTCAAGGGCGAAAAAATAGCCATGCTTACCGCTTACGACTACTCCATGGCTAAAATTCTCGACGGAGCGGGAATCGATGTGATTCTGGTGGGCGACTCGGCTGCCAACGTGATGGCCGGCCATGTAACCACCCTTCCCATCACCCTCGATCAGATGATTTATCATGCAGCCTCGGTAGTGAGAGGGGTAAAGAGGGCCCTGGTGGTTTCCGATCTCCCCTTTGGCACCTATCAGGGTAATTCGAAAGAGGCGCTTCACTCGGCCATCCGGATGATGAAAGAGTCGGGTAGCGAAGCCATCAAAGTGGAGGGAGGCAAAGAGATCAGCGAGAGCATTACCCGCATCCTGAGCGCAGGAATTCCTGTAATGGGCCATTTGGGTTTGACCCCTCAATCTATCAATAAGTTTGGCACTTACACCGTTCGGGCCCGCGAAGAGGAGGAGGCCAATAAACTGATTGACGATGCCCATGTACTGGAGGAGTTGGGCTGCTTTGCAGTGGTTCTGGAGAAGATTCCCGCCAAACTGGCGGCGAAAGTCACCTCCGAACTTAAAATTCCGGTCATCGGCATCGGTGCAGGTCCCGGAGTGGACGGTCAGGTGCTGGTGGTACATGATATGCTGGGTATTTCGCAAGCCTTCTCGCCACGCTTTTTGCGCCGGTACAGCAACCTGAGTGAAGAGATTTCGAATGCCGTTCGCAGCTACATCAGCGATGTAAGAACCCTCGACTTCCCGAACGAAAGGGAACAATATTGAGAGAACAAGGCATGGAGGTTTTATACGAGGACAACCACTTAATTCTGGTAAACAAACGGGCCGGCGAGATTGTCCAATACGACCAAACGGGCGATACACCGCTGGAGGAGCAGGTTAAGCACTATCTAAAGGAGAAGTACCATAAACCGGGCGAGGTCTTTCTGGGGGTTGTACACCGGATAGATCGTCCGGTGAGCGGTGTAGTTCTCTTTGCCAGAACCTCCAAGGCTTTGGTTCGGCTCAATGAGATGATGCAGACCCGGGATGTTAAAAAGAGTTATTGGGCCATTGCATGCGAAAAACCACCACAACAGGAGGATACATTGATCCATTACCTGTTCAGAGATAGCCGAAATAACAAAACAAGATGTTTTGCCCATCCCGGAAAGGATGCAAAAAAAGCCGTCCTGCACTATCGGTTGATTGGCGCCTCTCAACGTTACTGGCTGCTGGAGATAGATCTGGAAACCGGGCGTCATCACCAGATCAGAGCACAATTGGCCGCTATTGGCTGCCCGATTAAAGGCGACCTCAAATACGGAGCTCCCCGTTCGAATCCCGATGGAGGAATATCGCTGCATGCACGGAATATCTCTTTCCGCCACCCGGTACAGAACGCCCCTATCTCTGTTACTGCTCCTCTGCCGGACGATCCGCTGTGGAATCTCTTTTCCGATAGTGTTGGCGGGCAGTAGAAAAAATGGAGAAATAGTCCTATTTTTGCTTCTGGAGGAGTTAGCTATGAAAACAATCCGGATTCTGATCTATCTGTTCTTGGCCGCTTCTGCCGGATTTGCGCAAGCCCAGGAGGCTTCCGGTCCGCTCAGCAACAAAGTTCCCATTGTGGTTCGTCCATCGCTGCATACAGGGTTCTCCTATGCAAAGCAGTGGGGCTCCTCTACATGGATTACGCCCCTCTTTTCGGCCGACCTTTCAGAAAGATTCACCCTCACCGCAGGCATCTCCATCATCACCGCCGACAGATATCTGGCCGTTCCCGAATCGGGTCGCGGCGAAGTTGAAACCGAGGTGCGGTTGAAAAAGAAGAGGAGTACCTCCGCCTGGTTTTATGCCGAGGGCACCTACCTGGTAAATCCCCGCCTCGTGGTTTCAGGCTCCATTCTGCGAGAGATGACCGGATCAGGATACGGCCTTATGCCCGAACAAATCACCTCATTGGGCATGGCCTATCAACTCTCCAGGCGGGTAACCATCGGAATGCAAATTACGCATACACAGGGAAACGACAGCTATTATTCGGTTCCCGGCTATCCGGTTCCTTTTTATCCCATGCCCGGCTCGTACATGAACTCTTACTGACACCTTGTGTGGCCGTCATCTAACCCTCCTTTTACATGAAAGGCAACCTCTATCTGATCCCCAATACGTTGGGTGAAACCTCTGCACAACGACTGTTTCCCCCTTACAATCGGGAGGTAATCTGTACGCTTACCTGTTTTATTGTTGAGGAGATCCGCAGTGCCCGCCGCTTTCTGGCCACTCTGAACCTCCCCCATCCCATCGACAGCTTGCAGTTGTATGCGTTGAACGAACATACCGGAGCACGTGAAACGGAAGCGCTTATGGAGCTGTTCAGGAATGGCGATGTAGGGTTGTTGTCGGAGGCCGGAGTACCCGGGGTAGCCGATCCCGGATCGGAGATTGTAAAGCGGGCTCATTTAGCCGGAATAAGGGTGATTCCCCTTGTGGGCCCCTCCTCGATTCTACTGGCCATGATGGCTTCGGGCATGAACGGCCAAAACTTTGCATTTGCCGGCTACCTGCCTGTAAAGAAAGAGGCCAGGGCCGAACGAATTAAACAGCTTGAGCGGCGATCGGCCTCCGAACAACAGTCACAGATTTTTATCGAGGCGCCTTACCGCAACAACGCACTTCTGGAAGAGTTGCTGCGGGTATCTCTTCCCTCTACCCGCATCTGTGTGGCGGCCGATCTGACCCTTCCCACAGAGTACATCCGGACGGCCACCCAGGCAGAATGGAAAAAAGGTCCGTTGCCGGACCTTCATAAACGACCCACAATATGGGTTCTAAGTGCAAACTAGCAACTGAAACCTATTTGGCGTAGCTGATAGCTCTGGTCTCGCGGATTACCGTAATCTTTACCTGACCGGGATAGGTCATCTCATCCTGAATCTTTTTGGCAATCTCGTACGACAGTGTCTCTGCCTCCTTGTCGTTAATCTTTTCGGACCCCACAATGACGCGGAGTTCGCGGCCGGCCTGAATGGCATAGGTTTTTGTAACCCCGTTGTACGACTGCGCCAGATTTTCCAGATCTTTCAACCGCTTAATGTAAGCTTCCACAACCTCGCGGCGG
>CAYVJA010000067.1:11464-12464 GCA_964451605.1 uncultured Bacteroidales bacterium | reverse complement strand
GAGTGGTTACTCCCCGCTCGCTGAACGCGACGGCCTCCTTTCAGGTGGCAGAAATTGCAAACCACTTCCAATTACAAGACTCCTCAGACCTGCTCTATTGGCAAACCTTGTGGTGCGAGGCCTGCGCTACAGATTCGCTTTTGCGCATCCTCGATGCCGAAGGCCATTTACAACACGTTTCCATCGATTATTTCGATCCGATGCTGCTTTCGTTCATTACCGGCGAATTTCAATCGGCAGCACGGATCATTGGCTATACCCTGGTGGCGATTGATTTTGCCATGGGAGATACGTTTCTGAATCAACGGCTAAAAGCAATGGCTCAAGCAGGTCGGATTGCATTCCGGGGCACCCTGAAGGAGATGCGCAACTATCAGGTACGAACCCTATAAGATTCATTTCGTCTTGTGTACAAGATAATAACCGGCACAGATTATCCTGCGCACAAGACAAAATCCCGTTTATTCAAACTGCACCTCAAACACCGGAGTAGTGAGGTTGCCAAGCGAAGCGGGTTTTTGCAGCCTGGCCTCACTGCTGTTTTGGCTCCACACGATCTTTGCCGAGCTGCCTAACAACTTCACCGATTTAATCTTCTGTCCGGTGGGGGCATCCAAACCCAGCGCCCGTACCAAGATATCGCCTTCGGGCATCTCCATGCAAAAGAGATACAAGCGGTTGTTCTTTGTGGTAAAACGCACGTCGCCTCCCTGATAGGCGCGGACATCCTTCACGGCACCTGCAATGTGCTGGAAAGGAGAATTCTCGTTGGTTTTCTGCAGTGTAGGGCCCTCCCCAAAGATTTTCCAGGGTCTGGTTCCATAGATGGCCTCGCCGTTCACCTTTATCCATGCAGCAATATCCTCTAAAATGGCCATCACATCGGGTTCCAGATCGCCTTCGGGTGTCTGCACCACATTCAGCAACAAATTGCCGTTTTTGCTCACAATATCAACCAACATCTGAATCACCTCCTTTCCGCTCATATACTTCTGCCCGG
>CAYVJA010000067.1:0-11308 GCA_964451605.1 uncultured Bacteroidales bacterium | reverse complement strand
GTTGTTGGTGTACCAACCGTTGTCGCCCGGCAGGGTGGGTTCGTGGTATAAATCGTAATACTGCGGGTTGCTTCCATCGTAAGGAATGCCCTTCTTCGCGCCCGATGCATCCGACCGGTGTGCTCCCTGAAACCAGGTATAACTGGCTCCGAGGTGCTCCGAAACGCCAAAAAAGAGCCCCTCTCGTTTGGCGGCTTTTTGCCACAACCCCACCACATCCTTCTTGGGGCCCATATTCACGGAGTTCCACTTATGGAGCTTCGAGTTCCACAAAAAGAAATTGTCGTGATGCGTACCCATGCTCACAAAATAGCGCGCACCCACCCTTTTATAGAGCTTCATCAACTTATCGGGATCCCACTTCTCGGCCTTCCATAACGGAATTATATCCTTATAGCCAAACTCGAAAGTATGGCCATAATTGGCCACGTGGTAACTATACTGCCTATTGGGAGGCCTGTTCGGATTGTTATTGGCATCGACCGATCCTCCTTCATACATCCCGCGGGCGTACCAATCACCCTGCCGGGGAACAGCCTGAGGCCCCCAGTGCGACCATATACCAAATTTGACATCGCGAAACCATTCGGGATAGCTATAAGTGGCCAGCGACTGATCTGTCGGAATAAAAGGCCCCGGACTCATGGGCAAATTATCGGTCTGCGCCGACACGGGAGCCATGCCCCCCAAACAACAGAGAGCAACCAAACAGGAAAAGATGGGATTCTTCATCGCGCCAAAGTATTTATGAGATGAAACAACTGGGCCAAAAGATACGGATAAGGCCAATACCGAAAGCGAATTTACAGAAAGAGAAAGCCTTATAGTAATGAATAATCGATAACAACTGGCACTATATCGACATAATCACTATACGCGCCACGCGCTAAGTGCTCTAATGCATCGAAGCGCAAATGCGCTTCAAGAGCGCTAGTGAAGAGATCAGTGCTCTGGTGCATCGCGCTGACGCGCGGGAGCTCTAGTGATGCGCTTCGCGCCCCTCCGCGCCCCCCGCGTATATGTCATTTTCGCGCGCCAGCGCAGCACTCGAAGCGCAGCACCAGAGCACTCGAAGCGCCTCCGCGCTTCGAAGCACTAAATCACCCGCGCGAAGCGCATTAACCATTGATCATTAGGCTTGATTTTGTACTTCAGTTTATCTAATTTTCATCAATGATTGAAGAGAAAAGAACGCAGAGACATGAAAACCCGTACTTTAGATCTACTCGATTTTACTAAGGTAGACAGCCTGCTCGAAGGATTTAACAAATCGACAGGATTTGTTACTGCCATTTTAGACCTCGAAGGCAATGTACTCTCTACATCGGGATGGAGGCAGATTTGCACCGAATTCCACCGGGTAAATCCCGAAACATCGAAAAGATGCACCATCAGCGATACCGTGTTGTCCGGCAAAATGGAGGCCGGCGAAAAATACCATTTCTACCAATGTTTAAACGGATTGGTCGATGTGGCAGTACCTATCATCATCAGAGGGGAACACATTGCCAACCTGTTTTCGGGACAATTCTTTTTTGAAGAACCCGATCTCTCTTTTTTTCAACAGCAGGCCGTGAAATATGGCTTCAACCCGGAAAATTACCTGAATGCACTACGAAAAGTGCCCATTGTTTCCAAGGAAAGAGTATGGGAAGCCATGGATTTTTTGCTGAATATGACCCAAATCATCAGCGAAATGGCTTTCCAGAAATTGGAGCAAATGGAGCTGAACGAAGCGCTCAGCGAGAGTGAAAGATACAACCGAATGTTGTTCGAGCAATCGGTTATCGGGCTTGCCCTCACCACGATGGATGGAACCCTTATCGATATAAATCAAACCTATGCCAATATTATAGGACGAACCGTTGAAGAGACAAAAACCTTAACTTATTGGGATATTACTCCCAAAAAATACCGACATCAGGAACAAGAGCAATTGGACCTTCTGGCCAGAACCGGACGATACGGCCCCTTCGAAAAGGAGTATATCCATAAAGAGGGCCATTTGGTTCCCGTCAGGTTGCAGGGACAGCTTGTTGAACGTAACGGCGAGAAGTATATCTGGTCGAGCGTCGAAGATATTTCGGAAAGAAAGCTGGCCGAAGCAAGCAACAAGGAGAAAGATATGCAATTCAGAAAATTATCGGCAAACGTTCCCGACCTGATATTCCAGTTTACAAGGAGAACCGATGGTACCTATTGCGTTCCGGTTGCCTCCGAAGGAATCCAAAATATCTTTGGATGTACGCCCGAAGAGGTGGTGAACGACTTTACGCCCATCGGCAGCGTGCTTCATCCCGATGATGTGGAAAGGGTTATTGACGACATTGAATATTCTGCAAAACACCTGACCTACTTTACTTGCGAATTCAGGGTGCAAATTCCCGGGCGACCCGTCCAGTGGATCTTTTCGCGATCGTCTCCGGAAAGATTACCTGACGGGAGTATTACCTGGTACGGATTTAATGCGAACATCACGCAACGAAAGGAATTTGAGAATGCATTGCGTGAAAGTGAAGAGAAGTTTAGAAAAATATACGAAGAGGGTCCGTTTGGCATGGCCTTAATCAGTGGTGAGTTTACATTTATGATGGCCAACAAAACCTTCTGCGATATAACGGGCTATACCGAAACAGAACTTCAGAAACGCACATTCAGGGATATCACCTTTCCCGACGACAAGGATATTGGCATAGAAAGCATAAAAAAACTCATAAAGGGAGAAATCCCTATTGTCAAACTAGAGAAAAGATATGTCAGGAAAGACGAAAAAATCATCTGGGCAGCTCTTACTGTGGCTGCCATTTTCGACAAGAGCGGAAAACACCTTTACAACCTGTCCATCATCGAGGATATTAGCCTGAGAAAGCAGGCCGAAGAAAAAATACAAACGCTAAACGAACGGTTAGCTTTGCTGGTAGAGGCCATTCAGGAACTATCCATCTCTACTTCTATGGATAGTATTATGGCCACTGTTCGAACCTCGGCACGAAAGCTGGTGAATGCCGATGGCACTACGTTTATATTGCGCGAGGGCGATACCTGTTATTACGCCGATGAAGATACCGTTAGCCCACTCTGGAAAGGGCAACGTTTCGCCATATCGCATTGCATCAGCGGATGGGCCATGCTCAACAAACAACCTGTCGTCATTGAGGATATCTATCGAGATAGCAGGGTTCCGATCGAGTCGTACAAATCGACCTTTGTCAAAAGTCTGGCCATCGCTCCCATTCGGCTTAATGATCCGCTAGGAGCCATTGGCGCCTATTGGGGACAAACATTTACCCCTTCGGAGGTGGAAATTAAGCTGCTGAACACACTGGCCGATGCCGCCGCAAAAGCGGTTGAGAATATACAACTTATTGAGGGCCTAGAAGTTAAAGTAAGCGAGCGCACATCGCAACTTAAGGCCGCCAATCAAGAACTTGAAGCCTTTTCGTATTCTGTTTCGCACGATCTGCGTGCACCACTGCGACATATCAACGGGTATGTCGATTTATTGAACAGCCGATATCAGGAGAGTTTACCCGAACAGGCCCGCCACTATCTGGCATCTGTAACCGATGCGGCAAGACGGATGGGCGTGCTGATTGATGATCTTCTTTACTTTTCCCGAACCAGCCGGCAGGAATTGAGCAAAAAGAAATTTTCAATGAATGCTCTGGTCGACGAGGTACTTGAAAAGATGAAACCTGACATGCAAGGGAGAAAGATTCATTTATCGGTACAAAAGTTACCGGAGGTGGTGGGTGATCACGCATTACTGAAACAGGTATGGGCGAACCTACTTGAGAATGCAGTAAAGTACACCAAATTGAAAGAATTGGCTAAAATCTCTGTAGAATGCAAAGAAGAGAAGGAAAACTATGTTTTCTCGGTGAGCGATAATGGGGTGGGATTCGACATGCAATACAGTCAGAAATTGTTTGGCGTATTTCAACGGTTGCACGCGCAAACGGAATTTGAAGGTACAGGTATCGGGCTTGCCAATGTGAAACGGATTATTCATAAACACAACGGCAAGGTATGGGCAGAAGCAGAAGTCGATAAAGGAGCCACCTTCTATTTCAGTTTACCCAAAGAGTAAAACTATTTACCTATACAAAACCTCGAAAAAATGGCTTCAAGGATCTCATCATTAGCTACTTGCCCGGTAATGGATCCGAGATGATGAAGGGTTTCGCGAAGCTCTTGCGCCAGGAATTCGCCTGAGAGGTGCGAGGAGAGCCCTTCGCGAAGACGAACCAGCGATGCCGAGGCAAGTGAAAGGGCTTCGAAATGGCGTAGGTTGGTAACCACGGTGGCCTCGCCCATGGGAAGGTCGCGATGTGCGGCAGCCAATAAAAGGGTGTGAAGATGGTCGAGCCGGGTACGCTGCGAGGCGGAAAGAGCCAGGCTTTCGGCCACCAGGGGGTGCCGGATGGCATCCATAAGATGACGCAAGGCCGCAGGATCGGCCTTATCGGCTTTGTTAAAAAGCAAAATGAAATGGCTGCTACCCGGCGAAAGGGTTTGCGCAAAGAGCGCATCCAGTTCGGCAGTAACCGTTTCGGCTCCCGAAGCCAGGGCCTTTGGGGCATCAACCAGATAGAGTACAATGGCAGCGGTACCCAGCCGTTCGTAGGTCCGGCCAATCCCGATGGCCTCCACCGGATCGGCCGAATGGCGCAAGCCGGCCGTATCGACAAACCGGAAGAGCATGTCGTCAATCAGAAGGGTATCCTCAATCACATCGCGCGTGGTGCCGGCCAACTCGGTAACAATGGCCTTCTCTTCGTTAAGCAGCGCATTCAACAGGGTCGATTTCCCGGTATTGGGTTTTCCGGCAATCACCACGGGAACCCCCTCCTTTAAGACATTTCCGGCCCGGAAAGAGCGCAACAGACGGGCAATGGCAGCTTCCAAGTCGTCGAGCAGGGCCAACAGGCGGCTGCGATCGGCAAACTCCACATCCTCTTCACTAAAGTCGAGTTCCAACTCCAACAGCGCCGCAAACGAAACCAGCCGATTGCGCATCTCCGCAATTTCGGCCGAAAAACCGCCCCGCATCTGTTGCAGAGCCACCCGTCGCGAAGCGGCCGAATGCGAGGCAATCAGATCGGCCACCGCCTCAGCCTGCGAAAGATCCATCTTTCCGTTCAGAAAAGCCCGTTGCGTGTACTCTCCTCTATGGGCCAGACGGACACCCTGCCGAAGCAGTGCCTGTAAAATGGTTTGCTGAATATACGACGAGCCGTGACAAGAAATTTCAACCACATCCTCGCCCGTGTACGACCGGAGCCCGGAAAACCGACACCACCACCTCGTCGAGCCATTCATCGCCCTCGTACACCCGTCCATAGAAGAGCGAACCTCCGGGACAATCGGTAAGCGAAACCCCCTGTGCCGCAGGCCGGAAAAGTGCAGTAAGCACCGGCAGAGCCTGTGGCCCGGAAACCCTGATCACGGCAATAGCCCCGCTTCCCGGCGGGGTAGAGACGGCACAAATGGTATCGGCGGCTGTCAATAGTTATTCATGAAATATTTCATGTACTGCGTACGCTGAAACAGGGTAGGATCAGGAATATTTTTAAAATTCATCACGCCCCGGAAATCCTCAATCGATTCGTACTTATGCTTGGCCATCCACTCCTTCACTTCGGTAAGCATCCGGCCAATGTGCTCCGGACCGTTTTTATAAAGTGTAGAACAAATCTGAGTTACCTGAGCACCGGCAAGCAGCTGACGAACCACATCCCAGCCGGAGTGAATACCGGTTGAGGCGGCAATCTGCAACTCGGGAACCAAACCCGAGACAATCGATACCCACCGAAGCGAATGACCCATATCGTTAGGCGAGGTGAAAGGATCGGAACTGCCGAAACGCATAGTCCGTACGTCGATATCAGGCTCGTAATAGCGGTTAAACAGCACCACTCCCGAGGCGCCGCGTGCAGAGAGCTGATCGGTCAGTGCCACCAGATTGGTAAACGACGACCCCAACTTAAAAACAAAGGGAATCTTCAGACTCTCCTTCAGCTTTGAGGCAATCTCGAAGTACATATTTTCGTAATAGGAAGAGGGCTTGGTATTCACCGGCATATAGTAAACATTGATCTCAATGGCATCGGCACCCGCCTGCTCCATTGCCTTTGCATACTCGAGCCAGCCCGAAACCGTAACACAATTCACACTGGCTATCACAGGAATCGAGACCGAAGCCTTGCACGCTTTAATCATTTCGAGGTAGTCGCTCACCGCGTTCGAACTGATATACGAACGCAGATAATCGGCGGCCTCCGGATAGGCTTCCGAACTTTGCAACAGAAAATTGGCTTGTTCGTGCATCTGCTCCTCAAAGAGCGATTTCAACACCACGGCACCCGCTCCGAAACGTTCCAGGTTCTGCACCCTGGCCACCGAATTGGTCAGGCTGGAACTACTCACCACAATGGGATTCGAAAGTTCCAGACCTAAATAGTTTGTGCTCATTCTTGCCATAATTCCGCGATTTTTAGATGACTACCGGTGGCCAAAGATGGCCGAACCGATACGGACCATAGTACTTCCCTCCTCCACCGCAAGGGCAAAATCGGACGACATTCCCATAGACAACTCGCAAAAATAGGATTTATCGGCATAATATTGCTTTTTAACGGCATCAAAGATGACCCGAAGCGAACGAAACTCAGCACGAACCACATCGATTTGCGGGGTGTTCGATGCCATACCCATCAGGCCACAAATTCTGACCCCCGGAAACTCACCCGCACTGCATTGTGCCAACAACCCCATTAACTCTTCTCTGTCCAGTCCGAATTTGGTCTCCTCTCTGGCAATATAGACCTGCAACAGACAATTCACCTCCCTCCCGCCTTTAAGGGCATGAAGGTTGATTTCGCGAAGCAGCCTCTCCGAATCGACCGAATGGATCATCGAAACAAAAGGCACAATCTGCTTCACTTTATTGGTTTGCAGATGCCCGATAAAGTGCCACTCCAGATGGGGGAAAAGAGCCTGTTTAGCTGTCAGCTCCTGCACCCGGCTTTCCCCGAAACAGGTCTGACCGGCCTCCATTGCCTCCTGAACAGCCCCTGCAGGGTAAGTTTTGCTCACGGCCAACAGCTTTACCGATGCTGGCAATTTTTCGCGCACGAGACGCAGGTTTTCTGCAATATTCATACACCATTTTCTTTGTAACGCTACAAAAATAGCCTCTTTTTCGGCAATACGACACACTAAGGTGTTGGTAACTTTTGGATTTTTTAGGTGCCCGATTCTAAATATGTGCCGGGGTAGTTGTACCTTTGTGGCATTCAAAAACAGGCCTATGATCCTTTTCTTTCGCACCCCGGAAAACCCTATTTTGGCTGTTCAAAGCAAAGCGCCTCTCGAACCTGCACACTTGACGGCACTGGAATGGCTCTTCGACGGCGCCACCCTCTGCAGTGAAACTTTGATAGAAGGCCCTTTTATCGGTCCGCGCCGCGAGATGATCACCCCCTTTAGTACCACTGCGGTAGAGATCACCCAAAACATGAACATTGCCGGAATAGAACGGATAGAACTTTTCCGTCCTTCTACCCCGGAAACCGAAGCCGCCTTCGATAAAATGCTGCAAGCCCATTTCCCGGTGCTCAACCAGCAGCTCTTTACCATAGATCGTAAGCCCGAACCCATTCTGGAAATCGACGATATTGCCGCCTACAGCGACGCAGAAGGGCTTGCCCTGAGTCCCGAAGAGATTGACTACCTGAACGGACTCTCCCAAAAACTGGGCAGAAAACTCACCGACAGCGAAATCTTCGGTTTTTCTCAAGTCAATTCAGAACACTGCCGGCATAAAATATTCAACGGAACCTTTGTCATCGACGGCCGTGAAATGCCCAAAACCCTGTTTCGGCTTATCCGCGATACCTCATCGGCAAACCCCAACCGGATTGTATCGGCCTATAAAGACAACTGCGCCTTTATTGAGGGGCCCAAAGCCCGCCTCTTTAAACCGGAAAAGGGCGATGAACCCTCACTATACGAGCAGAAAGAGGTAGAAACCGTAATTGCCCTCAAGGCCGAAACCCATAACTTCCCCACCACGGTAGAACCCTTCAACGGCGCAGCCACCGGCAGCGGCGGTGAAATCCGCGACCGGGTAGCCGGCGGAAAGGGGTCGTTCCCCTTGGCAGGTACCGCGGTCTATATGACCTCCTATCCCCGCTTCGAGGGCGAAGAGCGCCCCTGGGAAAAGTCACCTGCACGCCCCTGGCTCTACCAGAACCCGCAGGAGATCCTCATCAAGGCTTCGAACGGTGCCAGCGACTTTGGTAACAAATTCGGACAACCCCTGATCTGCGGCAGCCTTCTCACCCTGGAACACGCCGACAGCCGGAAACAGTTTGGGTACGATAAAGTGATTATGATGGCCGGCGGAGTGGGTTTTGCCCGCAAAGACTACAGCCTCAAGGCAAAACCCGGGAAGGGCGACAAAGTGGTTCTAATGGGTGGCGACAACTACCGCATCGGAATGGGCGGCGGTGCCGTTTCGTCGGTGGCTACCGGCGAGTTTGCCAATGCCATCGAACTGAACGCCGTACAGCGTTCGAACCCCGAAATGCAAAAGCGGGTCTGCAACGCCATCCGTGCCCTTGCCGAAAGCGACGAGAACCCCATCATCTCCATTCACGACCACGGCGCCGGCGGCCATCTGAACTGCCTCTCCGAACTGATCGAAGAGACCGGCGGGGTCATTGAGATGGACAAACTGCCCATCGGCGACCCTACCCTCTCGGCCAAAGAGATTATCGGCAACGAGAGTCAGGAACGGATGGGGATGGTCATTGGCAGCCGCGATATCGAAAAAGTGAAGGCCATTGCCGAACGCGAACGGGCTCCGATGTATGTAATCGGCGAAACTACCGACGACCATCGCTTTCTCTGTACCAATACACAAAACGGCCAGAATCCGATTGATCTGGCCATGGCCGACTTCTTTGGCAGTACACCCAAAACCATTATGACCGACCAATCGGTTCAGGAAGCCTATCCCGAAGTGGTTTACGAAAGCGGAAAACTGGCCGAATATGTTTCGCAAGTGATACAAATTGAGGCAGTGGCCTGTAAAGACTGGCTCACTAATAAAGTAGACCGCTCGGTAACCGGTAAAATTGTAATGCAGCAAACAGCCGGCGAAATCCAACTTCCCCTTAACAATATGGGGATGACGGCCATCGATTATTCCGGTTTCCGTGCCATTGCCACCTCCATAGGGCATGCTCCTGCAGCAGCCATTCTCGATGCTGCAGCCGGTTCGCGACTGGCCATTACCGAAGCACTGGCCAACCTGGTATGGGCTCCCATAGAAGGGGGGCTGAAGGGGGTTTCTCTGAGTGCCAACTGGATGTGGCCGTGCCGCAACGAGGGCGAGGATGCCCGTCTGTACAGTGCCGTCGAGGCCGCCAGCAACTTCTGCATAGCCCTGGGTATCAATATTCCCACCGGAAAAGACTCTATGTCGATGACTCAGAAATATCCCGACGGCCAGAAAGTATTGGCTCCCGGCTCTTTACTGGTTTCGTCGGTTGCCGAGATCACCGACTACCGCAAGGCGGTAACCCCGGTGCTGAAGCGGGGGTCCGATTCGGTACTTCTCTACGTAGATTTGTCGGGTACCGCGCTCACCCTGGGCGGCAGTTCGTTTGCCCAAACACGCAGCATGCTGGGTGCCAAAGCCCCCGACATCGCCTCGGCACAAACCCTGGTCAATGCCTTTACTGCGGTACAGACGCTGATAGACCAATCGCTGGTTCTGGCCGGTCACGACGTTTCGTCGGGCGGTCTGATTACCACCCTACTGGAACTCTGTTTTGCCAATCAGGAGGGTGGGCTCGAAGCCGATCTCTCCGTGTTGGGCGAATCGGATCCGGTAAAGGTACTCTTCAGCGAAAATCCGGCCTGGGTGTTGCAGATCGACAGCCAAAACCAGGTACGGGCCATGGAGATCTTTGCCGAATATGGCATTGATGCCCTGCTGATTGGGAAACCCATCGAAAAGAGGGTGGCCCGCATCTTCCTGAATGGCGAAAAGTACAAGTTCGACATTGATGCCCTGCGCGATCTCTGGTTCCGCAGCTCCTTCCTGCTCGATTCACTGCAAACGGCCAATGGCCTGGCTGCAGAACGGTTCAAAAACTACAAAGTTCAGCCTCTTTCCTTCCGCTTCCCCGCCTCACATGCCGGAAGCTTTGCATCGTACGCCATCTCGCCCCGCCGCACCGAGAATTCGGGTTGTAAGGCTGCCATCATCCGCGAAAAGGGGATCAATGGCGAACGCGAAATGGCCTGGGCGCTCTGGCTGGCCGGATTCGACGTAAAGGATGTACACATGACCGATCTGGTGTCGGGCCGCGAAACCCTCGACGACGTGAATCTGATTGTCTTTACCGGCGGTTTTTCGAATGCCGACGTACTGGGTTCGGCCAAGGGTTGGGCAGGTGCCTTCCTTTACAACGAAAAGGCCCGCGAAACCCTCAACCGTTTCTATGCCCGGAAAGATACGCTGAGCCTAGGTATCTGCAACGGGTGCCAGGTAATGATCCACCTGGGGCTCATTACCCCCGGTGCCAGGGAAAAACCGCGTATGGAGCACAACCGTTCCATGAAGTTTGAAAGCGGCTTTGTCAATGTCGACATCGAGCAGAGCAACTCGGTATTCCTGAGCTCACTGGCCGGCAGCCGGCTGGGTATCTGGGTTGCCCATGGCGAAGGGCGTTTCAACCTCCCCGGTGCACTCTCCGACTACAATGTAGCCGTGAGGTACAGCTACAATGCCTATCCGGCCAACCCCAACGGTTCGCCCGAAGGAATTGCCGGTATTGCGAGTGCCGACGGCCGTCATCTGGTCATGATGCCTCACCCCGAAAGAGCCATCTCGCCCTACACCTGGGCACACTATCCCGAGACCCACCCCGCCGACGAAGTTTCGCCCTGGATTGGCATGTTTGTCAATGCAAGAAAATGGGTTGAAAGTAAAACGGGCTGCTACGGACGGGGAACCAGCACTTCGGGTTGAAGCCGGATACCAAATGTTTGCTGCACCGCCTGCTGCACTCTCTCTGCATAGGCCCACACCTCACTTCCTGTAGCGCCTCCCAGGTTGGTGATGACCAAGGCCTGCGAGGGTGAAGTGCTCACCTTGCCCACTGCTTTCCCTTTCCACCCGGCCTGTTCTATCATCCAGGCCGCCGATAGCTTATAGCCTCCCGGCAACGCATTGCCCTCCGGAGCGGTTTTCCCCCCGGACAACGGCCAATGGGGCATGGCCGGAAACCGC
>CAYVJA010000066.1:333-12911 GCA_964451605.1 uncultured Bacteroidales bacterium | reverse complement strand
ATAGCCTTTATCCATTTTGGTCCCAACACCTTTACCCGTTTAGAATGGGGAACCGGAAAGGAAGATCCCAAAGTTTTCGACCTCAAAGAGCTTCACACCGACCAATGGTGCGAGGCCATGAAAGCGGCCGGTATGACCATGGCAATCCTGACGGTGAAGCATCATGACGGATTCTGTCTGTGGCAAACCCGTTATACCACGCATGGCATTATGTCGACCGGTTTCCGCGACGGGAAAGGCGATGTACTCCGCGAGTTGTCTGAGTCGTGCCAAAAATATGGCATCAAGCTGGGGGTTTATCTTTCGCCTGCCGATCTATTTCAGATTGAGAATCCTGAGGGTCTCTACGGAAATCTCAGCTCTTACACCAAACGGACCATTCCGCGTGAGGTGCCCGGACGTCCTTTCAAAAACAAAACCACCTTCGAGTTCGAGGTCGACGACTACAACGAATATTTCCTGAACCAACTTTTCGAGCTGCTCACTGAGTATGGCCCTATTCACGAGGTTTGGTTCGACGGAGCCCATCCCAAGAGAAAGGGGGGACAGAAGTACAATTACGGAGCCTGGCGTGAGTTAATCAGGGCGCTTGCACCTGAAGCAGTTGTTTTTGGCAAGGAGGATATCCGCTGGTGCGGAAACGAGGGCGGAGCCACCCGGGCCACCGAATGGAATGTGATCCCCTATGCCGAGGATCCTGCTTTGATGAACGACTTCCAGGATCTTACCAAAACCGATCTGGGAAGCCGTGAGGCATTGCTGGCGCAGGAGAAGCCCTTCTATCTCCATTATCAGCCGGCCGAAACCAATACCTCTATTCGGGCCGGATGGTTTTACAGTAACGACTCCACCCAGGGGGTTCGGAGTGCCGACGAAGTATTCGATATGTATGAGCGTTCGGTTGGGGGAAACTCCATCTTTTTGCTCAACATTCCGCCCAGCCGCGAAGGGAAGTTTGCCGATCGCGATGTAGCAGTACTGCAGGAGGTGGGAAAACGTATCAGCGAAACCTATCAGACCAATTTGCTGAAAGGGGCTAAGGGTCCTAAAAAGTTGCTGGATAATCGTCCCGATTCTTACCTGACGTTAACGGAAGAGCCGCTCGAGGTTGAGATTACCACCCCTCAGCCCATTACCCTGAACCGGATTGCCCTGCGCGAACCCATCTCGAGGGTGGGCGAACGGGTTGAAAGCCATGCAGTGGATGCCTTCCTCGACGGAGAGTGGGTAGAAATTGCAAAGGCTACCAATATCGGAAACCGCCGTATTCTCAGGTTCCCCACCGTAACTACCAACCGCTTGCGTGTCCGGATTACCGGATCGCGCCTGGATCCGGTTCTGAGCGAAATTTCAGCCTACTTCTATGAGGGACGTCCTCCCATGTTGTCGGCCAGAAGAGATATGCAGGGCCTGGTTACCATCGAGGCACAAAATCCGGCCATACGCTGGAATTCCTCGGGTCAGAACAGTGCCGAAAATCTGAACAAGGGATATACGGTCTTTTACACCACCAATGGTACCGAACCCGATTCTACCGCTTCGCGTTATACAGAACCCTTTTCCCTGGAAAATGGCACACTGAAAGCCATTTCGGTGCTGAACGGCCGTAAGGGAGCTTTGCTGGAGCAGCCGTTTGGTTTGTCGAAAAAGGATTGGAAGGTATATGGCAGTAGTAGCGAACAGCAACGACAGCCGGTCCGGAATCTGTTTGATGAAAACCGAAACAGCTACTGGATGTCCGAACCGGGCAACCGTCACTTTGTGGCGCTCGATTTAGGAAAGGAGGTCAGCCTCAAAGGATTTGCTTACACCCCTCAGACACGTGATAACCGGGGAATGATTGAGTCGGGCGTTGTAAAAACCAGCCTGAACGGCCGCAGTTGGATAGAGGCAGGCCGCTTTAGCTTTGGAAATCTGATTAACGACCCCACCCAACGAACTTTCTATTTTGAGAAGGCGGTTAAGGCCCGTTATGTGCGGATTGAAGCATCCGCTATTGCCGGTGGGGGAGATGTAGCCTCCATGGCCGAACTTGACCTTTTTGGCGAATAGTAGTAAACCCATAATAATACAGAGGAACAGATGAAGAAGATAGGATTGTTATTTTGCGCTGTATGTCTCGCTTTCAGTGTACAAAGCCGGGCCGAAAATTTGAAGTTGTGGTATAAATCGCCTGCAAAGATGTGGGAGGAGGCTCTTCCTCTCGGGAACTCCCGGTTGGGGGCTATGGTATACGGTACCCCTCAACGCGAAGAGATTCAATTGAATGAGGAGACCATTTGGGGTGGCGGGCCTTATCGGAACGATAACCCTAAAGCACTCGAAGCCTTACCTAAGGTTCGTCAGTTAATCTTTGAAGGAAAGAGCCGCGAGGCCGATCAGTTGCTGAACCCCACCTTCTTCTCCAAGGCACACGGGATGCCCTATCAAACCGCAGGGAGCCTGATGCTCTCCTTTCCGGGCCATGAATCCTATCAGGAGTTCTATCGCGAACTGGATCTGGATCGTGCCGTGGCTACCA
Source organism: uncultured Bacteroidales bacterium (assembly GCA_964451605.1). Lineage (GTDB taxonomy): Bacteria > Bacteroidota > Bacteroidia > Bacteroidales > UBA4181 > JAQVSH01. The sequence goes on along the minus strand of CAYVJA010000066.1, from coordinate 10,390 downwards.
CTCGCTATAAGGTGAATGGTGTAGAGTACACGCGCGAAACATTTGTTTCGTTTGCAGACGATGTCGTGGTGATGCGTCTTACTGCAGCCGAAGCAGGAAAGCTTTCGTTTACCGCGTCGTATGCAAACAAGGCTAAACATACCTGCTTTAAAAAAGGGAACGTTCTAATGCTCGAAGGATTCGGATCCGACCATGAGGGGGTTCCCGCGGTGATTCGTTACCAGATTCATACACAGGTGAAAAACGACGGGGGAAAAGTGACTCTTTCCGACAGTACCCTTACGGTGGCAAATGCCAATTCCGTTACCCTCTACATCTCGGTGGGCACCAATTTTACCAATTATCTGTCTGTTCAGGATGATCCTGCCAAAAAGGCCGCTGCCAAACTGGCTGCCGCCATCAAAAAAGAGTATAAACCTGCGCTTGAAAGCCATATAGCCCTTTTCAGCAAACAGTTCAGTCGCCTCCACCTGGATCTGGGTTCGCTTCCCGGTTCGGATACGATAGAAACCACGCAGCGAATTGTCAATTTCGAGGCCAATCAAGATCCTTCGATGGTGGCGCTGCTCTTCCAGTTTGGACGTTATCTGTTGATCTCCTCGTCGCAGCCGGGCGGCCAGCCTGCCAATCTGCAGGGTATCTGGGCCAACTCGCTGGTTCCTGCCTGGGATAGCAAGTACACCATCAACATTAACACCGAGATGAACTACTGGCCTGCCGAGAATACCAATCTTTCCGAGACGCATCAGCCTCTTTTTCAGATGATACGCGAACTGAGTCAGAGCGGGCAGGGCACAGCAAAAAATATGTATGGCGCTGAAGGTTGGGTAGCACATCACAATACCGATATATGGCGGGTAACCAGTCCTATCGATTTTGCGGCTGCAGGTATGTGGCCTTCCGGTGGAGCCTGGTTATGCCAGCATCTGTTTGAGCATTATCTCTTTACCGGCGATAAGGCTTTTCTGGCCGATGTCTATCCTGTCTTAAAAGGGGCTTCCGACTTTTTCCTTACCTCGTTGGTGGAACATCCCACAAAGGGCTGGATGGTGGTCTCTCCCTCTCTCTCTCCTGAGAATGGGCCTATTTCGGCCGGCTGTACCATGGATAATCAGTTGGTTTTCGACCTTCTTACCCGCACTGCCCGTGCCAATGAGGTGTTAGGCCTTGATGCCGCTTACCGTACACGTCTGCTGGAGATGGCTGCAAAGTTGCCGCCTATGCAGATTGGAAAATATGCACAGTTGCAGGAGTGGCTCGACGACATTGACGATCCCAAAAACGAACATCGTCACGTTTCGCATCTGTATGGATTGTTCCCCGGAAGCCAAATCTCGCCCTACGAAAATCCCGAACTTTTTGAGGCAGCTAAGCAATCGCTGATTTATCGCGGTGATATGGCCACCGGCTGGTCGATTGGCTGGAAGGTGAATCTCTGGGCTCGTCTGCTCGATGGGAATCACGCCTACACCATTGTGAATAATATGCTAACTCTGGCCGGAGGGCGCAGCAACCGGGGGCGTACCTACCCCAATCTCTTTACTGCTCACCCCCCGTTTCAGATTGACGGCAATTTCGGGCTCACCGCCGGTGTGGCCGAGATGCTTTTGCAGAGCCATGATGGGGCGCTTCATCTGTTGCCTGCTGTTCCCGATCTCTGGAGTAAGGGAAGCGTGAGCGGTCTGGTGGCCCGTGGAGGCTTTTTGGTGAATATGGATTGGGAAAACGGACAAATCAGCCATGCATCCATCACCTCGCGCCTGGGCGGACAGCTACGTATTCGCTCGTATGTTCCTCTCAAAGGCGAGGGATTGAAAGAAGCCAGTGGCGAAAACAAGAATCCTCTCTTTGTTAAACCGGCTATCAAGACTCCTTTGGTGAGCAGTGCAATCAAGGTAAAATATCCCATCCTCTATAAGGTATACGAATACGACATAGTTACCGAGGCGGGGAAAGCGTATCGTTTCGACCGACTTTAATATTACAAATATATGGAATACAGAGAGATAGGAAATACCGGCATGAAAGTGTCGGCCCTGGGTTTTGGTGCCTCTTCGCTGGGAGGGGTGTTTCATGCATTGCAGGAGTCATCTGGCATAGAGGCTGTCTGTGCCGCGATAGAAAACGGAATTAATTTCATTGATGTTTCGCCCTATTATGGCCACCTAAAGGCCGAAACCTTACTGGGAAAAGCCCTGAAAAACATTCCCAGAAACCGTTATTACCTCTCTACCAAAGTGGGGCGGTACGGTAAAGACGGAGTCAATTACTGGGACTATTCGGCCAAACGGGCCCGCGAAAGTGTTTTCGAAAGTATGGAACGGTTGCACGTCGATTACCTCGATTTGATCAATGTACACGATATCGAGTTTGCCGACCTGGAGCAGGTTTGTAATGAAACGTTGCCGGCTTTGGTCGAGCTGCGCGAAAAGGGATTGGTGAAACATGTGGGAATTACCAACCTGAACCTGCGTCATTTTCGGTATGTGATAGACCATGTACCTGCCGGAACCGTGGAGAGCATCCTCTCTTTTTGTCACTACACCCTTAACGACGATGCTTTGGCTGATTATCTCGACTATTTTTCCTCGAAAGGGGTTGGGGTGATTAATGCATCGCCCTTTGCCATGGGCTTGCTTACCGAGCGGGGTACTCCCGACTGGCATCCTGCACCCGAACCTTTGAAGCGATTGGCACGGAAAGCACTCGATTTCTGCAAGGAGCGAGGCATTTCGCTCGAACAGCTGGCAGTGGCATTTTCGGTACATAATCCGCGGATTACCACCACGCTTTTCAGTACCACCAATAAAGAGAATCTCTTACGTACCATTCGGTATGCCGAGGCGTCGTATCAGCCCGAGCTGGTGGCGCAGGTTCAGGCCCTCTTTGCCCCCGGCTTCCGAGATACTTGGGTTAATAGTTAAGTTGTTGTTATGAAGACAGTTCAGATAGTTCAACCCGGTTCGGTGCGGGTTGTCGATACACCGAAACCCGAATTGAAACCCGGCCATGTGCTCCTGAAAGTGGGTTATGTGGGGTTCTGCGGTTCGGACCTCAACACCTTCAGAGGGCTGAATCCCTTGGTAAAACTTCCGGTAGTACCGGGTCATGAGATAGGTGCAGTAATCGATGCGGTTGCGCCCGATGTGCCCGCTTATCTGCAACCCGGGATGGCAGCTACCCTGAATCCTTACACCAGTTGCGGCACTTGTCCCGCCTGCCGGAACAGTCGGCCCAATGCGTGCGAGTTTAACCAGACCCTGGGTGTACAGCGCGATGGATCAATGTCGGAATATATACTGGCCCCTTATGCAAAGGTGATTGCCGACCCGGCGATATCGGTTCGCGATTTTGCTCTGGTCGAACCGATGAGCGTAGGATTTCATGCGGTGAGTCGTGCCGCCGTTACCGATATCGATACGGTGATGGTAATAGGCTGCGGAATGATTGGCCTGGGTGCGGTAATCCGTGCTGCCCTCCGGGGCGCCAAAGTAATTGCCGTCGATGTGGATAACCAGAAGTTGCAGTTGGCTCAAACGCTGGGAGCCACCTTTACCATAAACTCGCTGCAAGAGGATCTCCACAGCCGTGTGCAGGAAATTACATCGCAACGGGGTGCCGATGTGGTGATTGAGGCGGTGGGTCATCCCCGCACTTATCAGGATGCGATTGCCGAGGTAGCCTTTACCGGACGTGTGGTCTTTATTGGTTATGCAAAAGAGAAGGTGCCCTTCGAGACCCCTCTTTTTGTGAAGAAGGAGCTCGATATCTTAGGATCGCGTAATGCCCTCCCTTCCGACTTTATGGCGGTAATGGAGTATCTTAAGCGGGGCGTTTGTCCGATAGAAAAGTTGATTTCCGCGGTTTATTCGCCCGAGTCGGCACAGGAGGCCCTCGAAAAGTGGGCGGCAGCACCGGGTGAGGTGTTCAGAATTCTTATTCGCCTTTAAGATGTTTTACCCCATTATCGATGCACATGCGCATCTCTGGCTGCGTCAGGATGCCGAGGTTGAGGGGAAGGCCATCAAAACGCTCGAAAACGGGAAATCGCTCTTTATGGGCGAGGTGCGCCAAATGCTTCCTCCCTTTATGATTGATGGCCGGAATACAGCCGAGATATTTCTTGCAAACATGGATTATGCCCGGGTTTCGGCAGCTGTGATCACCCAGGAGTATATCGACGGATTGCAGAACGATTACCTCCGGGAAGTGGAGCAAAAGTATGGTCGACGGTTTTTCTGCTGTGGTATGGTCGATGCCCGTAAGCCGGGCTACTTCTCGCATGCGCAAACTTTGATAGATCACGGGTTTCGGGCTCTGAAGATTCCGGCTCAGCGACTCATTACCTCTCAAGGGAGAATCAGGCTTACATGCAATGAGATGATGCAGCTGTTCGGACTGATGGAGGCCCGGCACATTATATTGTCGATCGATCTGGCCGACGGGGCCGAACAGGTTCCCGAGATGGAGGAGGTCATTGCGGCGTTTCCACAATTAAAAGTGGCCATCGGCCATTTTGGAATGGTGACTCGTGAGGGGTGGAAAGAGCAGATTAAGCTGGCCCGCCATCCCAACGTGATGATTGAGTCGGGCGGGATTACCTGGTTGTTTCATCAGGAGTTTTATCCCTTTACCGGTGCGGTAAGAGCTATCCGGCAGGCGGCCGATTGGGTGGGTATCGAAAAGCTGATGTGGGGTTCCGATTACCCCCGGACCATTGTGGCTATCACCTATAAGATGTCGTACGACTTTCTGGAGCGCTCCTCTTTGCTCACCGAGCAAGAGAAGGCGCTCTTTCTGGGAGAGAATGCCGCAAGGTTTTACGGCTTTTCGGATCTGCAAGAGCTGCCCTATCTGAAAAACATGTCGGAATAGTCGCGGATTCGCGGGCTCTGCCCGGATTTACCCTTTTATTCTCTTCGCCGGTACTCCATCGGGGTGGTATGGGTATATCGCATAAAGAGCCGGTTAAAATAAGATACATTTTCGAAGGCCAATTGATAGGCGATATCTTTCACTGAAAGATTTGTGGTAAGAAGGAGCAGTTGCGCCCGCTCCATCTTTTTTCTCTGAATGTAAAGGGTGGGAGTGACACCCATCTCCTGTCGGAAGAGCCGGATGAAATGGTCTTTCGACAGGAAACAGAGTGCAGCCAGGTCATTGATGGTTATAGTTTTACGGGTATTTTTCTGAATGTAACGCAGTGCTTCCTGTATGCGGTTATCGGTGGTCTGGTACTTGTGGGCGGCAGCCGAAAAGAACCGTGACAGCAGTTGCAGCAAAATCCCCTTGCTCTCCATAATGGCATGCCAGGGGCTGCGTGTGTGCAGAGAGATGTTGTTCATAAGTGTATTCGAGTTGTCGTAGGCCGACGGATCGTATTCACGCAACTCCCTGCCGGGATTTATCCGGATGAGCTGTTCTGCCAGTTGTTTGTCGAACGGGGTGGCACCCACCTCAACGGGAAGGGTATACTCTTCGAGAATCCGCTGTTTTGAGAGGGGGTTTTCGTATATGTGGATATAGTGCAACGTGAAGTAGTTGTCGCACTCATAACTATGGGGTGTGAAGGGCGGTATCAAATAGAGATGACCGGGAGTCAACTCCTGCATTTGGTTCTCCATATGCAGCTTCGCAGATCCTTCGTTAACCAGAAAGATACGGGCAAAGGGGCTGTTTACATTCTGGTAATTCCAGTCGGCCCGATGCACGGCAAAACCAATATTGAGTAATATCAGGTCAGGAACATCTGTCTCCCGGGTCATGGTTGCAGATGATTCTCCCTTATTTGGCAACCTGTACACACAACATTCGGGTCTGGTCGCGAATCAGCAACTTTCCATCGGCAAGCGCAATGGGTGCCCAGTTCTGAACGGCTCCTCCGCCACCTCCTTCCGGAGTCTTCAGCAGTTCGGCCGATGCCAGTGACTTAAATCCGGCAGGATCGGGCTCAACCAGATAGAGCGTACGGGTACCGTCGGTAGCCAGAATCAGCCCATCGGCCAGCACCATGCTCCCTTTGTTGAAGTCGGGGGCCCGCTTGGTTTTCCACAGTACCTGCCCGTTCATATCCATACAGGCCAGACCGTCGCGACGGCTGTTGGTTCCATATTGCGCGTAAAAGTGCCCGTTGAACAAAATCGGCGATTTGGTCTGGTCGCCAAACTCCTCGGTCGAGAACAACTCTTTGGTTCCATAGGTTCCATCGCTCTTCTTTTCTACCTGAATCATGGTGGCTCCCAGTTCGTAACCGCCGGTAACCAAAACCTTGTTATTGCCTGCATCTACCGCGCTTGGAACAGGGCTACTTCAACTCCAGTTGGCATATTCCCATAGAATTTTTCCGGTAGTCGGGTCAATACCCACCACTTTTCCCTTTGCGCCATCGCGCCCTGAGGCGGTCACCATTACCACATGATCTTTCCCATCAATTTTTACCAAGGCCGGGCTTACATAACCCACCAGACCCAACGATTCGGTTTTCCATTTCAGATCGCCGCTTTTTTTGTCGTAGGCAACCACTCCGGCTTGCGGAGCCTGTGATGCCAGGATGAGCAGATCGCCGTAAAAGAGGGGGCATTGCGAAATGGCCCAGGTGGGGATTTTTTCGCCGCCGAAATCTTTCCATACATTTTTGTTCCAAACGGGCTTGTGGGTGTTGATGTCTATCGCGTAGAGGTCGCCGTAGGGGCCGCAGGAATAAACCAATTTGTCATCGACAATAGGTACACTGCGCGAACCGGGAAACGAGACCGATCCGGGCGCATCGTAGGCAAATTTCCAGAGCTCTTTTCCATCGGCCAGGCTAAAGCAACGCATGATGTCGCCTGCTTCATCGTTACGATCCAGAAGATAGACCTTGCCATTTTTTACAACGGGTCCGCCGTAGCCAATTCCCGTATTTACGCTCCAGAGCACTTTGGGGCCCTCTGCAGGCCAGCTGCGAAGAAGATTCTTCTGTGGAGAGATGCTGTTTCGGTCCGGTCCCATAAATTGGGGCCAATCCTGAGAAAATGCGTTGGTGAGAGAAGCAAATACAACGAATACGGCGAGGAGGGTGAAGATTCTTTTCATAAAGAGCAAAGGTTATGGCGTTTGGAAATATTGTCTGCCTGATGCAGGGATTATTTAGGTAAAAATAGGCTATTTCCGGCACAAATCAATGTGTATGCCCACTTTGACGCGGGGCTACAGCGAAGTGGTTATCAGATCGGCTACAAAGTCGGCAATGGCTGCCGTTCCTTTGGTTTCGATAAGCCCGGCGGTATCGGCTGGGGTGTGGTACTGGGGATGCGTACCGGTTGTAAAGGCAAGGGCCGGAATTCCCTTTTGCATAAAGGGGAGATAGTCGGAACGGCCGTGCTGACGGGCATTGAATACCAGGTTGATGTCGGGGTGCAGTTTTTGGATGCTTTCTATCCGGTTACGCAGGTAATCGGGTACTTTCAAAAGGTTAATATGGAGGGTACGAACCGAATCCATTCGCCCTACCATGTCGAGATTCACCATATACTGGATGCTTTCGGCGGGAATAGGCAGGTTTTCGACCAGATGCCGGGATCCTTTGAGCCCCGACTCCTCAGCACCGAAGGCAATAAAGAGAAGTGAATGAGCCGGTTTTTGGTCTGATGTGGCAATTTTTTGGGCTATCTCCAGGAGAACGGCCACCCCGGAGGCATTGTCGTCGGCTCCGTAATAAGTAACTATGCTATCGGTTGTCGCGGTGAGATAGGTCCGTGTTCCCAGATGGTCGTAATGGGCACCAATCACAATGTATTTGTCGTTTTGCAGGGAGTCGGAACCCACTATGCCTGCAATCACATTTTCTGAATGTAACGACTCTTCGCCGGTGCGAAGTTCGCAGGTAACCTCTACAGGAATGGGGAGCACCACCTTTTCACGGGCAGAAAAGACCCTCTCAGTCAACTCTTCGAGGCGGGTGCCTGCCCGTTGCAGCAGAAGATTGGCCATCTTATGCGAAATGCGAAAGCCGGGAGCGCTCGCTTTAGGATATATAATCGTTTGACCGGGTGCCGGCAAGAAATCCCGGGCTACACTGTCGGGGATTATTGTCAGAAGGCCTGTGGCTCCGCCGGCAATCGCACTCTGGTAATGCAGAAACGGATAACGATCCTCGAATACCATCACCAATCGATCTGTAATATCGATGCCTTTAAAGGGATTTTTGGGGCTCTTTTTCGGGTCGAACCCCACAAACAGCACAGGGGATGTTACCGGAGGGGCGTTATTCAACACAAAGGGATGGTAGTCTCTTCGTTCAATACCGGTAACTCCATCGAAACGACAGGTAGAGTGGGTTGAAGTAGTACGTCCTTTAAAAGAAAAGGGTTGCAATCCACTATCGCCATATAGCTTCAGGCTCATGTCGGCAAATTGATCTCTGATGTACCGGGCAGCTTTTGCTTCACCGCTTTTCCCGGTCCGCCGGCCTTCAAGCGAGTCGGCAGTCAGCACCCCGATATGGTGCATGATATCGGCCGGGGTAATGGCTTCGGAGAGGTGCCGGGTGGGTTGTGCGATGGGAGACTCTGCCTGTGAGGCGCGTTTTTGCAGAAAGAAGAACAGAAGAGTTGCCGCCCCCAACACAGCAAGAACCGCAGCTCCCCGGGAGAGAATTTTGTGTACGGGCATAATTGTAAGTTAAGGTGCAAAAGTCATGATAAATAGCGCTTCTCCCAAATTTTCGGGCACTCATTTTCGCTCTATAATCTTATATTTGTTTACCACGTTGCACTAAGAGTTTGCTCCTCTTTTCCTGCTCAACCGGTTTCCACTTAGATTCCTTTTGCCATGTTATCGATTCGACTCTCCTTCCTGCTATTTTCGCTTCTCTTTTGCCTGCAACTACCTGCTAAGGATATCTACATTACTCCGACAGGCAACGATCAGAACCCCGGTACCAAGGCAAAGCCGCTCGCCTCGCTGCAGGGGGCCCGTAACCTGATTCGAAATTTGCGGGCGAAACAGGCGTTTAACGAACCCGTCCGGGTGGTTATTGCCGATGGTACTTACTATATGACCGAACCATTGTTGCTTACCGGACTCGATTCGGGCAGTGAGCAATCGCCGGTCTGCTTCCGGGCAGAGAAGGGGGCATCGCCACAGTTTGTGGGGGGAATTGCCATTGAGAATTGGGAAGAGGTGTCGGAAGGGCTTTGGAAGGCGCGGGTCGACGAGGTTTCGCGCTACGGTCTCTGGTTTGAACAACTCTACGTGGATGGCCATTCGGCCATTCGTGCCAAATCGCCCAACCGGGGTTTTTATACGCTGAAGGAGGTCTCGGAGCATGTGGTTGCAAAAGGCAAGGATCGGGTGCCTCGTATGGCGGTACAGAAATTCCGTCTTACCCCGGAAACGGCTAAGGCCTTTTCGCAACTGACCAAAAGCGATTTCGACGATGCCATTGTTACCTTTTATCATGCTTGGGACAACACCCGTAAGCGGATCTCTTCGTACGATGCCGACAGCCTCGTTTTTTATACTGCGGGCGAGGGAATGAAATCGTGGAATCCTATCGATAAGAAGAGTCGGTTTCTGCTCGAGAATTACAAAGCAGCGCTCGATACCTGTGGCGAGTGGTATCTGGATCGGGGTGGCGAACTCTTTTACAGGCCTCTGCCAGGCGAAGATATTGCCCGTTTGCGAGTTGTTGCCCCGGTTGCCCGTCAATTGGTGGTTCTTCAGGGAACTCCTGTAAAGCCTGTATCGCATGTCCGTTTCGAGGGTCTGCGTTTCGAGGCAACGGGGTATCGAATGCCTTTGTGGGGGAATGAGGCTGCTCAGGCTGCCGCACCCATCGACGCAGCCATTATGGCCGATTATGCCTCGCAGGTTGCCTTTACCGATTGCGAGATTTCGCAGGTGGCCACGCACGCCTTTTGGTTTCGGAGGGGTTGTTCCGACTGCACCATTGCGCGATGCTATCTGCACGATCTTGGGGCAGGAGGAATTAAACTGGGCGATACGACTATGCCTAAAACCGAAGAGGAACTCACCCGGAGAATGGTGGTCGACAATAACATTATCCGTACGGGAG
>CAYVJA010000066.1:0-296 GCA_964451605.1 uncultured Bacteroidales bacterium | reverse complement strand
TTCTGTTTTCCCTTGCGGGGTGGGGGTCATTCTTTTCCATTCGGCCGATAACCAAATTACCCACAACGAGATAGCCAACTTCCGCTACTCCGGCATTTCTGTGGGATGGGTGTGGGGCTACTCTCCAAGTCCAAGCAAACGCAACATTATAGAATACAACCATATACATCACCTGGGATGGGGTGAGTTGTGCGATATGGGAGGCGTCTACTGTTTGGGCGCTTCCGAGGGCACCTCTGTAAGCCATAACGTGATCCATCACATCTATTCGTTCGAATACGGCGGATGGGGCCTTT
>CAYVJA010000065.1:11620-13367 GCA_964451605.1 uncultured Bacteroidales bacterium | reverse complement strand
CATGGAGGTGCAGCGTGTTACGGCCGATGAGCGGATTGCCGCCGACCGTGGCAAGGTGGCATTGCGCTACGGGCCTCTGGTCTACAATGTGGAACTTGCCGACCAGCCCGACATCGAGCAATCGTTAGGCAAGGGTGCGCTGAAAGCCGAATGGATGCCCGGCCTGCTGCGTGGGGTAGTGGCCATTAAAGGGACGTGGGCCAATGGTTCGCCCTTCCTGGCCATTCCCAACTTTGCCCGCAATAATCGCGAACAGCTGCTGCCCCAGACTCCTCCCCAGAGCCAGGGTCAGGGACAGGCTCCGCGACGCCGCAGAGTGACATCGGCAGTATGGATAAATCAATAGCCGAGATTGTTCTATCTTTGGGGAATGATTAATTCCTGTCAGGATGAACAATAAGAAGATGACTTTGAAAGGCGAGGCTCGGTTGCATGAGTTGTTGATGGATACACTGACAAAAGATTTGCTTCAGCTCAACTGCAAAGTTTTTTCGGTACCGTATCGTTCAAACTGGAACAAAAGCCGTTTGAGTCTGGTTCTCGAAGAAAAATGGCTAAGCAATCCAAAGCTCCTTCTATATCGCCTGCCCATGTCTGCCCTGGAATTGCTGCAGAAGTTGGTGCATGCAGGGGGTAACCTTACGGTTACCAGTTATGATATCGAACGTTTTTTGTTCGACAGGGGGGTGGCGGGTCTTGTTTCCGGCTCCCTGAGCGCACCTTCGCGCATTTATATCTCTGCCAATCTCTGTTCTGCGTTGAAACCGGTTATTGATTCGATTGTTTCTGACAGGGAACTGTGGATACAGGATAAACGGGATATCTTTCTTGCCGGATTAATCCGTTTGTTTGGTGCACTTCCACTTTCGGAGCTGGTAGAGAGCTATAATGAAATGACCGGAGAGGAGATTACGCTCGATCTTCTGGTTGAAGCTGTATTAACCAGAGACAGGCTTTTCTGGTACAGCAGTTTTTTTGGTTTTCAGCGTACTCCCTGGGTGTGCACAACAGAAGTTTACAATCCTGAATCTTTGGCAAATGAGCGTACTCGCAGAACCGATCTCAAGAATTATCGCTTTTCGGAGAAGATGATTCTATACGCCGGAGCCCATTTTCTGCCCTTTTCCAGCCGGGCTTCGGAAAAACTTATCGACTATCTGAGAAAAGCAGGGTTAATAGAACAGGGCATCTCACTTCTGCTTGACAGGATTTGGCAGTTGTCACAAAATGACGCACCTATGGCAGAAATTCTGGATGCTTTTCAACCGTTTCTTCCCATGGGAAACATAGAGGAGCTGAATCGGAGAATGACGTTGGTGGTAGATTATATCAATAGTATGCCCCGGTGGACCCTCAAAGGCCATTCTGCGGAACAGCTGTTTCGAAAAGAGCGGCCATTCCTACAACCGTTGCCATCAGAGCCCTTTCGCATGTCCGGCGATTTTTTAGAAGGCCGTACCCCGCCCTCTGCAAAAGAACCGGGTCGTAACGATCCTTGTCCCTGCGGAAGCGGGAAAAAGTACAAATTTTGTTGCGGGAATATCATCCCGCTCCATTCGCTCAACTAAGGGCCCGGTTTGCTGATTGGAGTTGTCTATACTGCATCGAATTCCGTTTGCGAAATAGTCGGGTCGATGAGTTGCGCCTCTTCGAGGGTGAGTTGGTACATTCGGCAGATCAGCAGATCGAGTTTTCGTTCGGCATCGGTGCTGTTTTGGTTTGCTTTCTTTGCAGAGATAATCTCATC
>CAYVJA010000065.1:0-11520 GCA_964451605.1 uncultured Bacteroidales bacterium | reverse complement strand
CCCTGTTTTTCAATCTTTTGTATCAGCGCGTATTCGGAGGGGGTGTATGCCACCCAGGCCTCCTCATCCGGATTGTCGATGGTGATAGTATTCGCACTTACATAATCGCTTAATTGCGAAGGATTATCGAAATCTTTTTGGATTCGGCAGATAGGGAGTTCCTGGCTCTTTGGGCTCCGCTGTCCGATAAAGATATTGGTGAGGATGGTGGCAGACTCAAAAACTAACGCCATTCCAAAGTCAACTAAAGCACGGGGTTGCGTATTATTAGCAAGGTAAGAGCGGGTGCTCCTGCCGTAATTGCTTCGCATCCACTTATTAGAGGTGATGTAGGCTAAGGTTCCGTTCGATTGCAGCAGCTGAATGCCCCGTTCGTAAAAGAGTTGATAGAGATCGCCGGTACGGTCGTAGGTGGCGTAGTGTTGTTGTTCGAGCGCAACTTTTTTTCCCTCTTCCATCTTTTGAATCTGCACGTAGGGAGGGTTTCCGATGACCAGATCGAATCCGTTTCTGACACCGAACATCCAGGCTGGCGAAAAGAAGGGGGAGGGGTGAGCATCGTTGAACGGATTCCAACTGTCGACTTTTTGCAAAAAATTTTCCAGATTCCAGCTGCTCTTTAAACTCTCAAATTCCGATTTGATGTACTCCTTGGTTTGAACAAACTGTCTCTGCAGCTCTTTTTTACGTGTTTTATCGCCTTTGGGGTCGAAATAGTCGTCGCGGAGTTGTTGTAGTTTCCGGATCTCTCCGTTCAACTGGCTCATCTTTCCGTAACCGATATTTTTGCTGAGGATTTTCAGTACCTCCTCGTAACCGCTGTCGATTAAGCTGTTGGCGCACACAAACTTAAAATCGAGATTAGGAAGTGCGGCAATCCCGAAATTATTTTTCCTGTCGGCAGGTTTGTAATCGGCCTCCAAAACCAGACTGAGCCAGGCCCGGAGCCGGGCAATCTCTACAGCCATAGGCATAATATCCACCCCGAAGATGTTCTTACTCAAAATCTCCTCTTTCAGATCGTAATTGTTTCTATGCCCATGCCCCACAATTTGCCGGAGTTCCATCAACCTGAGCAGTACACCCATAGGAAACGCTCCCGAACCGCACGCCGGATCGAGGATAGTAATATTCCCAAGGGCTTTTCGTACGGCATGGGTCTCCTGACGGTCGAACGGATTCTCCATGCAGACTGGCGAAAGGAGTTTTTCAATTTTTTGATCTGTTTTTTCACGTTTTCTCTCCTGTTCGGCCTGTTCGGCTATGCGATTGTCTATGGGGAGAGGATCAGAAAATGCATCTTGAAACAGGGTGCCTTCATAGAGAAACTTTTCTTCTGCAAGTAGCTCTCTTCGGGCTTCGATACGGGGTACCAGCGTTGTCGACAGATAGGCGAAGAGACTTCGGTTCACCATATAATCGACAATTTCGCGCGGCGTATAAAATGCCCCGAACGCTTTGCGTTCGTTGGCCATCTTTTCGGTTTCAGGATTTTGGCTTGCCAGAAGGTTTTCGAAAATCCGGCCCAGCATCTCCGGGTCGATAGCCACTTGTTGATATTGACTACTGCTCTCATCGACGGTAAAGTCGAAACTCTCGAGAACCTTTACAAATGCCAGCAGCCAATTGTTTAAGTCGAGGGTCGTAAACAGTACGTCCTCGGAGTGCCAATCGAAGAGTCCGCCATTAAGGTAGGGGATGTTTTTATAGAGAGGATCGAGTTCTGTAACAAGCTCGTTTCTTGCCGGGTCGGTCACTTCGGCATTTAGTGTATTGAAGAAGAGCTTTGGCAGAAGCGTCTGAAAGTAATGATGTTTGTGTTCTTCTATGGTGGCCGAGGAGAGCAGAGCTTCGGGGATAATCTCTTTTTCTTTGAGGAACCAGCAAAAGATGTATCGGCCAATCAGTCTGACGGCAAATTGCATCATATCCTCTTCAGAAACAGATCTGTTCTGCTGTTTTGCAATGCCCAGCAACGCATCGAATCGCTCCTTAATCTGTTTGTAAAAGGCGATATTGACCTCTTTTACATCGAGACTTTTCCAAAACAGCTTTGCGATCTCGGGTTTCGACCTGGTGGCTGTATTTTTCCAGAGGGGAAGAATTTTGTTGTACTGGGTGTGCGATAGTCGGTTACGGAAAACCAGAACTCTCTTTTGATCGTCCTCGTTTACAATCACCCAAAGGCGATTATATTTTGCAGTGGTTACAAAATGGAGGAAATAGGGTTGTCGGGCAACGAACGGCTCGCGGCCTTCAACCTGTTTGATTCCCCTCATACTTGCCTGATAACTGGATAGTCCTACATTGGTTTCGGTTAAATACTGAATGGTTCGCTTTTCGAATTTCTTGATTACTGCCAAACGAATACGCACCGACTGTCCGTCGGCGGTGAGCCGATAGAGCTGTTCCTGTCCTGTAACCGGGGCAGGAACCAGCGCCTCTTTCATTTTCAGGGTTTGAAAATCTAACAAACGAGGTTTCCCGTTTTCGACATAGTCAAAGCCCATCCAACGTATGAGCATCTCTGCCAGTGCAAAGATGTGATCCCGGCCATTATCCGGATCGGTTGCCAACTTTTCCAGAATGAGGTTAATATCTGTTAGTTCCATGCTATTCAAAGATTTGAATCATCTCGCTTAGCGGAGCCTTTTCGGTCGACTCTCCGGGCTTGTATTGTTGTGCCAGTGCGATGAATTGTTCGATGATCTCGCTTCCGATGAATTGGTTGTGGCGTAACAGCCGATTCACCTGACGAACCAGCTTCAGACTCTCTTTGTTAATATAGGCGTTCAGGGAATAGAGTAAACAGTTCTCAACCTGCTCAATCTCCTGGTAGGGGTATTGGTATTCGAACATGGTGTTGCGTAGTTGGGCAATGGCAATCTCCTGTCCTCTGGTGTAATTGTTGGCAGTATCGCCTTCACGGAATTGATACGATTCGATATAGGCCCGGATATCCGCTTCTATCTTGGGTTTGTGACGAAATTCGTCTTTAAACCGCCGATTATTGCTGCTGCCGGTTTGAATGGAGAGTAACCCTTCGGCGGTGGTAAGCATTTCGCCTCTTCCGTCTTTGTAGGCAATAAAGTAACCCGCCTCTTCATGGCTATCGGCCATGTGAACGAGGTGCGAAAAGTTCTCTTCGGCTTTTCTGGCCTGAATCTTTCCCCATTTCCCCTTAGGAAGTTTTTTTATGGCCTCCTTGTAGCCCTCTTCGTATCCGGGATTTCGATCAAACTCTCTCAAGTCGTCCATGAAGAGATCTTCGGCCGCCAGCAATTCGGATGTCTCAAAAATTTTTCGGAAGGCCTCAAGTCGTCTCTTTTCATCACGACTGTAAAGATCCTCGGTAAAGTCTTGCGGAACAGGCTCTTCGTCAAGGACGCTTTGGTCGCTTCCGATGGTGTAACGTATCAGATTAATCTTTTCCTGCAGTTTACTTACCAATTTGAGGTAGCTCTCTAACTGTTCGGTAGGCCTGAAATTGTAGATAAAGATCTCCTCGTGTTTACTCCCCAGTCGATTGATACGGCCGTTACGCTGAATCATTCTTACCGGGTTCCAGTGGAGGTCGTAGTTAACAATCATGCCACAATCCTGCAGGTTCTGACCTTCGGAGAGTTTGTCGGTTGCAACCAGAAAATCAATCTCTTTTTCGGAGGGTTTGATAGTATATTTTTTCGAGACCGGCGCAAAACGTTTGGCGTAGTTTTCAATGTCGTTTTTTGACCCTAATGCGAATTCAACGTTTTTATTCTTGACTAAGTATTCGGGTAACTTCTCGGAAAGATATTGCAATGTGTCGGCAAAGTAGGTGAATATAAGAACCTTCCTGTCGTCGTTCTGATTCAGATGCTTTGCCAGCACCTGAATTTTATCGTCTTTTTGAATCAAAAGCGAAATTTGCTCCTTGAGAATGGTAATGAGCGATAGATCTTTGGCAATATCGGCTTTCAATTGGGCGATATTAAAAATGCCTTCGTGAGCCTCAATCGATACGAAATCCTGTCCTGAACTTTCGAACGACTCAATATCGAAATCCAACTCATCCTCTTCGGCATTCTGTTCGTTGTACAGATCGATGGCTCTGTATAACGCGGAAAGGTTTTTAACCGAAATGATCCGGTTGTACTGCTCCAGCCCCGAACGGAAATGTTGGAGTTTCTCCTCGTAACTCCTGATCGATTTATCGATGGAAGAGAGCGATGATTCGAGCCGCTTTAAGAATACGGTTCGAAAAATTCCGTAGATACCAATCTGTCGGCTTAACTCCCGGTTCTCATCTACATTCAGTTCTAACTCGCCCCGTTTTTTGCCGTAATAGGCATATCGGTACATGTTGTATCGATAACAGGGAAACCCCAGACTCAGAAGAGCGGTATAAATAATCTCCAGCGAAGAGTGTATGGGTTTTTCCCTCTCCTGATAGTGCGAAAAGAGGTCGAGCGGATGTGCCAAATAGTCTAATTCGGCCAAACTGTTTATCTCGAACCGAAATGCCTGGGTGAGATCACTGTTTTTTGCGGCTATAGCCAAGAGTTGGGTTTTGAATTGATTAGGCACCTCATATTCTAAATTATCGGGGTACGATCTGGGAAATTTCTGTAGTACACCATTGATCTCAAGTCCGTCGGGATACTCCTTCTCAATGCCTTGCCGGGTACGCCGCACGATGAACCGGTTTAGCAGGGGAGTAAGCTGCTCTTTCATCTGCTGGTAATTGACAAATCCGTTTTCGCGAATCTGTTTCTGCATATCCGATTGGAGCACCTCTAACCGCTCTTTGAGTGTGAAATATTTCTGTCGGCTTCTATCGTAAAAACGGCCGAGTTTATAGATATCGCCTCCCGACCCCAACATAATCTGATTGGTAAGGTCGGCCAGTTGGTTATTGATAGGCGTTGCAGTAAGCATCAATGTTTTGGAGTTGCTGTTTTCCTGACGCCACCTGATAAATGTATCGAAACGTTGCCCTCCCGACGATCGCAAATTATGGCTTTCATCGAACACAAATAATCCCACAGGAATGGATTGTAAGTTTTCGCGAATATCTTCTATTCGGTTTGTGTCTTGCAGACTGTAGATTTCGGGAATATGGATGGTATGAAAGTCATCGAATGCCTTTCGCCATTGTTGAATTAATCCTGCCGGAGCAATTACAACCACCCTTTGATTAAGCTGCTGTTTATAGTATTCAATGACCTTTATGGCTGTGTACGTTTTCCCCAATCCTACAGAGTCGGAGAGCATGGCCACACCTTGCCTTTCTAGCTTTTTTATCAGGCTGTTTGCGTTTTGTATCTGAAATTTCAACAATTGAGGTTTCCCGGAATCCGGGTCGTCGACAGGTACTTTATTCTCCTTCTCGTCGATAAGTTCCTGGCCGTACATCCGGTATAATGCATGAATGTACATTTCGTAAGCACTGTAACAGACAGCGCCATGTTTACTCAGTGCAAGTATCTCCTCTTTAAATGTGCGATCCCACTCTTCGCTTTCGTCCCATAATTCCTCAAACCAGGTGCGATGAGAAGGGTGTTGGGATATATTTTTTCGAACGAAATTAACTGTGGCGTTATTATCCTCAAATTGATTCAGCTCCAGATTTCCGAACAATCCCTGTTTGGTAAAGTTCGAACTGCCGATGAAGCCCACCGCGTTTTCGGTTTCACTGCCAAAGATATAGCACTTGGCATGCAGAAAGTTTTTCCGATATACACGGATTTGTACTTTCCCGGTTCCCTCACTGTTGAGGTGTCGATCTAATAGCGTGGCTACTTTCTGAAAATCATCTCTCAGATGCAACTCCTCCAGATCTTTTTTGAGATATTTTTCCGGGAAGTCCGGATCTTGTTTGGCCGGATCTTTTACCTGGTATGCCTTCACAGAGGGTTCTTCGCCCAGTAAGATGCGTAAAGAGCTGTTCTCTCTTTCCAGAAAGGAGCAGAGTTGTTCATAGAGGGCTGCCATTCCGGGAAGATCCCAATATCCCGTTGCAATGGAAACTTCGGAATAGGCCGTATCTTCGAGCAGCTCTTTGATTGCGTTTCCAAATAGGTATTCTTCGGTAGAATTGTCGATAAGCCTTGTGCCTTTCTTCATTATGCGCATTTCTATTATTCGGAAGGGGTATCTTGATGCAGATCATTCAAGCATAATGGTTCAAATATACGCATAGACCTTCTGATTCTTTTGCACGTTGAACCGAAAATTGAACTTTCTGCTGGTTTGGGATGGCGAATTGTCGTTTGCGCCGGTGACGATCGGTTCGATGGTTATTGTATCTTTGTTTTTCGATACTCTCCAACTGTTTTTGTATGAACGTGATTTCAAATCCCCTTTTTTCCTGCTTGTTGCGGCTGTCTTTGTTTGTCCCTATCTTTTTTGTGGCTTGTAGTTTGCCGGTAACCGAATCTGTCGTAGCCTCTTTCGATCCGGGCTCCTGGATGCCTGAAACCTTCACGGTGAGCCCTGATAACAGCCATGCGGCTTTCGTGGTAAAGTCCGAAAATCAGCAGTATGTCTCTGTCGATGGCAGGCCGGGTCGCCCCTTCGAGCGCATTGTGAAGGGGTCGCTGCTTTTTAGCCCCGACGGTACCCGTATTGCTTATGTGGCCGGGCAGGAGAAGCAGTTTCGGGTGGTGGTCGATGACAAAGAGGGGCAACCTTACGAAACCATTGTAGAGGGATCGTTACGCTTTAGCCCCGACGGCAAAAGCATTGCTTATGTGGTTCGCAACAAGGATACATCGTTTGTTGTACTTAACGGATCGGAGCAGGAACCGTTCGATGCCGTGATTAACGGAACCCTGGTTTTCAGTCCCGACTCCAAAACAGTGGCTTATGGAGCCTCTCAAAATGGGAAGAGCTTTGTAGTTTCGGGAAAAACCACCGCGAAACGGTACGATGCCATTGCCTATGGTACAGTTTGTTTTTCGCCCGATGGTCGACACCTGGTCTATGCGGCACAATCGGGTAGCCGTTGGATAGTGGTTCTCGATGGAAATGAGGGCCGGGCTTACGACGATATTGCCGATGGATCGCTCCAATTCGTCGGCCAGGGCAATCGGCTCTGCTATGTGGCCTACGCCGAAGGGAAATGGCGGGTGGTGGTCGATGCACAAGAGCAGAAGCCTTACCATGAGATCATTGAGGGCACTCTTCGGTTTAGCCCCGACGGGAATCGCCTGGCGTACGGCGTGCTCGATAAAAATCAGCGCTGCGTGGTGGTCGATGGTTTGGAAGGGCGCCGATATGATGCCCTGTTAGAGGGTTCGCTTTCGTGGGGTAATCACGGAAACCTGCCTGTCTATGCGGTGCGAAGCGGAGAGAACCGATTTGTGGTTTCCGGGGTAGAGGAGGGAGCTCGTTTTGGAGGCATCGGGGCCGTAGTGGCCGATCCAAATAGCAGTCGGGTGGCCTATGCTGCCCGCATGGGCAATCAATGGTGCGTGGTAGATGATGGTGTGCCGGGGGAATGGTTCGACGGTATTGGAAGCGGTTCGCCCGTATTGAGCCCCGACGGGCAATCCATTGCTTATGTGGCACGCAATAAAAAACGTCAATTTGTGGTGCTGAATGGGAAAGAGGGGAGACCCTACGAGGGTATTGTAGACGGAACACTCTCTTTTACCGAAGAGGGACGGATTGGTTTTATGGCCATCCGAAAGAATAAAATTGTGAGGGTTGCCATACCCTGAGTTGTCGCAGATAAATTACACACTATGGATAATCGTTCGAATCTCTCCGGAAATCGACTCCTCTCGCTCGATGCGCTAAGAGGATTCGACATGTTTTGGATTATGGGTGGTGACACCATTTTTGTGGCCCTTGCCGCGTTTACCGGATGGCCCTTGCTCACCTGGTGGTCGGGCCAGTTGGAGCATGTTCCCTGGCACGGCTTTCAGTTTATGGATCTGATATTTCCTCTCTTTCTTTTTATTGCAGGAGTCTCTTTCCCTTTCTCGGTTGCCCGGCGTTTCCAGGGGCAGACGCAGCGATCGGCCCTGTACCGGCATATCTTTCGGCGTGGCCTTTTGTTGGTGCTGTTCGGTATTATCTACAATAATGCCATCCGTTTTAATCCGGAGGAGTTGCGCTATGCCAGTGTGCTGGGGCGCATAGGACTTGCCTGGATGTTTGGGGCACTGATATTTATAAACTTTCGTCAAACCGGGAGAATCATCTGGTTCTTTGCCATCCTCGTAGGTTACTGGCTACTCCTCCTACTGGTTACGGCTCCTGATTCGGGGGTTGACGATCCCTTTTCGCAGCCCGGTAATCTGGCAGGATACATTGACAGGATGATATTGCCGGGAAAATTTTGTTGCTACGGATTTGGCGATAATGAGGGGTTGCTGAGCACGCTGCCTGCCATCTGTACTGCCCTGCTGGGTATGTTTACCGGCCAGTTCATTCAGTCGGATTTTCTGCGCGATCAACCCATGCGAAAGGTGCGTTATATGTTGATAGCTGCCCTTCTGCTTATTGTGACCGGGAAGGCATGGAGTTACGTATTCCCCCTGAATAAATACCTTTGGTCGAGTTCGTTTGTCTGTTTTGTGGGCGGGCTGAGCCTTTTGCTCTTTACCCTCTTCTATCTGGTTGTCGATCTTTGGCAGTGGAAAAAGTGGACCCGTTTCTTTGTGGTTATCGGGATGAATTCAATTACCATCTACCTGGCCGAAAAGATGATAGATTTTTCACACACTGCACAGTTCCTTTTTGGCGGGGTAATCGAACTTTTTCCCGCTTCGTTTGGAAATCTGTTGAGTGCCATGGCCACCTTTGCCACGGCCTGGCTCTTCCTCTACCTGCTTTACCGCAAAAAGATCTTTTTGAAGGTGTAGCCGGTTTAAGATTTTTTAACTGCGTTATCCCGAAACTGCCTTAAACTTTAAGGGGTAAACGCCATCCTACCTTCCACAATGGCTCTGCAACTTCTATTGGTTTTGGGGTCTGAAAGGAGGAAAATATGCGAAATACTTTTGGCTTAGTTTTACTATCCTGGGTGTTACAGGGCTTTACCTGTACAGCCCCTTCGAACGCCTCTTCAAGTGCAGAGTCTTTGAAAATTTTCTCCATTACGTTAAACGGTTCTTCTGCAACAATCTCGGGTAACGGGAAGGGAGCCTCGGTTTCCGGTGGCGAAATCACCATTTCATCGCCGGGTACCTACCGGTTGAGCGGTGTCTTGCATAAGGGCAGAGTCGTGGTGAACTCTGCCGATAAGGAACAACCCGTTGTGCTGATACTCAACGGGGCCGAGATTAACAATCCCGAAGGTGCACCCATCTATATCCGACGGGCGGCAAAAGTGGTTGTCGAGCTTGCCGAGGGTACCGAGAACCGGCTTACCGACGGCCTTACTTATCAGTATGATGATCCGGTTGATGAAGAGCCCAACGCAGCCCTTTTCAGTAAGGTGCCGCTGCTGTTCCGGGGCAAGGGCTCACTTACCGTTGATGCCCGATTTAACGACGGCATCTCAGGAAAGGACGGGGTGGAGATTGATGGTGCAAAAATGGTGGTGAAGGCCGCTGATGATGCCCTCAGGGGGAAAGATTTTGTTCATATCAAGGGGGGAGATCTTTCGCTGATTTCTGGCGGCGATGGAATCAAATCGGATAAAGGCTCCGATCCGGAATTGGGGTATATTCAGGTTGACGGCGGTACAATAGAAATTTGTTCCGAAGGCGATGCCCTGTCGGCAAAGAGAGCAGTAACCATCTCTGATGGCCTGTTTCGGCTTACATCGGGAGGAGGCGCCACTCAAAACCTCCCCGACAGTTTGTCGGCCAAGGCCATCAAAGGGAGTGAGCAGGTGACCATCTCGGGGGGCAACTTCCGGATAGATGCGGCCGATGATGCGCTCCATTCCGATTTCCAGATAGATATTTCCGGCGGAATCTTTTCCGTTGCCTCGGCCGATGATGCCCTTAAGGCTGACAGTTGTGTTACGCTGTCGGGAGGCACACTGGATATCACCGCCGCATATGAAGGCATAGAGAGCGGCCGGATTCTTATCTCAGGCGGCCGGGTTACTGTTGTTTCGACCGATGACGGGATCAATGCTTCCCGGAAAGGCCCCAGAGAGCAGAACGACGGAAGCCTTTTTGCCATGAATGGCGGTTTTTTATCCGTTGAGGCCATTCGGGGCGATGCCCTCGATAGTAATGGTGATATCTCCATAAGCGGTGGCACGGTCATTGCCCAGGGCCCCTCCGACGGCCCTGAAGTGGGGATGGACTTCAACGGTGCCTGCTCCATCACCGGCGGTACCTTTATCATGGCAGGCGGCTCATCCTTCATGACGCAGATTCCCGGAGAGGAGTCGACCCAACCTTCGGTTTCCGTCAAGTTTCCTTCCATTCTCCAGGCCGGCTCACTAGTTAACCTGGCCGACAGCCTGGGCAAACCTCTGGTAACCTTTTCCCCGTCGCGCAACTTTCAATCGTTTATCTTCTCTTCGCCGGAACTTATCCAGGGGGCTCATTATACCCTCTATACCGGTGGAACCCACTCGGGAGAATCGACCAACGGGGTGTATGAGGCGGGAACCTATTCCTCAGGCGCTCTCTACCAAGAAATCGCACTTTCCGCTATGGTTACAACCCTGGGTGACTTTGCTTCCGGGCGTGGCTTCGGCCCTCCTCCCGATGGCTTTGGACCCCCTCCCGGCGGTTTCGGCCCCCCACCGGGTGGCTTTGGCGACAGACCCGAATTCGGCCCCCCTACGGGAAAGCGCGGCAATAAACAATAAATGCTCTAGTGCTCTAATGCTCTAATGCTCTAATGCTCTAGAGCACTCAAAGTGCATTTTCACTTTGAAGAATCAGAGCACTTGGGCGCCGTATCGCTGTGTAAATACACTTTTTGATTAGGATCATTGTTTGTTAATAAATGTTAAATGCAATTTATCATTATGGAAATCCTATGTAAATAAATGCAAAATATGAATGAATCTATAATTTCTTATCAAGAGAAATTCTATAAATAGAATAAATACTGATAATTAATGATTTCTATACAGATGCAAGACATAATTATGCTGTTTAATTCTTGAATCCAGGAAAATGTATTGCATAATTTGAAAATGTTATATAGGTTTGACTTTAGGAATTGGATGATAGATATCGATTACCTATTCCGAGAAACCCGTATACATTTCTCATAATGCAATCTTTTCGAACCAACTTCATTGCCGTTTGGGTTAATAACTCAGTAAGATGGCTCCCCCATCTCCTACTGGCACTGGCCATCCTGCTGGTATACTATCCGGTACTGGGTCATGAGTTACTCGAAGGATGGGACGACCAATGGATGGTGATGAACTCCTTTACCTTTGGGCGGGGTCTTGACAATATCGGCGCTATCCTTACCCAATTCCATCACGGTCAGTACAGCCCCCTAAACCAGCTCTGCTATACCCTGCTCTTTCGCCTCTTTGGGGCAAATCCGGCGGTGTTTCATGCTTTTCCCCTCGCCCTGCATCTGGGATGCACCTTATGGGTATTT
>CAYVJA010000064.1:0-13612 GCA_964451605.1 uncultured Bacteroidales bacterium | reverse complement strand
TCCCGAGTGGGACGGCTGGGCCCGCACCCTTACATTAGGCGGTACTGCCACCTGGGAGGCGTGGGATGCTCCCGAACGGGGCGAAAGTTTGTCGCATCCCTGGGGAATCGCGGGGCTGCTGGGTATTCAGCAATATATTCTCGGCGTCGAACCGCTCCAGCCCCAGCATGCCCTGGTTCGCGTAAAACCGCTCGACTTTGGACAATCGCTGCTGAGTGCCGAAGGAGAGATTCCCACCGACCGCGGCCCCATTTCTGTGAATTGGAACCGCAACAATCAACGTTTCCAGATGACCGTTACCCTCCCGCCCAACGTGAAAGCCGAAGTCTACCTTCCCAAGGCCGGCACAACCGGGAATCAGGTATGGGTTAACGGCAAAAAGCGCAAAGCCATCGAAGAGGGCAACTACCTCCGTATAGAAAACATCGGCTCAGGCACCCACACCTTTGAAAGGAAAATTCTCTAACGCTCTGGAGTAAAGAAGTGCTCTGGTGCGTTGGTGCTTCGAAGCGCATTGCGCTTCAAGAGCTATAGTGCTGCGCTGCGCGCTAATGCGCTTTAGCGCAAATGTAATAAGACACTTTTGTTTTGTTATCAAACTTGTTAACTTTGCTGTATAACCAGAGAGATGCCATGAAAACGATTAAGGATGCCACGACTTTTGATGAACTTCTTGATATAAAATATGGAAAAATCGGGACGGAAAAACGCGATGAGTTTGAGGTAAAAGCCAAATCTTTTGTTGTAGGCGAAATGATTAAAGAGGCCCGAAAGGATGCTCATTTAACACAAGATGCACTGGCAAAAAGAACGGGCACAAAAAAAAGCTATATATCCCGAGTGGAAAACGGTAAGATTGATATTCAGCTATCCACACTTTTCAAAATATTCGAGGAGGGGCTTGGCAAGACGCTAATATTTACGATGTTATAAAAAAGATATACTCTTCCACAACGACAAAAATGTGTGGAACAGTATATCTTGTGGTGCCTCTGTACGGCACCAAAGTCTCAGAGCACCCGCGCGTCAGCGCACCACCAGAGCACTCAAAGTGCATAGCACTTTGAAGCACCAGAGCACTCGCGCGTCAGCGCAGCACTAGAGCACTAGAGCACTAGAGCACTTCTTTACTGCACTAGAGCACTATCCCTGTTTCACTATTTTTCCAGTGTCAAACTCCTAATCAGATCTACCTCCTCTTGTTTGTAGGGAGTGCCGTCGGGACGGAAGATTTCGTGAAACCAGAGGGCGGGTTCGGAGCCATCGGCGATGGGTTCGTCCCAGGCGTATTTGGTGTTCGATTTTCCGGCAACCAGGCCCCAGTTAATGGCGGCGATATTTTGGGCTTTCAGGATGGGCATGATGTTCTGGAAGAGGCTGTTGTTGCGACGAGCCATATATTCGGTGCAGACCAGGGGCCTGCCATATTTCTTAAGGGTGTCGATGGCAGCCTGATGCTCTTCGGGTCCATTGTAGTTGTGATAGGTGATGATGTCGGAGTTCTCCACCTGGAAGGCATTCAGTTCGGAGAGCGGAAGGCTCCATACACCTGCCGAAAGCGGCTGCGACGGACGAACTTCCCAGCCCCATTCGAATACCTTTTTCAGCAGCGGCAGCGAACGGTTGCCATAGCCCGAATTTCCCGGCTCGTTGTAAAGATCCCAGAGGGCAATCCGTTTGTCGTTGGCAAAGGTGGTGAGTACATCTTTCACGTAGGCTTCGAGCTTAACCATCAGCGTGGAGTCCTGATGCAGCAGATCGCCGGGATCGCGTACCCAGCCCGAATTGTGAACGCCCGGTTTGGGATCGGGCTGTTTGCCAGCCTGATAGGTGGGATTCCAGCAGTCGTCGAAAAAGACGAAGAGGGTCTTAATGCCATACCGGTTGGCAATGGTCAGGTATTGATCCATGCGCTTTTTGAATCCCTCTTTGTCGGTTTCCCATGCCACATGGTGCAGGTAGACCCGCATGGCATTCATGCCGATTTCGGCTGCCCATCCCAGTTCGCGGGCAATGGTGGTGGTGTCGAAGGTTTCGGCCTGCCACATTTCCAGCTGATTAATGGCGGTGCTGGGGTTAAAGTTCGAACCGCGTAACCAGCCGTTTTCGGCCTGCCAGGCATTGGCTTGTTCAACACTCCAACGATTCTGTACGGGAGTTTCGGCGGTTTTTTGAGGGGTCTGACAGGCGGCAAGCAGGAGTAGCGCCAAGAGAAGAAGTTGTTTCATAAATGGTTAGTTATCAATGGTTAATGGTTGATTATCAATGATTGATGATTAGTGTAGCAGTGTAACAGTGTAACAGTGCTCTGGTGCTGCGCTAAAGCGCAATGCTCTAATGAAAGATAATTATCGAATTGCCGAATTATCGTTAGGGGTTGAGTTGGATGTGCAGGGGTTGTTGGTGGGTGTAGTGGGTTTGGATGGGTTTTTTGTTTTGTTGAAGGATGGTTACTGTAAGTTTTTTGCCTTTTCGTTCTACACGGATGTCGAAGGTTGTGCCAAAGGCTTTGATTTGGTTTAGTTCCATCCGGTTCCATGCTTCGGGAAGTCTGGGTTCGAGGGTGAAGGAGGAGAAGCCTGTGGGGGTAATGCCAAATAACCCTTCGGTGATGACCCGGCAGTAGAGTCCGCTCTCGGCCGAGAGATGGCGTTGGTTGCCTTCGGGCCAGGCCTCTACGGGGTAGGGGACATGGTCGCCTAACAGACGCCGGGCGGAGTAGTAGGAGAGGTAGGGCATAACGCGTTCGGTGGCGCCCGAGGCAAGGAGCCCTCTGAAAGCATAGAGGGTGGCCCGGTCCCAAAAGGTGGTGCTTCCCGATTCGGTGAGTATGCCGTTTTCGGTCCAGAGTCGGGGCGAGAGCAGCGCATCTATAGTGGCCTCGCGGCGGTTATAGATGCCCATAGTCAGCGGAATGCAGATCCATGCCCGTAGTTTGTTGTTTTCGCTGTAGTAGCGATAGGTGTTGTATCCTTCCACTTCGGCACCGAAGTATAGCTCTATGGCTGAGGCAAGGGCTTTTGCCCTTTCGCGGAATAGGGCGGCAGTATCGGCTTTACCCAGTTCGGCGGCAAGATCGGCGGCACTCAGGAGGGCGCCATAGGCCAGGCTGTTGGTGGAGAGATTGTATTTTCCGGCGGGGAACCGGCCCTCGAGCTCGTCGGAGTCGGAGAAGATCACCCCCTTATCAGACTTTTTTCGTTCGAGGTATTCGAGACACCAGCTGATAAGCGGCCATAACTCCCTTCCGGTTTCTCGGTTTCCCAGCGCAAGGGCAAAGCGGGAAGCTCCGTAGGCAATCATGGCCTGGTCGCCCCGGTCGCCTGCACCGTTCCAGTAGCTCTCTCCCTCGGCAATGATAGAGCTGGGGATGGGTTTAAAACCCGGATTCATGAAGCGGGCAAAGTGACGGAAGCTGTTGAGGGCCGACTCGTTCCCTTCGGGATGACCCAGAAAGGGGAAGAAGGGGTTCACATATTCGGCCTGATCGTTGGCCCAGATGGCTGCGTAATACCGGCCCCCTCCGGGACCGTGCATAAGCCCGCCCCTTGTATCGTAAATGCTCTCGGCTGCCCGGAGCTTGGCAAAGGCAAAGAGCCTGTTGAGGGTGTCGTTGGGGGTGTTGAGTACCAAAGACCCCGAAATACTCTTCACAAGGGCTTCGCGCTTTGCCAGTTCGTAGCTGAAGGAGTAGGTCTGCTTTTTCTCGAAGGCTCGCCGCCCCGAATAGAAGAGTGCAATTTGCCGGCTTTGGCCGGGGGCAAGTGCAAAAGTACCGGTCTGGCTCGCTTCGGCCAGCAGCAGATAGGCTCCTTCGGCACCCTTATCGGCAGGGGTTGACAGTGTGACCGGAGTGAAATTGAAGGTAACCGAACAAGTTGTGCCCGATACGTTCCGGAGTATAAAGAGCGCTGTGAAAACCGCCTTATCGGCCGAAGGGAAGAGAGTCCGTTCTATTTCGAGAGGGGTGCCGGTTTTACTTACCACCTGCAATAGCCCTTTGTGTCGGAAAAGAGTGGGTTGTTCCACAACCGGGGTGCCGTTTACCAGAATCTCCGGTTGTATGTCGAACCGCTCCGACAGGCTGGCATGGGTATCGTTGGGCAGGGTCCGGAGCATGGGAAATACCAACTCACTCTTCATAAGCAGCGTACCATCCGGCTTTACGCCGTAGGTAACGATGGACGATAGCTGCAGGCCGCTCATCTCCACGTGGTCGGTGTGCGCTACACCCGGTTGTACATTCCAGACAATAGAACGGTCGGGTTCAATCGACCAAAAGAGGGGAGGGGTCTGCGCATTGGCTGTATAGGCAAAGAGACCCAGAATAAGGGTGAAAAGGGTTTTCATGCAGTTGTGATGGGATTGGAGGTGTAAAGATAGCCTGAATAGGGTGGAAAGGAAACAGATTTTGTATTTTTGGTTCGCCTCACCCAAGGATTATCTCTTTATGCGCAAACGCATTCTGATTATCGGAGCTGTTTTTTGGACCATTTCTGGCCTGCGCGTTGCCGCAGACGATAGGGTCTTTTCGGCGCTGACCATTGAGGAGGGGCTTTCGGCCAATCACGTCCGGGCCATCGTTACCGACCATTGGGGCTACATCTGGCTGGGAACTCTCGAGGGACTTGATCGGTACGACGGGGATGAGGTCCGTCACTTTTCCACCGGGATTCCCTCTAATACCACTGTCAATTGCCTTCTGGAGGACTCTTTGTTCCGGCTTTGGATCGGCACAGAGAGGGGACTGTATGTGAAGCGTCCTGACAGAACCGGTTTTTACCCTGTCGATTCGGGAAACCCTCCTATGCGCATCCTTTCGCTGACAGCACTCCCTTCCGGCAGAGTGGGAATGGGTACCGATCGCGGTTTTTTTCGGTTCGACCCTATACGTGATGAGGTTATACAGTGCTATCCGGCAATCGGGTCTCAGGGAGGTTCGGTTACCGGAGCCGTTTTTGACTCCGACTCTCTCTTGTGGTTAGCCACAGAGCAGGGGCTGGTGGCACTCGGCAGATCCGATTCCGAAAAGCCGGCATACCGTATTGTTGAGGAGAGCCGCGGGATGGCCCTTACAGCCATTGTCTGTATTGGCGACTCGCTCTGCATAGGCACTGCCGATAAAGGGCTCTTCTGGTATGTACCTTCATCGGACAGGCTGGCTCCTGTAGAGGGTTTGTACAACCCCATCATTCTCTGCCTGCAATCGGCTCCCGACGGAATACTCTACGCCGGAACCAACGGGGGCGGAATTCTGCAGATCAATCCGCAGACCGGCACCATGGTCACCTTTACCCATCGGCCGGGTGAGAGCGGAAGTTTGCGCTCGAACGCGATTTATGCTCTTTCGGTGTCGTCCGACGGCAATTTGTGGGCCGGCACCTTTTCGGCCGGTGCCAGTTTTTCTCCGCGGCAAAATCTCCTTTTCCGTCAGTTTACTCTGCCCGACGGAAACAGGCTTCCCAATCCGAATATCCGTTCGTTCTGGTTCGATCCTGAAGGAGCCATGCTGCTGGGCACCCGCGACGGACTCTATTCCCTGTCGAAGAAAAGCAAAGCTCCCCGTTTTTTTGCTCCGGCACCTTATCGGGAGGGGGCGCCGGCCGGAAGTATCGTGCTCAAAATTGGACGGTATCATGGTGATATTCTGGTCTCTACCTTTGGAGGAGGGCTGCAGCGATTTGACCCTCTTTCCGGACTCTTTTCGCCATTCGAGGCGATTCCTTCGCACAGGAGTCCGAGCCTCTACGATTTTGTAACCGATGAAAAGGGCAATCTGTGGTTGGCCGGTTTAGACGGGCTTTATCAATTTCGGCCCGAAACAGGGGCAATTTCCCATTTTACTGCCGAAAATTCCCCCCTTCTCTGTAACTCCCTCTATGCGCTGCGGCTCGATAGTTCGAACCGTCTTTGGGTGGGGAGCCGTGACGGGGTTTCGCTCTATAGGGTAACTGAAAACAAACTCGAACCCGTTCCGTTGCCGGAGGCCCCGGAAAACCACCGAAAGGTGAACTATATTTTCGAGGATAGCCGCAAACGAGTGTGGGTGTGTACCGAGATAGGAGGGCTCTTTCTCTATGAAGCCGATCTTTCGGCGGTGCATCGTTTTACTGAGGCCGACGGTCTGCCTTCGAACTCGGTTTGTGCCATTGCCGGGGGTGCGGCCGGCCAATTCTGGATCAGTACGCTGAAGGGCTTTTGCCGGTTCTATCTCGACAGGAACCGTTTCGATCTCTTTGGAATGCCCGAAGGGATTCCCGGCCCTGCGTTTTCGCCGGCAGCGGTCTTTTCGGCGCTCGATGGTGCCTTATGGTTTGGGAACGAGGAGGGATTGCTCTATTTCTACCCCGACTCTATTCCGGACTCCCGACCCTCGGGTCCGGTTCGTATTACCGATATCTTCCTTTCGGGCACCTCGCTGCCATGGGGCGAAGGGTCAGTATTGAATGCCCCCCCCGAAGAGGTACGTTCGCTCACCCTCAGACAGGATCAGAACGACATTGGATTTCGGTTTCTGCAGCTAACGTACCAACCGCAAACGGAAGCGCGTCTGGAATTCCGGCTAGAGGGGGTAGATACCACATGGAGACAGGCCTCTTCGCCCTATACCGTCTTCTATTCGCAGCTGAAACCGGGAAAGTACAACTTTGCGGTGCGGAATGCCTTTTCAGACCCTGGTGAAGAGCTCCGGTCGATAAATCTGGTTATCCGGCGCAACGGGTTACGGTCGCCCTGGCTATGGTTTTCGCTCCTGATAGCTATGGTTGCCGCGGTTTGGCGGGCATACCTGCATTACCGCCGGCAGCGTCGCGAACTGGCCAGGCTCTCCCGGAATCCCAATCCTCGCGGACAATATCTTACCTCGCGGCTCGAGACTACCCGTTCGGACGAGATTGCCCGGGCAATACAGGAGGCTCTGCAACGCGAAAAGCCCTTCCTTGACCCTGATTTTTCGCTGGGCCGACTGGCGTCGTTAACCGGATACTCTTTGCACGAATTGTCGCAGGTAATCAATCTCCAACTGCAACAGAGTTTCACCGACCTGATCAATCACTATCGTATCGAAGAGTTGAAGCTTCGGTTAGCCGGCCCCGACCGTGAAAAACTCACCATCATGGCCCTTGCTGAGCAATGCGGCTTTCGCTCCAAAAGCGCCTTTTACCGCAGCTTCAAAAAAGAGATGGGCGTCACCCCTGCAGAGTATCTGAAAAAACAGTAACTTGTCCTGAGCCCCGGACAAATCAGCAACTCACTGCCCGAATCGAGTTCTCTTTTATCAATCGAAACCCATTTACACCCATTTTTCTTGGAATCAACCCAGGTATATCACCAATTTTACATTCACCAATTTTACATTCACCATTCACCATTACTATATGAAGCCCCTCCTCTCCCTTTTTCTTCTCTTGTTTGCCGGCTGTGCCGCATCGGGAGTACATACAGTATCTTCGCCTAACGGAGAATTGAAGTGCCGCATCGAAGCCGGGAAAAAAGGCCTGGCCGATGCTCTGTTTGGTTATTCGGTTACCTATAACGGCCAGACGCTGGTGGCTCCCTCCACGTTTCGGCTCGAAGCCGAAGGGGTCGATTTTACAGGACCTTTTTCGGTAGAAAATACCCTGCTGGAAAGTGTCACCAGCAAGTGGAAGAATCCGCTCGGGCAGCAGGAGACCATCCCGGATAACTACACCCAATTAACCCTCTTTTTGCGTCAGGGAGATACCCGTCTCAACCTGATTTGCCGCGCCTATAATGAGGGGGTAGCCTTTGCCTATCAGATTCCGGTCTCAGAAAAGATGGATTCTCTGACCATTATCCGCGAAGCGATGAACTTTGCTCTTTTGGAAGGCGACTCTTGCTGGGCCACTTATACCGCACAGGGCATCTATAACAAAGTTCCCGTAAGCCAGGTAAAGGACGGTTGCGAACGCCCGCTTGTGGTGGAGCGTGCAGGAGGAGTAACGCTGGCGCTGGCCGAAGCCCAGCTTGTAGATTATGCCCGCATGAAGTTTGGCCCCGATACGCTGTTGCCTAATGCCGTGATCACTCAACTGCATAGTCCTGTGGTTAAGGCACTTCCCTTTCAGTCGCCCTGGCGGGTGGTGATGGTTGCCCCTAATGCCGGAAAGTTGCTGGAACAGAGCTACCTGCTCGAAAATCTAAACCCTCCCTCTGAGATAGCCGACGGTTCCTGGATCAAACCGGGAAAAGCACTGCGCGAAACTACCCTGACCACGCAGGGGGCGCTGGCCGCTATCGACTTTGTCTCCTCGCACGGGATGCAATATGTTGAGTTCGACGCCGGTTGGTACGGACCGGAAAATAATGACAATTCGGATGCCACCACTCCTACGCTCGACGAAAAACGGTCGAAAGGGCCTTTTGATCTGCCCCGTATTCTCAGTTACGGTAAGGAGAAGGGAGTTGGTATTATACTTTATGTGAACCGTAAGGCTCTTGAACAGCAACTTGACACCCTTTTGCCCCTCTATCGCGAATGGGGTGTGGCCGGAATTAAGTATGGCTTTGTTCAGGTGGGAAGTCAGAAGGTGACTAGTTGGCTGCACGAGGCGGTGGCAAAAACGGCCCAATATGGTATGATAGTAGATATACACGATGAATACCGCCCCACCGGGTTTTCGCGCACCTATCCCAACTTGCTCACTCAGGAGGGAATTCGGGGCGATGAGGAGAGCATTCCCAACTCACACACACTCGCCACGATGTTTACCCGCATGCTGGCGGGTGCCGCCGACAATACCGTCTGTTACTACAACAGCCGTGTTACGGCCAAAATGGGTTCGCACGCTTCGCAGCTTGCCAAAACGGTCTGTCTCTTCAGCCCGCTGCAATTTCTCTATTGGTACGATAAAGCCCCGCAAGCTCCGGTAAAGAGCGACGGATTATGGGGCGATACCAGCACCATTGGCGAAGAGCCGGAACTGGAGTTCTTCAATAAGGTGCCTACCGTATGGAATGAGACGCGCGTGTTGCATGCCGAAATCGGCAAGTGTGGTGTGATTGCCCGCAGAAATGGCGATAACTGGTATTTGGGCGCAATCAACGGTGAGCAACCCCGTTCCCTCAAGCTTTCCTTCGATTTTCTGGAACCCGGAAAATCGTACAAGGCGAAATTTTATACCGACGATCCTTTGGTTGAGACCCGAACCCACGTGCGAATCGACGAGAAGACTATAGACAGCACCTTTATCTACGACCTTTCGCTGGATGCAAACAAGGGCGCAACTGTAATGATTGAAAAAATCTAATAATCTACGTATGAAAAATATCCTTGTTGTGCGAATCCTGATTGCGTTTTTCCTTGTTATTCCGTTAACCTGTGCCTGGTCGGCCGGAAGTGCAGCTGCGTTGGTGCATCCCGGTATTTTACACAACGCTGAGGCGTTGCAACGGATCAAAAGCCGGGTGGCCGAGGGAAAGGAGCCCTGGAAATCGGCCTACACGCTTTTTGCCTCCGATCCGCGGGCATCGCGCGACTACAGGGTTCGCGGGCCATTCGACTATGTTTCTCGCACAGGTGCCCGTCCGGGCGAACCCAATCTTCACAAAAAAGATTTCGAAGACGACTGTCTGGCGGCCTACTACAATGCCATGCAGTGGGTCATTACCGGCGATAAGCGACATGCTGTCAAGGCTATGGAGATTCTGAACGGCTATGGTTCCACTTTAAAAGGAATCATCAATGTCGACAAGGAGTTGATGAGCCCCCTCTGCGGTTTCCTTATAGTGAACGCCGCCGAATTGATCCGCTACTCCGATGCCGGATGGGAACCGGCCGCGATTACCCGTTTCGAACGGGTGGTACGCGAAGTGTTTTACCCTGTGATCGAAAACTTTGCCACATTTGCCAATGGTAACTGGGATGCGGCATGTATCAAGGGAATGATGGCCTTTGGCGTCTTCCTGAACGATACGGCCATGTTCAACAAGGCTGTCAACTACTTTTATCGTGGTGAGGGGAATGGCCGGATTACCCACTACATTATTAATCAGGCGGGACAGTGCCAGGAGAGCGGACGCGATCAGGCCCATACCCAGTTTGGACTGGGATGCCTTGCCGAGGCGTGCGAAGTGGGTTTCAATCAGGGTCTGGATATGTATGGTGCGGCCGAGAATCGGCTGCTGGCCGGATATGAGTACACCGCCAAGTACAATCTGGGGTTTGATGTCCCCTTTCAGGAGTGGCTGGATCGCACAGGAAAATATCACCACACCGCCATTGCCGCACACGACCGGGGCAAATTCCGGGGTGTTTTCGAGATTGTGCTGAACCACTATCAGAACCGCAAGAAACTCAACCCCTTCTATACCCGTATGGCTGTCGAAAAGGTTCGTCCCGAAGGAGCTCCCTGGACAGCTGACCATCCGGGGTATGGGACGCTGCTTTTTTATTAGTGCTCTAGTGCTCTAGTGCTCTAGTGCTCTAGTGCTCTAATGCTCTAATGCTGCGCTTCGCGCGGGTGTAACCGTGATAATGGATAAGTAATGGGAGTTAATAATAGAATTGTGGGTTTGCTGGCGGGAGGTGTGCTGGTTGTGGTTTTGGCGGCTTGTGCCGGTGTGGGTAGGGATGTGCGGTTTGATCCGAAACCGGGGATTGATGGGGCTGTGGCTAAGTGTGTTGAAACACTGAATTCTCCCTGGGCGGCCGACAGTTTGCCGAGAAATATCCTTCAGGGTCAGACTCGCTGGAACCGGGTTGGAATTTATGACTGGACAAGCGGCTTTTGGCCCGGGGTGCTCTGGTATGCCTATGAAGCGTCGGGCAATGCTGATCTGCTTGCAAATGCCCGAAAATATACCGAGCCCCTCCGGGGTGTTTTGTCGGTGCCGGTCGATAACCACGATCTGGGTTTCATGTTTTTTTGCAGCTTTGGGAATGGATACCGGCTCACCGGTGATGAGGCTTACAAGAAGATATTGCTCACTGCCGCCGACTCATTGGCCACCCTCTTTAACCCCAAAGTAGGATCCATTCTCTCGTGGCCTGCCATGAGGGCCAAAATGAACTGGCCCCACAATACCATCATCGACAATATGATGAACCTGGAGCTGCTGTTCTGGGCATCGAAAAATGGCGGGGGTGCACACCTTGCCGACATCGCCGTAAAACATGCCGAAACCTCCATGCGCACTTTGGTTCGCCCCGATTATTCCACCTTTCATGTGGCCGTCTTCGATACCACCGACGGCCGTTTCCTGAAAGGGGTTACCCATCAGGGTTATGCCGACAGCTCTTTCTGGGCCCGCGGCCAGGCATGGGGTATCTATGGGTTTACCATGAGCTACCGGGAGTCCGGGAAGGCGGCGTTTCTTGAAACCGCCCAAAAACTGGCCGACCGTTTCCTCGCCGCTCTTCCCGCCGATACCGTCCCCTTCTGGGACTTCGCAGACCCTGCCATCCCGGATGCTCCCCGCGACGCCTCCGCCGCAGCCATTGCTGCCTCCGCCCTGCTTGAACTCTCAACGCTTGTACCCACCGAACCCGCCAAACAACGCTATCGGCAGGCAGCAGAAAAACTCCTTATTGCCCTCTCCACCCCCAAATACCAAAGCGGAAAACAAAACCAAGCCCTCCTCAACCACTCCGTCGGCCACAAACCCAACCACTCCGAAATAGACGCCTCCATCATCTACGCCGACTACTACTACCTCGAAGCCCTTATGCGCTTCCAAAAACTGACAATGTGATAATTCGATAATTCGATAATTCGGCAATTCGGCAATTCGGCAATTCGATAATGTGATAATTTGGAGATTTGATAATTTGATAATCAAAGCATTGTTGCGCGCCAGCGCAGCTCTTGAAGCGCGAACGCGCTTCGATGCACTAGAGCACTAGAGCACTTGCGCGTCAGCGCATTCACCATTCACCATTCACCATTAATTATGTACTTCCTCCTCCTCTTCCTCATCCTCCCTTTCGCCTCCCTTCAGGCCCAGAACCAATTGAACGCCTATCCTGCTCCCGAAGGGGTGGTGCAGAACTCCGATTTTTCGGTTCGTGTCCGAATTCCGGGTCAGGCGTGGCAGGATTTGCCCGAATATGAAATCAGGGTGGATGAGGTTCGGGGAACCGGCCACTCTGAACAGAAAGCTTCGCTGAGCTATTTCGACTTCTCGGGCGAGGTGGAGGTCTCGGTAACTTACAACAAAGGCACAATCGAAACGGCCCGGGTTCGCCCCCTTTCGTATGCCATTACACCAGTGATAGATGGCAATACGCTTACCTTCAGGCTCACGCAGCCAAGGAATCTCTCGGTTGAGGTGAATGGTGATATCTTCCACAATCTTCATCTCTTTGCCAATCCGCTGCGTGCCAATCCTCCCCGGGAGGGCGATAAAGATGTGATCTGGTTTGGGCCGGGTGTTCATGAGGTGCCCGGCAAGGTGCTTCGGGTGCCATCAGGCAAAACAGTCTTTCTGGCCGGAGGGGCTCTGCTGAGGGGGCAGCTATTGATAGAGAATGCAGAAAATGTGAAGGTTTTGGGCAGCGGAATCATTGATCAAACGGTAAAACAGGGGGTGCGAATAGCCAATTCGCGCAATGTGGAGATTAACGGCGTTTTCTGTTCGCAGTGTTTTACCGGAGGATCCGAAAATATTACTATTCGGAATGTGAAGAGCATCAGCTATTTTGGATGGGGCGACGGGATGAATGTGATTTCGAGTAATCATGTATTGATTGATGGGGTGTTTAACCGGAACTCCGACGACTGCACCACTGTGTATGGTACCCGACTGGGCTTTACCGGCGGTTCGAGCGATGTTACTATGCAGAACTCCACCCTTTGGGCCGATGTGGCTCACCCCATCCTGATTGGCACTCACGGAAACACCCCCAATCCGGAAGTACTGGAAAATCTCAACTATATCAATCTCGATATTCTCGACCACAAAGAGGCACAGCTCGATTATCAGGGCTGTTTGAGCCTGAATGCCGGCGACAGTAACCTTATCAGGAATGTGCGGTTCGAAAATATCCGCATCGAAGATTTCCGGCAGGGTCAGTTGGTGAACCTGCGGGTTTTTTATAACAGCAAATATTGCACCTCGCCCGGCAGGGGTATCGAAAATGTGTTGTTCAAGGATATCACCTATACCGGAAGCCATGCCGAACTTTCCGTTATTGCCGGATACGATGCCGAACGGAAGGTGAAAAATGTGGTGTTCGAGAATCTGGTAATAAACGGCACTGTGATTTCGGACGATATGAAGGGGAAGCCCGCCTGGTATAAAACCGGCGACATGGCCCGCATCTTTGTGGGTGAACATACCGAAGAGATAGTATTTAAACGGGGAGCGGAATAGATTGCGCTGTTGGAACTAATTTTCGGAAGGTTGTTGGGAATGCGTTGCCGAAAAAGTACTTTTGAGTATAGAACCCTCCTTTAGCTGAATACAATGAGAACAATCCGATGCTTTCTCCTGCTTGCTGCCGTGTGGCTGTCGCTTACTGCCCGGGCACAGCAGCCCGTTACCTATGCTGAGGTCAACGAGGTGATAGCCACCTACACGTCGAACCCTCCCGAACCCAACCCTATGTTCTTTTTTGGAAGGGGAACCCAGGGGGCCGAGCAGCGGATCTATC
>CAYVJA010000063.1:9852-14234 GCA_964451605.1 uncultured Bacteroidales bacterium | reverse complement strand
GAAGGGTAACGGTCGAAGCCCTGAAGTGTGGAGTACCTGTAGTTGCTTCCGACACAGGGGGTTCGCCCGAAATTCTGGAAACAATCGGCGGAGGTCTCCTCTATCACCAGGGCGACCCCTACTCACTGACAGAAGCCATCGTAAAGATGATGGAGCCTGAAGTATACCGCCAGGCGCAGAATCAATGCAAAGGGGCCGGAAACTACTACAATCAGGCCACCGGAAGAGAACAACTAGCCTCGGTCTTTGGCTTTACTAACGGGTAACCCCCTGCCTGCCCGTCCATTTTTTCAGCTTTGCACGGGCTCTTTTCACAAACTCCAATTGCCAGGCACGCACCTTGACCCAAAAATCGGTGGGATTGTCCACCGAAATCCACGACTCCGGAAAGAGATCGGTAGTATCGGCCGTTTTAAACCGGCCAAACCACCGTTTAGGATAGATAACCACCTTATCAGGATTGGCATTCAGCCATGCTCCCCACCAGGCAAATGTACTGTTGCTGATAATGTTGTGAGTACAGAAAGCCTGGAGATAGAGGTCTGTCAGCGGCGGTTCGTCGTCGACAAAAAGAAAACGATCGCCTCTGAACTTCTTTTTGCACCAGGCTATATCATCGCTTACAATCAGAAATTTACCCCCTTTGGGGATCCGATCCATAGCCGCCTTGAAATAGCGATACGAACAGACCGGAAGGATATTGGCAAATCGCAGATAATCGCCCCGGCGCACGGTTACTCCGGTAACCGTTTCCTGAAAGAGAAAACCATACTTCTTGCGGATGTACTGCAAAGTATCGGGATCGACCTCAAACAGATTGCGCACCACCTGCTCGTCGAAATATTTGGGCGACTGGTAAAAACCCTTGATAAAAAGGGGCTGCTGTAAAGGCAGCGGCCGATAATGAAAATGAGGTTCTTCTTAAATTTCTACTCCGGATGGCTCCTCATCGAGGATAGTCACCTTTCTGAGCAGATTCTCGCGAAACTGTTTCAGGTACTCCGGAATCAGGCAGAGATCAGGCTCAGTCAGCATCTGATAACGGGGAAACGCCGCAAAACCACAGCCCAGACGGTGTGCCAGGGAGGCTCCGGTGGCAATCTGAAAAAGATGGTTGCCAATGCGCGAACTGAGCTCAATGTAGATCATACCGGTGTTACCCCTTTCTTCAAAATCAGATTTCCATACTTGGCGGTTTCGCCGGTCATCACCACGGCAAAGGCAGAGCGGGTCCGCTCGTAAAAGGCAAAACGCTCCACACGCTCAATCGATGGAATGGGCGAAACTACCTTTCCGATACTCGCTCTGTATCTTGCTTCAACGTCAGGATCGAGCGTATCGCCGGGAGAGGCTGCCATCATAGCGAGGGGAGCAGGAACGTAGGCATCGAGTTCGAACAGCGGTAAAATAGCCTCAATCAAATCGGCTATCTTCAGTCCGTCGGCACGAATCACGCGCCCGTTGAACGATTCACCCGGAAAATGGGCATCGGCAAGAACAATTTCATCGCCATGACCCATCCGGGCTAACACCTCGAGCAGCGTGGGCGAAATAAGGGGGGAGATTCCTTTTAACATACAAAAACGAAGTTAGTAGAACAGAGTTACACCTCGATACCTTTTTCGACCGCTTTAATCATCAGTTCACCAAACAGGGTGTTGGCCCAGGCAAACCATTTGCGGGTAAACTTCGCGGGATTATCCTTATGGAACGACTCATGCATAAAACCGGTATCTCCGTCGGTATCACGAAGTTTTAGGATACACTCCTTTATTTCGTCGTTTCGTGATGAGGTAAGTGCTTTGATAATGATACTCATAGGCCATACCATATCATACCCGATGTGCGGGCCTCCGATACCCTCGGCCGCTGTCCCTTTAAAAAAGTAGGGGTTGTCGGTACTCCACACCAGATTACGCGTGTTTTGGTAGATCTGATCGCTGGCATCGACACAACCCAGGTAGGGTAAAGCCAGCAGACTGGGCACATTGGCATCGTCCATCAGGGCAACATTCCCAAACCCGTCTACCTCGAAAGCATAGACTTTTCCATATTTGGGATGGGTAACTATAGCGTATTTATCGATGGCGGCTTGTACTTCCGAAGCCAACGCCCGGCACGAAGCGGCAAAAGCCGTATCCTTCAGTACGGACTCTGAAATCTCGGCCATCTGTTTCAGAGAGGTAACTGCAAAGAGATTCGAAGGAATCAGGAATCCGTACGTGGTGGCATCGTCGGAGGGACGGAACGAGGAGTTGATCAATCCAACCGGTTTCAGGGGTTGACCCCAACCGTCGTTCGACAGGGTATCGAGCTGGCGATCGGTTTTCCGGGTAAACCGGTAAGGACCGAGCCCCTCTTTCCGCTGTTGTTCTTTAAAGGTCTGCACAATCAAGGCAGCCGCCGCGCGCCATTCGGGGGTAAATACAGAGCTGTCGTTGGTGGTTTTCCAATAGTTCCAGGCCAGCCTGACGGGGTAGCAGAGCGAATCGATTTCGTATTTTCGTTCGTGCAATTCCGGTTTCATTTGGGTGTTGTCGGAAAGCCAATCGCTCTTACCCGGCCCGATATTAAAGGCATTGGCATAGGGATCTATCAGGATGCAGGCAGTTTGCCGGTGAATGACTCCCGCCAGCAACTGTTTCATTCTGGGATCTTTAGGGGCAAGAGGCAGATAGGGCCATACCTGGGCAGAGGAGTCGCGAAGCCACATGGCGTGAATATCGCCGGTGATGACAAAGGTATCGGGCAGACTCCCCTTCATACTGAATTCTACTGTGGTATCGAGGGTATTGGGATAACAGTTCTCGAACAGCCAGGCCAGTTTGGGATCTTTGATTTTGGCTTTTACGCCGGCAATGCAGGCCTCCACGGCATC
This sequence comes from uncultured Bacteroidales bacterium, assembly GCA_964451605.1. Taxonomy (GTDB): domain Bacteria; phylum Bacteroidota; class Bacteroidia; order Bacteroidales; family UBA4181; genus JAQVSH01. The sequence goes on along the minus strand of CAYVJA010000063.1, from coordinate 11,356 downwards.
GGAAACAAATTTCCGGTCGGCCAGGGGCGGACGGTTCGATGCAAAAGCCTGAGAAGTTATGGCGCCAGAGGATCCAAATGAGCGGGTTCCGGCAAGAGTCAGACCGGCAAGGGATAAAGAGCCGGCTTTAAGAAAATTTCTTCTGGAAATCATAATATATAGTAAATGAGGGTTTTGCAACGGTTAAATCTTGTACGGAGTGTCGCCGTTTACAACAACATCCCATAACGAAGATAAGAAGATTTTTTTTCATAGCTTTGTGACGATTTTATGGGGGTGTCCGCAATTGCGGGCTGAGATAATACCCTTTGAACCTGATGCGGATCATACCGACGCAGGGAATAAGCATAACGGCCGGTGCACACCGTTATATCGTATTCTTTTAAAACTCCCCTTTTTTGTTGAACCTTTCCAGGCTTGCTACCGCAGACAGGGCATCTAACACTCTCAACATGAACAGGGTATCTATGTGGGCCACAGCAGGCCTGCTTCTTTTACAAACCACGCTTTGGGGCAAATCTGCCTCTCCTGCCAAATCACAGGCTTTCGAAACAGACACGCTCCCTTCGGAGTATCTGCAACTCGAAGAGGTGGTGGTGATGTCGACCCGGGCTACGGCCAACACACCGGTAGCCTATTCCGAAATTTCTACAAAGAGCCTCAGGGAAAAGGCCTTTGGGCAGGATATGCCCTATCTTTTGCATTCAACCCCCTCGTTGGTCACAACCTCCGACGCGGGTACCGGGATTGGCTATTCGGGATTCCGGATCAGAGGCACCGATGCCAATCGAATTAACATTACTCTGAATGGGGTTCCATTAAACGATGCCGAATCGCACGGAGTTTTCTGGGTAAATATGCCCGACCTCTCTGCCTCGCTGGGAAGCGTACAGGTGCAAAGAGGGGTGGGAGGCTCTTCGCATGGAGCCGCAGCCTTTGGCGCCACCGTGAATATGCAGAACGAACCTTCAGGCACACTACCCTATGCCGGAACAGAGTTCTCGGCAGGCTCGTTCGGAACCTTAAAGAGCAGCCTCAGGCTGGGAACCGGGACACTGGGGAAGGGATTCTCATTCAATGGAAGGCTCTCATCGATAGAGAGTAACGGATACATTGACAGAGCATCTGTCGGGCTGCACTCCTGGTATCTGAACGGCACCTACGCCCACAACCGTACCATGATTAAACTGGTTGCTCTCTCCGGAAAGGAGAAAACCTATCAGGCATGGAACGGGGTATCTTCGGCTCTGCTCTCCACGCGCCGCACCTTTAATCCGTGTGGCCTTTACTATGACGATGAGGGGAATGAAAAGTACTACAACAACCAAACCGACAACTACCGGCAAACCCACTATCAACTGCTCGTTTCACAACAGTTAACAGGAGGGTGGAATACCCATGCCACCCTCCATTACACGGCAGGAAAAGGGTATTACGAAGAGTATAAACCCGATGCCGCTTTCCGGAAATATGGCATTCAGCCCTTTACCAAGGGTTCCGGAAC
>CAYVJA010000063.1:0-9842 GCA_964451605.1 uncultured Bacteroidales bacterium | reverse complement strand
GCTCCGATCTGGTTCGGCAGAAATGGCTCGACAACGACTTTTTCGGGATGATCTACAGCCTGAATCACACCTCAGAAAAGGGAACACGTTTCACTCTGGGAGCCAGTGCCAACCGTTATCTGGGACACCATTTTGGAAAGGTAATCTGGGCAAAAGAGGTTGTGGGGCTGGCATCGGGTCATGAGTATTACAGAAGTCGGGGCGAGAAAGAGGAAGCCGCCGCATTTACCAAAATGGAAACCCCTCTGCTTCCCCGTCTAACCGGATATATCGATCTGCAATATCGCTGGATTAGTCATAGAATGGCGGGAATCGACGACGATTTGCGCGATATAACCCAGCGCCATATCTTTGGATTCTTTAACCCCAAAGCAGGTCTGATGTGGAAGGGAGAAGGGGGCCAGTCAGCCTTTGTATCGTGGGGCATAGCCCAACGCGAACCCAACCGGAACAACTACACTGATGCACTCCCCAACGAAAAGCCTACCCACGAAACACTTTACGATTATGAGGCAGGTTATCGTTTACAGGAGAATGCCCTTTCTGTATCTCTGAATCTCTTCTATATGTACTATAAAGACCAACTGATTCTAAACGGACGGATCAATGAAATTGGCGAACCGCTAACCTCCAATATTCCCAAAAGTTTCCGCACCGGCATGGAGTGGGCAGCCGACTACCGGATTTGCCCGTGGCTCACCTGGCAGGGTCAGCTCACGCTGAGTTGGAATCGAATCAAAAATTTCACCGAATATGTCGACAACTACGACACCGAACTGCAGGATGTCAACGATCTGGGTGAAACCGCCATTGCTTTCTCGCCCGGAGTGACAGGTGGCACCTCGCTGCGGTTTGCGCATAAACAGTTTGGCGCTGAATGGCGTTTCTCGCATGTGGGACGTCAGTACCTCGACAATACCCAAAGCGCCGACCGTTCGCTGCAGGCCTACTCGATTCATGATGTATGGGTGGGGTATACCATTTATCCCAAATGGATTAAGGCCCTGGAGTTCGGCCTTCAGGTGACCAATCTTCTGAACCACAAATACGAGAATAATGGATGGGTCTATTCCTATATTGCCGGAGGCGAACGACTTAAAGACGACGGCTATTTTGCACAGGCCGGACGAAACTATATGGGACGTATTGCCATCTCATTTTAACTGATGTAAACGATGACAATGGAGTGGTTAGAGTGGTTTGGGGTTGTATCGGGTTTACTCTATGTAGCACTCGAAATTGGGCAAAAGCGCCTAATGTGGGCTGTGGGTATACTCACTTCGGCTCTCTACGTGGGGATCTTCTTTCAGGCAAAACTCTATGCCGATATGACCCTGAACCTCTACTATGTAGCGGTAAGTGTGTATGGATTGGCGGCATGGGGGGCTTCGAATAACCGGCCCCCCACCCCTACCCGGATTGCCTATCGTTTAACCCCTCCCCGGCTGTGGGTTCGGCTTTCTGTTATTACCCTTATGCTCTATGCCGTTCAGTGGTTTCTGCTCAGCAGGTACACCGATTCGCCGGTGCCATCGGCCGATGCACTGGCAACTGCCATGAGCATTACCGCCACCTGGATGTTGGCCAGAAAGTATTTGGAGCAGTGGTGGCTATGGATATGTATCAATCTCTTCTCCGTTGGGTTGTTCATAAACAGAGGGCTCTACCCCACCGCTTTTCTATTTGGCATCTATGCCATCATGGCATGGGTGGGTTACCGGACCTGGATAAAGAGGGGTTATCTTTTACCCACAAAGAGTTCGTAAAGAATCACAAAGAGCCATAGCAGGAAAAGAACCCCGCAAATCAGCAGAAATCCTATCGCAAGAAGGCGAAGAAAGCCGGTTTCGGAAAGCCATTCCATCACATTATCTATCATGCGCTTCATTCTGTAAAACAGCCGGTGGTTGAGTGCAAAACCACTGCAAATGTAAAACAATCCGTCCGAAAGCATTACCTTTGGAACTGGTTTCGCCTAATCGCCTGCTGTATGATCCGTAGCCTTCTCTGCATTCTGTTATTGTGCGTTGCCCGATTCACCTTTGCGCAGGAGTCTGCTAACTACGCACTTCCTCTTATCCCCCTTCCGGTTAAGACTGAGATGGGGGCCGAACCCTTCCGCCTCTCCGCAAAGACAATCTGGCGGACGTCGAATGCCGATCAGCGACTTATTGTGAGAGCCTACGCTTCGCGGATCAGCAAGGCGCTTCAATGGAAGGGCATGACCAAAATGGAGACCCTTCCGTCGCGTCGCGAGCCCAAAACCGAAACCATAGACATACTCACCGACAATACACTCCCCGAAGAGGCGTATCGACTTGAGGTACTGCCGAATAGAATCATCATCCACACCCGCGGCAAGGGAGGACTGCATTACGCCCTGCAAACCCTGCAGCGCTGTATGCCCGTAGCCATCGACTCATTACTCTGTGCAGGGGGGACACTCAAATCGGATAAGAAAGAGCAACAGGAAATTCTGATTGCCCCGGTTCGGATAGAAGATTCGCCCCGCTTTGGCTGGAGAGGGTTTATGCTGGATGTGGCACGCTGTTTTGTCCCGAAAGAGGAGATTTTTCGGCTCCTCGACCTCCTGGCCTATCACAAGATCAATAAATTCCACTGGCATCTCACCGACGATCAGGGATGGCGCCTCGAGATAAAGCGCTACCCCCAACTGGTTGAGACGGGCGCATGGAGGGTAGCCAGAGACGGTTACTTCCCCGCCCGGTTACCGGCTTTGGCATCGGAGATTGCCACCCGGGGCGGGTACTATTCTCAGCGCGATGTTCGTGAAATTGTTGCCTATGCTGCCGAACGCAATATTGAAGTGATTCCCGAAATCGAGATGCCGGCACATGCTTTGGCCGCATTGGCTGCCTACCCGCAAATGGCCTGCCCTGTGGCACCTAAACCCTTAACGGTGGCCACCGGGGTGGGAGGAGAACAATCGGAGGTGGTCTTCTGTGCCGGCAACGAGGATGTCTTCTATTTTTTACAAGCCATTCTCACAGAAGTGGTTACTCTCTTTCCCTCTCCTTATATCCACATAGGGGGGCGGGAGGTCCCGCTGACCTACTGGAGAAGCTGTCCGCGATGTCAATCGCGAGTCAGGAAAGAGATGCTCGATGGAACCGACGATTTGCGAGGTTACTTTATGCAACGAGTTGCCTCCTACCTGAACCGCAAAGGAAAACAGGTAATTGCCTGGGGCGATCTTGTCGATGCCAAACTGCCTCAGGGATCGGCCATTATGGCCTGGAAAGGTGGGGGAGCAGAGGGATTACGGGCCGGTTTTATGGGGTACCCTTTTATCCTGAACCCCGAGGATCCCCTCTTTCTAAACCGTTACCAGGGCCCCCAATGGTTCGAACCCCGAACCTTCGAAGGCAATAATACGCTCTTCAACATTTTTCGTTACGAACCGCTGCCCCAATCGACCTCCTCCATCACAGCCAATCTTCTCCTGGGTATAGAAACCTCTCTGCCCACAGAGTTTGTTTCGGATTGGACCGATATCAGCTATCTTCTGTTTCCCAGGTTGGCCGCTTTTGCCGAAAGAGCCTGGAGCCGGCCCGATACCTCTTCGGCCGCCTGGCAAAATTTCCTGCAACGGCTCGATCTGCTTACGCCCAGATACCTGGCGATGGGCCTGACTCCGGCAAACTCGCACCATAACCTCACGCATCAGGCAGAGGCCAGAGGCGATTCGCTGTTCGTTACCCTCTACTCACAACGAAACGATCTATCCATTCGGTATACCACCGACGGATCTGAGCCCTCCGACAGTGCAACACGCTACACCACGCCGATTCTGCTTCAACGCCCCCATTCCGAAAGAGCCCTCTCCGCCACAATACGTGCCAACACCTTTATGCAGGGTGCGACCATGGGTTCGGAGCTGGTACTCCCCATCCTGTGGCATGCCGCAACCGGAGCCTCCATCAAAAGTACCCCTACCGACGGGGGTAAACCGGAGAGATTAATCAACGGGTTACGAGGATCCGACCGGCACACCGACGGGGAGTGGGTTTGGTGGAAAGGATCGGATGCATCGCTGGAACTTACCCTGCCGCATGCTTCTCTCTTTAATACCCTGGCCATTGGAACACTGCTGTGGAACGGAGCATCTATTCACCTACCCTCTCTGATTGTGGTATATCTCTCGACCGATGGAAAAGAGTATACCAAAGCCGGCGAACTGGCACTGCCCGCCGAAAAAAGTTTCGAAAACCAACTTTCGCTCGTTACACTCAGGGTGCCTGTGGCAGAGACAGAAGCCCGATTTATACGGCTGGAATTGAAAAATCCCGGTCCCTGCCCTACGGGCCATCCCCTTGCCGGGCAACCCTCTATGATATGTCTCGATGAGATTACTCCCTATTACAACCATTCGGCTATTTCTCAATAATCCCTGTCATGAAACAGAATAACCTGTTATCTGCCCATCCTGAAATCCTTAGCGATGAAGCTCTGGAAGAGTGGTTTCAAAAAAAAGAGTGGCTCTGTGGCCTTAATCTGACTCCCGATCCGGGTATCAATGTGCGGGCCTTTGCCCTTCACTATTACGCCTTCCCACAACGTTGGCAAAAGACGTTCGAATTTCTCGGACGAACCGACTTGTCATCACTCCCGTTGGGCAGGATTGATCTGGAAGAGAACTGCTTTGCCCTGATTTCGGAATATACCTCGAAGAATCCCGAAGATGCACGTTTTGAGGCGCACAAATCCTATATCGACCTTCAATATGTAATTGAAGGAGAGGAGTTAATGGGATGTGTTCCTCTGGAAACCACCACCCCTTTGATACCCTTCAACCCGGAGAAAGACATCCTGTTTGTGACCAGCACATCCGAAAAACTTTCAACGGCGAATCCGGGCAATTTCTTCATCTTCTTCCCCTCCGATGCCCATCGTCCCGGAGTAAAGAGTTCACAAAACAGTAAGATACGGAAACTGGTGGTGAAGATTGGAATGCACTGAGCAAAACTCGTTACGGCTCCTCTATTCCGGAATAGTCGATAGCATTCTCACTGTGGGCAACCACAACAGAAACCGTCACATCGCCGGTAACGTTCACCACGGTGCGAAACATATCAAGTAGCCTGTCTACGCCCATAACCAGCGCTAATCCCTCTGTCGGGATGTTGAGCATCGACATCACGGCCATAATCATCACAATACTGCCGCCCGGAATCCCGGGGGTACCTATCGAACTGAGAATAGTCATAAGAATCAGCAATAGTTGCTGTGAGAAGCTGAGATCAATGGCAAAGGCCTCTGCAATAAAGACAATGGCCACAACTTGATAGACAGAGGTGCCATCCATGTTAATGGTAACACCCGTTGGCAGCGAAAAGCCTGCAATCTCGGGGGAAACCTTCATTTGGGTTATAGTTTGCCGAAGGGTAAAAGGGAGTGTCGAAGCACTCGAACTGGTAGAGAATGCCATCACCTGAACCGGAAATATCTTTCTAAAAAAACTGGGGATAGGAATACGGCTGAAAAGCCCTATCAGCAACGGATAAATCACCCATAGCATCACGCTTAGGCCCAACAGAACGGTAAAAACATACCATCCGAGAGAGGAAAAGAGAGCAGGCGAAGCAGAAAAGTCGGTTAAGAGTGCTGCCATCAATGCAAATACTCCAACAGGGGCAAATCGCATCACCATTTGAATGATTTGTAACAGAATGGCGTCTATACCGGCAAAGAAAGTGCGGACGGGCTCTGTCTTTTCGCGCGGCAATTGTACAACTGCCAGCGAAAAGAGGATGGCAAAAAAGATGATTTGCAACATATTCGAATTGTCGGTCCATGATTGGACCAGATTCGATGGAACGATGTCGACCAAAAATTGCATGGGCCCGGCATCTTCCAAACGAGCCCCGGTCTCTACACCCGGAATCGTCAGTGAATCACTCTGCAAGGAGAGAACACTTTCGCGGGGAAAGCCTGAACCGGGTTTAATTAGCGACACACAGCCCAAAGCCATTACTACAGCCAATGCTGTAGTGCCTAAGTAGAGGCCAAATACCTTTAAAGCTATCCTGGAAAGATTGGCCATACTGGCCATAGAGGTGATACCAACCACCAACGACACAAAAACCAGAGGCACTGCAATCAGCTTCAGCAGATTCAGAAAGATGGTTCCCAGAGGTTTTACATAGTCGGTTACAAAAGCAGAGAAGCCGAATTGCACCGCAGCCCAGCCAAAAAGGGCTCCCAGCAACATGCCTACAAGAATCCAGGTAAAAAGAGAGGCTCTGACAGGCTTCATAACAAACCGTTTACTTCAAAATCCCTATACTCACCTAACCGGTTCTAACGCAAAAGAGAGAACGGCCATACAATAGCAATGGCTGTCAGACAGTACCTATGCCATGGCAGTTCTTAAATTTCTTTCCGCTTCCGCATGGGCAGGGATCATTACGCCCCACCCGTTTCTCCACCGTAACCGGCGTGTGTCGTTGTGCTTCGCGGGTATCCTGCTGCCCTGCACTTTGAATGGCAGTGCGGGCTGCACTCTGCGCCTCTCCCTGGCCTCTGCCGTAATCGTGCTTCTGAGTCTGCATACGACTCATATCCAACTTTTTACGCTGCGCACTCTGTACCTCATCGGCCTCCCTGATAGGAATACGGCTCTTCATCAAAAGCGACACCACATCTCCGTTCATCTTCTGCACCATGGTCCGGAACAGTTCGAACGACTCAAACTTATAAATCAATAGCGGATCCTTCTGTTCGTAGGTTGCATTCTGTACCGATTGCTTCAGCTCGTCGAGTTCGCGCAGATGCTCCTTCCACGCCTCATCGACTGTCAGGAGAACCACCGACTTTTCGAGTGAGCGAACCAATTCGCGGCACTCCGATTCGTACGACTTTTTGAGATTGGTAAGAATCTGGAACATACGGAGGCCATCGGTAATAGGCACCACAATATTTTCATAGTTGGCCCCATGTGTTTCGTACACATTCCTGATAACGGGAAGCGTCTGCGAACGCATCAGATCCGATTTTCTCACATACGCCTCTCTGACCATCTTCATCACCTCTTCGGTCAAAGCTTCGGGTTTGGCTTTCAGGAAGTCGGCGGCCGGCATATCAATGTCGATCGAGAAATACTTGATGACATCCATACGGAATCCTTCAAAATCGGAGGCTTCGTGGTATTGGTTCACCAAAAGTTCAACCACATCGTACATCATATTCGAAATATCGATACCTACCCGCTCACCGTCGAGGGCATGGCGTCGCTTGGTATAGATTACTTCGCGCTGTGAGTTCATCACATCATCGTATTCGAGCAACCGCTTACGAATTCCGAAGTTGTTCTCTTCGACCTTTTTCTGTGCCCGTTCAATCGATTTGGTAATCATGGAGTGTTGAATCACCTCTCCCTCCTTGAACCCCATCTTATCCATCAAACCGGCAATACGTTGCGACCCGAACAGACGCATCAGATCATCTTCGAGCGAAACAAAAAACTGCGACGTACCGGGATCGCCCTGCCGACCGGAACGGCCCCGCAACTGACGGTCGACACGCCTCGATTCATGCCGCTCTGTACCAATAATGGCCAACCCCCCGGCTTCACGCACCTCGGCGGTCAGTTTGATATCGGTACCACGACCGGCCATGTTGGTAGCGATGGTAACCGTTCCGGCTCTACCGGCCTCCGCCACGATCTCTGCCTCACGCTGATGCATCTTGGCATTCAGAACGTTATGCTTTATATTGCGCATGGTAAGCATTCGGCTTAAGAGCTCGGAGGTCTCCACCGAAGTGGTACCCACGAGCACGGGCCTCCCTTTTTCTACCAGGCTGACAATCTCGGCAATCACCGCATTGTATTTCTCCCTTTTGGTGCGATACACCAGATCTTCATTATCATTCCGAACAATCGGCCGATTGGTGGGGATCACCACTACATCCAGTTTATAGATATTCCAAAGCTCGCCTGCTTCCGTTTCGGCCGTACCGGTCATACCGGCCAACTTGTGATACATACGGAAGTAGTTCTGCAGCGTGATGGTTGCCATGGTCTGCGTGGCAGCCTCAACCTTCACACTCTCTTTGGCTTCGATGGCCTGATGCAAACCGTCGGAGTAGCGGCGCCCCTCCATAATACGACCGGTCTGTTCATCGACAATCTTCACCTTATTCTCGATAACCACATACTCCACATCCTTCTCGAAAAGGGTATAGGCTTTCAACAGTTGCGTTACCGTATGAATGCGCTCCGATTTAATGGCGTAATCACGTATCAGTTCATCTTTCCGGATAACTTTCTCTTCGGCCGGGAGACCGGCTTTCTCCAGATCGGCCACCACAGTACCGATATCGGGCATCACAAAAAAGTTGGAATCGCCGGTACGCGCCGAAAGCCGTTCGTGCCCTTTGTCGGTAAGATCTATGGTGTTGTTCTTCTCATCAATTACAAAAAAGAGCGGATCGGTAGCTATATGCATATTCTTGTTATTCTCCTGCATATAGAAATTCTCCGTTTTAATCAGGAGCTGTTTGATTCCCGGTTCGCTCAAGAACTTGATCAGCGCCTTATTCTTGGGCAGACCTTTATGAGCCCGCAAAAGAAGAAGACCGCCCTTTTCCTGATCGCCTTTGGCTATCAACGATTTGGCATCGGCCAAAATTTGGGTCACCAGATGGCGCTGTTGAGTCACCAGCTCGTCGACCTGCGCCTTGTAGTCCTCGAAAAGTTGGTTTTCGCCCCTGGGAACCGGACCCGAAATAATCAAAGGGGTACGGGCATCATCAATCAACACGGAGTCGACCTCATCGACAATGGCATAATGGTGCTTTCGCTGCACCAGATCTTCCATGCTGATGGCCATATTGTCGCGCAGATAATCGAAACCGAACTCATTATTGGTCCCAAAGGTGATATCGGCATTGTAGGCTTTACGGCGTGCCTCCGAATTGGGCTGATGTTTATCGATACAGTCTACCGACAAACCGTGAAACTCATAGATGGGCCCCATCCATTCGGAGTCGCGCTTGGCCAGATAGTCATTCACAGTTACCACATGGACTCCGCGTCCGGCAAGCGCATTCAAAAAGACAGGCAAGGTAGCGACAAGCGTTTTCCCTTCGCCGGTGGCCATTTCGGCAATCTTACCCTGATGAAGAACCACACCGCCGATAAGCTGCACATCGTAGTGCACCATGTCCCAGACAATCTCGTTACCCCCGGCTAACCAACGGTTTTTCCAAAGCGCTCGTTCGCCCGAAATGGTTACATGATTTTTGGTTGCCGCCAAATCGCGATCGAATTGGGTAGCTGTAACATCGAGCGTCTCATTTTCCTTGAAACGTTTAGCCGTCTCTTTAACAATGGAAAAGACCACAGGAAGAACCTCATTCAGTTTATCCTCAATTTTCAGGTTTATCTCTTTCTCAATTTTATCGATGCGCGAATAGATCTCCTCTACTGCATCGGGATCGGCCTGACTCGATTCTGCCTCCGCCTTTAAGCGCTCAATCTCGGACTCCTGTTCCTGCAATGAACCCCGTACCTGATTACGGATATCGGCCGAGAGTGCACGCAGTTCGTCGTTCGAGAGCGCGGCAACGCCACCATAAGCCTCCTGAATGGCTTTTACATACGGCTCTATTTCTTTTAAGTCGCGCTGTGCCTTATTACCAAATAACGAGAGGAGAATTTTATCGAGAATACCCATGACGGAATCAATTAATAGTTAGAATTGTTACAAACTTCAAAGTTACACTTTTTGCCGTTCCTGCACAATCCCGGCCGGACCTTTTCAGGAGAGGTCCTGATACGCCATGAAGACCGGATTCAGATAAGCGGGCAAGGATGAAGG
>CAYVJA010000062.1:12344-14677 GCA_964451605.1 uncultured Bacteroidales bacterium | reverse complement strand
CATTCACCCGCCCCCGGACTGCGCTGGCAGCACCGGACAAATTCAGCCCGTGTAAAGAGAGCTTATCGCGATCGAAATCGATCTGGTATTCAGGAACATATTCGTCACGGCTGATAGAAACCTCCGAAGCTCCGGGAATCGTGCGGAACCTATCGGCAAGAAGCCTCGAAATGGAGTCGGTGGCAGAAAAATCCTGACCGAACACATCAATCTCCAAAGCAGTCTGACCACCCATTCCTCCCGAACCGCCGGTAGTCACCTTCGAGGTGAAGATTTCGGGATAATGACGCAGATCCTCACGCATCAAATCGCCGATTTCGGCCATCGAACGGGTACGATTTTCCAATTTATCGAGCTTAATATTCATGGAGATAATATGCGAACCATTGCTCTGGATGGTTCCAAAGGTGTTATCGGCATCGGCTTGTCCCACCGAAATACTGCCTGTTACAATCTCGGGAAAGTTTTGGCGCCAGGTGCTGTCAATCTGCTTCCCCAGAGTACGGGCCACCTCCATTCGCGTACCAATGGGCATCTCAATCTCCACCGAGATTCTGCCGTTATCCTGCGACGGGAAGAAATCGGACCCCACCTGTGAAACCAGCGCCATACTCGAAACAAAGAGAGCCACAGCCAGGATCACCACAACCGTACGATGTCGAACCGACCAACTCAGGATGGCCGCGTATACACCATCAAACCATGCCAGGAAACGCTCAATCGGAGAGTAAATCACAGAGAACCAACGGCTTCTCCCCTTATCGCGGGCCAACATACGCGAACTCATCATAGGGGTCAACATCAGCGAAGCCACCAGTGAGAGGGTCATGATAATAGTGACCACCCAACCCAACTGTTCGAAGAGCATACCGGCCAAACCGGTAACCATAGTAAGCGGCAGGAACACTGCAATCAGCGTAAGCGTCGAAGCCACAACCGAAACGGCCACCTCGTTGGTAGCATGCACCGCAGCCTGCATCGGCTTACTACCCCGTTCAATGTGCGTAGTGATATTCTCCAGAACCACGATGGCATCGTCGACCACCATACCAATGGCAATACTTAACGAACTCAACGAAATAATATTGATGGTATTGCCGGAAATCATCAAATAGGCAAACGAAGCAATCAAAGAGATGGGGATGGTAATTACAATAATCAACGTTGCCCTCCAACGCCCCAGGAAAAAGAGCACCACAAGCATCACAATCACCAGGGTTTCGATTACCGTACGGGTAAGCGAATCGATGGTATTGACGATATTCTCGGAGGTATCGGCAATCACACCGATCTTCACATCAGGAGGCAACTGTGTTGAAATCTGCACAAGCTCCTCCTGCACTTTTTTGGCAATATCCACAGAGTTGGCACCCGACTGCTTCTGCACAATCAACAGCCCCCCTTTGCCTCCGTCGATATAGACCTCCTGGGCCCGTTCCTGCAGACCGTCGGTTACACGAGCCACATCGCGCAGATAGATGGTCTTTTGCCCGACATTCGAAACAATCAGATTCTCCAGCTGGCGAACATCCGACAACTCACCCTGCACCCTGAGCGCATAGGTATTGCTGCCCATATCCATCGAACCCAGGGGGGTATTCCGGTTTTCGGCTCCCACCACAGCGGCAATCGCCTCAACCGAAAGGTTATACGACTCCATCTTCGAGGGATCGCAATAGATATAGACCTCCCGTTGGGGCACACCCATAATGGAAACAGCCCCAACCCCCGAAATACGCTGCAAAGGATTCGATACCTTATCATCGAGCATCTTATACAAAGCCGGGAAACTCTTATCGGCCGTAACCGAAAGCACCAGAATAGGGATATCGTCGGTACCGAACTTAAAAATAATGGGATTATCCACCCCGTCGGGCAACCGATTCTCAATCAAATCAAGCTTATCGCGCACATCGTTAGTGGCCTGATCGATATCGGTTCCATAATTAAACTCGAGCGTAACAATAGAAGTATTCTCCTTCGACTGCGAAGTAACATGCTTCAGATCGCTCACCGTATTCAACACATTCTCAAGCGGCTTCGTCACATTCGTCTCCACATCCGAAGCACTCGCCCCCTGATACGAAGTAATCACCATCAACTGATTGGTCTCAATCTCCGGGAGCAAATCGATCGAAAGCCGACTCAGCGAAAAAAGACCCAGAATCACCACCGCCACAAACAACAAAGCCGTGGTAACCGGACGCTTTACAGCAGTTGCATATATACTCATCTTAACACAATTTAATCAAACAAAAATCACTGTTACACTCGCGCGAAGCGCAGCACTAGAGCACTAAAGCACCAGAGCACTATTTCACTGTTACACTTGT
>CAYVJA010000062.1:11151-12334 GCA_964451605.1 uncultured Bacteroidales bacterium | reverse complement strand
CGATTAAATCAAACAAAAACAATGTGACAATTCGATATTTTTTCGCGCTTGCGCGTGCTAATTTATTGATAGTTAACCATTGTGCTTTAATGCGCGTCGCGCATTAAAGCACAATTACCCTTGTTCCCTCATTCAGCCTGTTCTGCCCCGACACCACTACTTTGTCGCCTGCCGAAAGACCCGAGATCACCTCGTAATCGGAATCTACTCTACGGCCGATGGTTATCTCGCGGAACAAGACTTTTCCGTTATCGTAGAGGAAAACATAGCGATTGCCGCTTCCGCTCTGGCGAACAATGGCACGATCGGGTACAACCACCCTTTCGGCATCGCCCAGGTGCAACACAACCGTTGCCGACATCCCGGGACGTACGCGCTGATCGGCGTTGCGAAGGGTAACCTCAACCGGGATGGTGCGGGTTGTCGGATCGACTGAGGGGTAAATCAGCGATACGGTTCCGTTGAACAACTCCTCACCATAGACATCGAGCTTAACTTCGGCCGGCATACCTTTCTTCAATCCGGTATAATACGACTCCGAGACATTTATCAACAACTTAACAGGGGTAATCTGTTCGACCACCAAAATGGGATTTGCCATAGCATACATATCGCCATTGTCGTAATTGCGGGCAGTTACCACTCCCGAAACAGGACTGGTTAAGAAGGTATTATCCTGCAAGTTACGGAAAGCAGTACGCGACACCTCCAGGGCAGTCTTTTTTGCGTCCCATTCGGCACGCGAAACGCCGCCCACCTTAAATAACTCGTCAATCCGGATAAAGTCGGCCTCCAGGTTCTTGAGCTGGGTTTCGGCCTGAATCAGCGACGAAGACTCCATTTGAACCAGTTTCTGACCGGCCTTAACCTGGTGGCCTACTTCCACAAAAATTTTATCGATACGCACGGCCATGGCGGGCGCAATTTTATTCACCACATCTGCCTCGACAGTCGCCGAAAATTCGGCCGTCTGAGGACTATTTATTAACCGTGCTTCGGCCAGTTCAACCTGTACCGCCTCGGGAGCTGCCTCCACAGGGGTATTTTTCGCGTTCTTTGTACCGCACGAAGCGAGAACCGAAACAGAAAGCACAACAACCGAAATCAGTGAAACAAGATTCTTCATACCAGAATTTAATTAAGGGGTTCTATTAGATCGACATATTCGCCGGTGGCCTTCTCG
>CAYVJA010000062.1:0-11141 GCA_964451605.1 uncultured Bacteroidales bacterium | reverse complement strand
GACTCGGTCTCCGGGTTGGTGTCGTCGAAGCGGAGGTTGAACTTGCCGCCGTAGGTCTTGGCCACCATATAGTTATAAATGGATTGTTGATAAGCCAAACGGCTTTGTGTAAGGGTCATCTCCGAATCGTTCAACTCGAGCAGTGTGCCGGCACCGGTTTCGTACCGCTTGGTACTGATGGCATAGGCCTTCTCGGCACCCTCAACACCGGCACGATTCGAATCGAGCTCCTCAAGGGCATTCTGCATACTCATCAAAGCGCTTCGAACCTCAAGGTTCAGCCCGCGCAGCAACTCCTCGGCCCGGTCGTCGAGCGTCTCGGCCGACAACCGAAGTTGTTTCAGGCGCATGGCCTTTTGTCCGCCGTCGAACAGGGGAATATTCAACGAAAGACCCACAGTACTGTATGGGGTCCAGCGATAACTACCTATCTTAAAATCTTCATTGAGAGAGGTCCACTGATAATTCCCCGATGCCGAAAGTGTGGGCAGATAGGCCATCTTCACCATCTTTTCGGACTGCATCAATAACCGGCTCTGCACATCGAGGGCATACAACTCCGGATGATTGGCGGCCTTCTCTAACAGACCTTCGGTATCGGAAATGGCCACCATCCTGCCTGCGTAGTCGCTGATGGAACCCGAAAAACAGATAGGAGTTTCGGGATCGTCGCCCATCAATACACGCAACTTCATAGAAGATAGCGCCTCCGAGAGCTCTGCAGCCACCAGGGGCGGCTTCTGGTTCTTTACCCGCACCTCGGCACGCAGCTTATCATATTCCGAAACCGACCCTTTATCGAATTTTTCCGAAACCATCTTCGCATTGTAGAGGGCCAAATCGTAGGCCTGCTGCAAAACACGCTTCGACTCGCGCGCCAGCAAAATCGAAAAATAGGCCTGCTTTACCTGTTGCACCAGCGCATTCCCTGAGACCTTCGCGGCCACTTCGGCGGCTTCGATATCAAGTTCGGCCTTCTTAACGGTTTCCCAGGCGGTTGGCGCAATGAGCGGCAACGAAAAGTTAAACCCGCCGTAATAGGAGTTATCGGTACCTACCGCAATGCGGTTGGTTTGTCCGCCCATAGTCAACGCCATCACCTGCTTCTTCACCACGCGGGTATAGACCCCGGTAGCCGAAAGAGAGGGTAACAAAGCGGCGCGGCTCTCTTTTTTAGCCCACTCCGTCTTCTCGACCTCACGGGCAGCCACCTTCTGGCCGGTATTATTCTTAATGGCCCTCTCCACCGCCTCATCGAGCGAAAGCCACACCGTATCGGCATCGGCCGCAACAGCTCTTACTGCAACTGTCGGTACATCTTCGGCCTTAGCTCTTTCGAGCGAGAATGCCGAAAGAAACAGCAACACCGCAGCAAAATGGAAACTTCTTGACAACATGCTATTCATGAATTAATTATTTTTGTTCAACCTGATGGGATTTAGCAGCCCCAAAAGGATGCGCAAAAGTGTAAGAATAGCGCACAGAGACAAAATATTTTCAACCAAACGGGCCAGAATCTCAATCAAAACTTCGGCCCTCATTTTGCTGAGAAAACCTGCCTGTTGATTGAAAAAAATGGAAAACAATTTTCTACGAAGCTACTTTTGCCGACGAACCCTTTTACATCGTATGGCAAAGAACCCGCTTCTTCAACACCTAAAAGCCAACAGCACAGATCTGTTGGTATGGGGAGGTATCTACCTGTTCCTCTTTATCGGCGGATCGCGCTACGACGTAAAGGGCTCGGCCGTATTATCGGCACTCTCTATTGCGGGAATGCTCTTCATCACTATTTTGGCCAAAAAGGTTTTAATTCCGAGATACCTGGATAAAGGCAACCAATTTGGCTATATCCTGATATCCTCAGTGATTCTGCTTCTTATGACATGGGGAACCGTAGCCCTGGAGCGGTGGGTCTTCACCCATATTGTGGCAAATGACTTTCCCCGCAACAACCCTCTCATCTACCCCATCTTTAAATCGACCATTCTGCTGGGAGCGGCCTACTTCATGGCCACCATCGAGCACTCCACCGTAAAAGCCAAAGAGATGACCCAAAAGGCGGCGCAGCTCGAATACGAAAAGAGCCAGATGGAGCTGCGCTTCCTGAAATCGCAGATCAACCCCCACTTCCTTTTTAACGCCCTCAACAACATCTACAGCATGGTCTACACCCACGACGAAAACGCCGCCGAAAGCATCCTGCACCTCTCTGCCATGCTGCGCTACGTTACCGACGACTGTCTTGCCGAAAAAGTCCCCGTTGAGAAAGAGGTACAATACATAGAAAACTTCCTCTCTTTCCAGAAAATGCGTATCGGCGAAAGCCGAAACGTAGAATTCGTTCAACACATCGAACAACCCCACGCCCTCATCCCCCCCATGATCCTGCAGCCCTTCATAGAAAACTGCTTCAAACACAGCCGGATCGAAGCCAACAAAGAGGGTTACATACGCATCGGGCTCACTCTCCGCGACAACACCCTCCACCTCCTCACCGAAAACAGCGTTGCCCCGCAGATTGCCACCTCCAAAGGCCGAACCGGCGGCGTAGGCATAGCCAACGTAAAACAACGCCTCGAGCTCACCTTCCCCGGCCGCTACACCCTGCAGACAGACCAAACCGACAAACAGTTCAGAAGTGAATTGACGCTGCTGTTTAATGGTTAATGGTGAATGGTGAATGATGCGCGCTGCGCGCATCATTCACCATTCACCATTAACCATTAACCATTCACCACTAACCATTATTATTTCTATATTTGCCAAAGATTCGTGCGGATAATGTGAATCGCTACACATAAACTGCACATAAAAGGTGATTCTATGAAGATTCAGCGTGATATCATCGAGCAGCTCAAGCAATGGAAAGAGCAGGAGGTTCGCAAACCTATCCTGTTAAAAGGAGCTCGCCAAACCGGAAAGAGTTGGGTCATGGAGGAGTTTGGACAAACCTGTTTCGATTATGTGGCTACCTTCAATTTTGAAAAGACTGAGGAATTGGCAGGTATCTTCGAGAAAACGAAAGAGACAGAGCGCATCCTGAAAGAGCTCTCCCTCTTCACTACTGTACCCATCGTTGCGGGAAAGACGCTTCTGATATTCGATGAAATTCAGGCGTGCGAAGGAGCCCTCAACAGCCTAAAATACTTTTGCGAAGAGGCTCCTCAATATCACGTTATTGCTGCAGGCTCGTTGTTAGGCGTAGCCGTTCGCAAGAAAAAAATGTCGGTTCCGGTAGGAAAAGTTCAGCTCTTCCGGATGTACCCCATAACCTTTAAAGAGTTTTTGCGTGCTTCCGATCCTCAAACCTTCAACTATGTCAACAGCCTGAAACAGATTGAACCACTACCCGAAATCATTCTGCACAAATTGGCCATTGAATATAAGCGATACCTCATATGCGGAGGTATGCCCGAAGCGGTTTCTGCGCTACTCGGAAACGAAGGAATGCAAACCATCGAAAATGTCTTACAAAATATCCTGGACCTTTACACACTCGATTTCTCCAAATATGCAGCACCGGTTGATATTGCACGAATCCAAAACTTATGGAATTCGCTACCCTCTCAACTAGCCAAAGAAAACCGAAAATTCCTCTACAAAGTAGTCAAAACCGGTGCCCGTGCCCGCGAATACGAGGATGCATTGCTTTGGTTAGAAGAGGCAGGATTGATCTATCGCGTGTTCAATGTGGCGAAACCCGGCATTCCTCTAAGTGCCTACCAGGCTCTGTCGGCATTCAAAGTGTACGCATTCGACTGTGGTATCTTGCGACGTCTGGCCAAACTTTCGCCCGAAGCCATTTTATCGGGCAACGCCGGATATATTGAGTTCAAAGGAGCCTTAGCCGAGAATGCCATTTTACAGGCACTTATTCCACAATCCGATGGCCTGCCCTACTACTGGAGTTCAGAAAACAGAGCCGAGGTCGACTTCCTCCTCCAACAACGAACACATATCATACCGATAGAAGTAAAAGCGGAAAACCGAATCAGCGGAAAAAGCCTGGCGGTTTACACATCCAAATTCGAACCCACCCTCAGCATACGCTACTCAATGAACAACCTAAAGAAAACCAACCGATTACTCAGCATTCCCGCCTCGCTTGCCGATTGGACCAACCAACTTATTAATTGTTAATGGTTAATGGTGAATGGTTAATGGTGAATGGTTAATGGTGAATGGTTAATACGCGCAAGCGCGAATAATCTGCAAATTTCCAAATCTCCGAATTATCGAATTGTCACATCACCACATTATCACATCATTATGAATTATCCCAGATTTCACGTCCTGATTGTCGACGACGAGTATCCTGCCCGCAAGTTATTGATGGAGTATGTGCAGAAGGTGCCTGCGCTTGTGCTTGAAGGGGAGTGTTCGAATGCGCTGGATGCGTTGGTGCAGTTGCAATCGAAGAATATCGATATTTTGCTTATCGATATTCAGATGCCCGATTTAACGGGTCTGGATATGGTGAGGACGTTAAAGTACAGGCCGCAGATTATCTTTACTACCGCGTACTCGGAGTATGCCATCGAAAGTTACGAGATTGAGGCTACCGATTATCTGCTTAAGCCCATTGCTTTCCCCCGGTTTTTGCAGGCTATCAACAAGGCATTGGGTCGACTCTCCACGCCGGTTTCGGGCGTGGGAAAGGGATCGGCAACCGATACTGCCGGAACCTCCGGGGGGGCCGGAACTTCCGGATCTGCAGGTGCTGCAGGGACTGCGGGTGCTGCAGGAGGCGGCAATACCGGAACGGGATTGGACGAGGAGCGCGAAGAACCAAGGCTCACCAATATGACCCCCGACTATCTTGTGGTGAAGGCCGACCATAAACTCTATAAAATCAATTTCCCCGACCTGATCTACATAGAGGGGCAACGAGAATATGTAACCTTTCATACGCTACACAAAAAGATAACCGCTCTTTACTCGTTAAAAGATCTGGAAGAAGCGCTACCTTCGCAAGAGTTCGTACGGATTCACAAGTCGTATATCATCTCGTTCCGCTATTTAGAGACCCTTGAAGGCAATTTAGTGACCCTTTCGGGCGTTAAATTACCAATAGGTGCCAACTACCGCGACACCCTGCTCGGAAGGCTCGAGTCGAGATAGCACGATCCCGGTTCATCCGGCCGGAGCGGGGGTAAGCGGAAAGTACCATACACCCAAAGTTCTGTGCCATGCAGTATATCGACCTCTTTAAGAATCTCAGAAACAGCATCTCCACCCAAGCCCGACAAATTTTTCCCAACCCGTCAGTTCGGGTCGACAATATCGATTTTCTTTCAACACACTGCCATATCCTGCCGGGCAGTCCCGTTCACCACTGCGTTCAACACAACTTTAAACCCTCTAACGTTGACTACGGCGGGAGTCCTTGCACAGACGATGCCGATATCTTACTGAGAGGGCACGACGCCGATATCGAAGAAAACCGGCAATTTACCATCCATATCTTCAGCCCGGCAGCCGGGCAGGGCAACCCGGAGGCCATATTGCTGTTTCACGGGTTCAACGAAAAATCGTGGCAGAAGTACTTTCCGTGGGCACAAGCCCTGGTTGAACAAACCGGAATGTCGGTGATTCTCTTTCCCATAGCCTTTCATATGAACCGGGCTCCGTTGGCCTGGAGCGACCGCAGACTCATGTTTGCTGAGAGCGAAAAGCGCGTGGCACAGTGCCCGGGTATCTACGCCTCATCGTTTGTAAATGCCGCCATTAGCATCCGTCTGCAGACCAACCCCCAACGGTTTCTCTGGTCGGGATTGCAGAGCTACTACGATGTGGTTCAGTTTATCGAAAACACCCGACAGGGCCTCTATCCCATACTCGGCACCACCACCCGCTTCCACCTCTTTGCCTACTCCATTGGCGGCCTTTTGGCTCAGACCCTGCTCATGACCAACCCCGGCGGCCACTTCGAAACATCGAAACTCTGCCTATTCTGCAGCGGAGCGGCCTTCAGCCGGATGACCCCCGTCAATAAAGCCATCATGGACAGCGAAACCGAACAGGCGCTCTATCGCTACATCATACGCTACCTTGACCAGCACCTTGCCGGGGACCCATGGATGGCGCACTTTCTGCAAGAGCCGGAGCTGCATCCCGAAGGGTACAACTTCCTGAGCCTCCTCAACTACAACAAACTGTGCGATGAGCGCGAAACCGCCTTCCGTCGGCTTGCCAACCGAATCTACGCCATCGCCCTCGAAAACGACAGTGTAATCCCCTACTACGAAGTAGCATCAACCCTACAAGGGCGCAAAAGAGACATTCCCATCCGCGTCGATACCGACCATTTTATCTACCCCTACAAACACGAAGAGCCCTTCCCCGCCCGCGAATCCATCGCCACTGAGGTTAACGAAGCCTTCCAAACCACCTTTTCGAAATTTTCTGAATTCTATAATCAACAAAATCTCACTGAATAGAATTCGGAAATCTCACGGAATGGTGGATGAAGAATGGTTAATGGTAAATCTTTTTAAACGCGCAAACGCGAAAAAGACGCAATGCACTAATAAAGTTTCGCGCTTGCGCGTATAATGGATTAATCATTAACCATTTGCGCGTCAGCGCATGTTAGCGAAAAAAATCTGCCACCGGTATTGCCTGAAACACCATATGCGCTGCGCTGCTTTCGTAAAGGATGCCGATGGTCTCTTTGTCGATGAGTGTGAGGCAGGAGTAGCCCCAGCCGCTCTCTTCGTCGAGGAGTACCTGGTGTTCGGCAGGAAAGGAGAGTCCGCTGTCGAGGCTGGCCTTAATGGTGATGTTACGGCGTGCCTGGGTGCTATTGGGGTTGCTAAAGAAGAGAATGTCGCGTCCTGTGCTGTTTTCGGAGGCTTTGGCCCGGATCAGGCTGGCCATACAAACCGGCTCCTGCAACACCGAACGGGTTGAGGGGTGATCGGTCCAGGTTTTGCCCATATCGTTCGAAATCATCACAGCTCGGCTTCCGCCCCGGTCGTCGCGCATATTGAGCATCAAGACACCGGGCTCGATCTCCACTACTGCCGATTCGGTGGTATTGGGCCGCGCGGGCGTATGCAGATTCCAGGTTTTCCCCCGATCGGTACTGTACATCACACACGAAGAGGGAACCCCCTTATCGTTAATAAACTGCGCCGGGAACACCAGCGTACCGTTTTCCATTGTGATACCCCGTCCGGGGCCCTGCAGCAGAAAACGCCACGAGCCATCTTTCACCTGAGAGGTCACATTAATCGGCTTCGACCAGGTTTTGCCATCATCCTTACTGTACACCATCATCAACTGCGCCGTTTCGTTTACCGACATTCCAGAACGGGAATTCACCCACGCCCTGCCGTTGCCCATGGCATGCGTCCAGGCAGCCACCACCCAGATATAACCCGTTTGGGTATCCACCAAAATCGAAGGATCGCCCACCCCGTTCTGGCCCTCCGGCAGACCGCCAAAAGTACCCATATCCATAATAATCCGCATCTTCTCCCAGCTCTGTCCGCCATTGGTACTGCGGCTCAACCCGATATCGACATGCTCCTGCAGATCGGCGCTGTTGTTGTAGCGCACATCGTACACCCCCAGCAACGTGCCTATATTCGAAGTGACCAACCCGGGAATCCGGAAAGCCGCCGAGCCATCATTGCCGGCATGGCGAACCCCGACACCCAACCGATAAAACGGCGGTTTCTGACCCACCTGCTGCAACGGAGCCTCTCCCCCATCGAGCAATACCGAAGCCACCGAAGCCGAAAGCCTGGCGGTTAACGGAGCTTTAGGCTGCAACTGCACACTCACCCAGAAATAGTGAATACCGGCAAACAACGGTTGATCCGAACCCAGCAACACCTCCCCCTTCGGGTTTTTCACCTCCGACTGAATCAACGAATAGGAGCGATTTGCAGCCAGCGTTGCACCCGGCGTTCCCGACGAAAGATAGCCCACAGGGGCCATAAAAAAGCCCGAAGCCCGCTGAGGCGCCTCCGTTCCGGCATAAAAAAGACGAACCGCCTTTACCGCGTTAATCGCCTCATCCTTAACCGAAACCGACGAAACATTCAACCTCACCCCCCGAAACATTGAAGGCGCATCGACCTTAACCCGCAACCGAACCAACACATTATCCGTACGGTCAATCAACAAAGGCGAATTCACCTGCTGCACAAACACCGTATCCTGACCCGCCGCCTGCAGCGACACCAACCACACCAAAACCAAAAACCCGTACCGCATAACAATTAGATGATTAGATAATTCGATAATTAGCGCGAAGCGCAGCACCAGAGCTCTTGAAGCGCGCACGCGCTTCGATGTACCAGAGCACTCGCGCGAAGCGCAGCACTTGAAGCGCAAAAGCGCTTCAATGCACCAGAGCACTCGGAATAGTACAGCATTGTATTAGCACTTGCAGCAGCTAATACAATGCTGTACTATTCCGATACCCTGCTTTGTCCATATACCAATCCGTATACAACGTGCCCCCCGAAACCACCCAATCGAGGAACTTCAGATAGCCAAAGTCTATCTGCAGATATTCACGGGTGTAGGGAATGGAATAAGGGATGTTGAGCACCCAGGGAAGGTTCTGGCGGGTTACGTACCAAATGTCCTCTTCGGGAACGGAGGCGTCGTCGATCAGGCCAAAAACCGTGGTCACGGCCAAATCGGTGGGCGGGAAATGGGCCTGATGCACTTCGCGGCGACGGTCGCCGTTAATGACCATAAAGGGGTTGAAGAGCGCCTGTGTTAACTGTGAAAGTTGTACAGGACCGCCCGACCCGGCAACTCCATTCTCCATAAAGGTAACCGTAAGGTTAACCGTGGGGGTGGCAACAGGAGGAAGCGATTTATCGGTATTCATCAGTACATTCTCGATACCGGCCACCTTAAAAGCGTCGTCAAAGACAATAACCGTAGGGAGTGTCTGGCCGCTCTCCAGTCCATTGGCGTTAAACTGATACTGGGTTACATACTCCGTACCGGGAACCGGGTAGGGTTGATTCAGCATTTGGGTGCCTGAAACCGAACGAACCGAAGCAGGGTTCACCCCGGTGAGCTGGAAGCCGAATCCGTTTCGGTACCAGGCCCCGATGGCTCTGATTACAAAGGTGTACTTCTGCTCAACCACCTGCCCGGCAGCATTGGTTACCGAATTAATCCGATAACTCATCACCAGGTCGTTAAAATCGTAATCGCCCTTCCCGGGCCACTTATCCTCGAACAGGAGCGTAGCATAACCGCTCTCGGAGGGGAAATAGTTGTTATAGGCCCGATAACGGTCGGCCGGATAAGCCTCCTTATCATCGTCAATCCCGTCCCCGTCGGTATCGTTCAGAGGTGCCAGCGGAGTGCAATTAGCGGAAGGATCGGAATGATAGGTGCCGGGCACCACGATATTGTCGACATAACCATTCCCGCTACCCTGCGAGCCACAGAAACTGATCATCACACGGCAGGGAACACTATTCGAAATATACTCGGCAGGCATCGGCACCGAAAAGTTGCGAACCTGCGTTTCTCGCGGGTTTGCATAGGTATAGGTATAGATCAGATCGCGTGTACCCTCTTTATTCGGAGCCGATGCTGCATAGGGAATAATAGCCACCTCAATCCATCTGGAACCGGCTGGGCGGTTAGTGAGAGCAACCGAGAAGGTAATGTTTCCGCCGCTCGCTCGAAGCCATGGGGTCATTACATAGTAGTTGTAGGGATAGGATTGATTCAGACTCCCCGTCTCGCCCGAATAGGAACCAAAAAGGGCTCCCGACGACGAGTAGATCAACGTGGAGATATTCCAGCAATGCGATGCATCCAGACTCCGGTTGCCCGACTCAAAATCGATAACAACCGACTGCGAGGCAATCGGCCCGGAAAAAAGCAGAAAAGAAAAAAGAATAAGCCAAATTTTCTTCATCATACACCTCCTCTCAAACAGGGATCAATATCAGATGTCGGGGACTATAATCAGTTCAGGCTCGAGGTTAGGGGTGATATAATTGAACAACACCTCACCCTCCTCAACAGGCAGCCTTTTCTGAATGGATCCAAACGAAACCACCAGAGAGTCGGTAGAAGAAGGGACTGATAGCGGCAACGTAACACTCTCGCTCATCAGCGACCATCTCCGGAAAAAAGCCGTTCCATCGCGAAATGCCACCGTCAACGTATTGTGAACCGGCACCGGGGTAGCCATTCCGGTAACCCGAAGATTCACCGTCGAAATCATGCTCCAGTCAAACTGGGCAGGCGCTATGGTAACAACCAATCCCGTACCGGGATCGACTTTTGGCGTATCATCGACGCACGACACAAAAAGCAGACAAAAAAGCGGGATCCATCTTCTCATAGCAGAAAAATTAAGCAACCCGAAAACAGGATCGGCCGGGGCAATCAACCTCGGCCGATCAGACCAAATATAACAAAAAACTATCAATAAAGCAACTCCCCGTTTCGGTAACCGGGCAGATCAAGATACCAATCGGTATAGGAGGTCCCCCCACTCAAGGCCCAGGCGGCGAACTTCAGATAGGCGCCGGTAAAATCGGCTTTCTCAACGGGATACCTCACCTCATAAGGGATATTCAACCCCCAGGGAAGGTTCTGTCCGGTAGTATAATATTTCGATTGCGAAGGAATGGTGGCATCATCGTACGATTGGAAAATATCGGTATTCACCAAATCGGTAGGCAGATGGTTTGCCATATGCACCTCGCGGGTACGATCGTCATTGATAATCAAAAAGGGATTAAAGGCCGACACATTCACCTGACTCACAGAGAGCTGATTAGGCTGATAGCTAACCGTAACCGTAACGGTCTGGGCCGGAAGTTCGGGATAGATTTTGTCGGTATTTACCATTTGACCCGACGAAGCAAAAAAGCGGAAAGCATCGTCGAATACAATCACAGTAGCCTTCGATTGCCCGGCCTCAGCGCCACTGGGCAGCAACGAGAAGCCCGAACCGGCCTGTGTACCCGAGACAGTGACCACGGCCGAAGGAACCACCGACCCGATCTGGAAACCGAAACCGTTGTGCAAGCCGGCCCCAATGGCGCGAACCTTAAAGGTATAAATCTGGTTCACCACCTTGTCGGATGCATTGGTAACCGTATTCATACGGTAACCCAGCACAAGGTCGTTAAAGT
>CAYVJA010000061.1:7358-14827 GCA_964451605.1 uncultured Bacteroidales bacterium | reverse complement strand
TGAGGAGGGTGCCGTAGGTGTTGAGGCGTTCGGCGAATCGGTTGTAGGTCAATTCGCCGGAGCGGTGGAGAGTCCAGCGTTGTTGCAGGATCTGGCGGAAATTGCCGGGGTTCAGGGCCATCACTCGCTGGAAGAAGGCGTTCGGCCGGCAGTAGCGCGAGTCGACCCGCATGGGGCCTGTCACGCCGATAAAGTCATCTTCGCGCAGG
Source organism: uncultured Bacteroidales bacterium (assembly GCA_964451605.1). Classification (GTDB taxonomy): domain Bacteria; phylum Bacteroidota; class Bacteroidia; order Bacteroidales; family UBA4181; genus JAQVSH01. The sequence continues at coordinate 14,618 of CAYVJA010000061.1, read as the reverse complement.
TCTATTTTCGCACCACTCCATTTGCGACCCCAGGAGCCGTCGAGATCCCACGGGGTGATGAAAAATTGGGAGAAATTGCTGCTGTAAAAGGAGAAGAAGCAGTTTTTCCCGGTATTGTCGTCGGCTCCCACAATGTTCATAAAGAGGAGGTAATCGGCCAGATTTGTGAGGTCGAACCGATTCGGAATTTGGGCTATGAACTCTTCGTCGGATGCATTCACGGTAAACCGGATGAGGTCTCGCAGGGGTTCCCATTTGACGGATGGAACTGCCTGGATATGGTTCGTGCCCTGATATTCTAACTCCCACCCGCTCCAGCTGTCGTAGATGTTGTTGAACGATGCCTCTCCGCTGATGAACTCGGTGGCCGTCGACCAACCTGTTCCTTTGTACATCATTCCCTCCTCCGCATCAATATTGAGTTGTTTGCGGTCGATCCTTTCGGTCATGCAATAGAGACCTTGATAACTTCCGTTAATAATCAGCTCAACAAAGCGACCCCGTGTACCGTTTCGGGCTTTGGGTTCCGTTACAGCATAGGGGAGCGTGTTGATGGCATTCCAGACATCGGTGCTGAGACGGTTGCGCATCCGGGCCCGGTCGACATTCATGGCATCGAGAATCCAATCGCCGTCGTCGCGCAACCCAAACAGTTCGGTTCCCTGCAGCACCTCTTCGTCGGAGTGATCTTGCCGAAATTCGAGTGAGTACGACTTCTTAGCGGCTCCTTGTGCCATACCTCCCCTGATCTCAATACCGGCTCTGTGACGGGGAAAATAGTGTTCGGCCCGGTTGGTTTTTGCCGAAGGATCTATCAGGGCCACAAAACACTCCACTTTGGGCTCATTCACAATGGCAGCGTCCACCTCGATTGCTACAACCGGAAGAGAGGTGAGGACAAGATTTACCGATTTTCCCGCTCTCCCAAGACGGTTCAGAGGAGTCACTTTCAGTTTTTTCCCAGGCTCAAAAAAGGAGAGAGGCGTGGCTACACCCCGCGAAATCTGCTTTCCCTCAATCCGGAATGCGGAGAGCGAATTTCCTGTGCCATCGAGGGTAAAGGAGGTGGCACCCTCACGCAACGCGTAGAAATAGGTGGTATCGGCCGTGTTGAGAGGGCAGACAGCTCCTTCGATGAGTAAGGAGGTCAGCGTGGCAGTCTCGGCGGCCGAAGTGATGGTGATGACATAATTTTGCGTGAGACCCGAATTATCGGTTACTGTGAACGATACCGGAGCATTGAAATTAACCGTCGAACCGGAAGCGGGCGAAACCGACGAACCCTGCGGAACCGTTATAGTGGGAATAACCCGATCGATGGGCATACCGGCCGGAAGAGCGAGCGTACCTGTGCATTGCTCCTGATTGATTTGTACCGAGTAATCGCGGTCTAAGTAGGGATTTCTGCTTTTAGACAAGGTAAACTGCTGAATGACACGCAGATTGGGAAGAACCGTAACAGTTACCCTATAGTCGCGGGTTGCTCCGTTTTGGGCAGTTATGGTAAAACGGAGAGGCGAGGAGTAGTTATTCGCGATATCGGGAGTGGGACTCATCGTGGCAAAGGGAGGCAGAGAAACACTGGCAACCAGCGAAGTAAGCGGCGTTCCATAAGGTACCGAAACCGCAACCTGCCCCGATGCATCATCAATCACACCCGTACAGGCAAACGGCAGCGCCGAATTGTCTTCAGGCAAAAACCCAAACGAAAGCAGACGATTCTCCCCCGATTGCGGCTCGTCCTTACTGCAACCCGAACCACAAAACAACACCAGACAACCCAACAGAAAAGCTACAAACCTGCGAACCGACATGATAATTTGATAATGTGATAATTAGACAATTATTTAGAGCACCAGAGCACCAGAGCACTAATCATATGGCTGCTGTCAGGTGTTCATACAATATTCTTACCCCTATCAAAATCAGAATCACTCCGCCGGCAAGGTTTACCCGGTTTCCCATTCGGTTTCCGAAACGAACGCCCAAGCAGGTTCCGGCGGCACAAATCAGAAAGCAGACCACCCCGATTACAGTAACCGCCAGCCAGATGTTTACCCGAAGAACCGAAAAGGAGATTCCCACCGCCAGTGCGTCGATACTGGTGGCCAGTGCCAAAATCAGCAGAGTGAGAGGTTGGAAGGGATCCATGCGCTTCTCTTCGGGGTGCGACGATAGGCCTTCTATGATTCCTTTGATCCCCAAAATCAACAGAATGCCAAAAGCAACCCAGTGGTCGAAACCTTGAATCAACGACCTGAAACTCAGCCCCACCGTCCAGCCTATCAGCGGCATAACCGCCTGTGCAAGAGCAAATACGGCGGCCATTGTGGCGACTCTTCGTTTACAGAAGCGGCCCAGTACCACCCCTCCGGTCATGGCTACGGCCAGACTATCCATCGACAATCCGGCCGCAATTATTATGAGTTCAAGAAGAGACATGATTCAGTGTGGAATGGTTAATGCGCTTTGCGCTAGTGCTCTAATGCTTCAAAGTGCTTTGGCACTTTGAGTGCTCTGGTGCTGCGCTGACGCGCAATGCTTTAATGGTGAATGGTAAGGAGATAAGTGCTGAGAAATAGGCAAAACTGAAAAGTGAAACAGCTAATAAGCAAAGATAAAAAGTTTGAGAGAACTATCTCCCGTCGGGCTATCCGAATCGTGTAAAGTTGTATGTTTGCATCATGATTACTAGGAAACTTGCGCTCGGTTTCATTCTGCTGGCCAACTTTATTCTGTTGGCTCACATTGCTGTTCCCCATCACCACCATCACTTGCAGATTTGTTTCGCATCCGATTCCTGCTCTCATCAGCAGGCGTCAGAAAGGCAAGATGCGGCGAATTCGGATTGCGCATGTCCGTGTGCTTCGCACTCGGGTGCCGGCCATTCGGGCTCCGAAAATCCGGGTCATCACCATGCAAACAGCTGTTCGCTGGGCGAGTTTGTTCCCGCTTCGCAGAATCACACCTTTCGGCTCTGTCACTTTGTTTCTTTGGGCCATTCGCCCCTTCATCTGCCACTCTTTCTCCTTCCGGGCACCGAGTGTAAAGTGGCAGCACCCGTAAGAATTGTTCAGGCAGAGCACTGGCCCCCTCTTACCCGGTTGTACAGATCGGTTGCTTACGCTTCGTCAGGATTACGAGCCCCTCCCATAGTCTGAGTTTTTAGTATCCCGTCTCTTCGAGTCCCTGTTTTCTAATGGGATTTGAGCGGTTATGTGTTTATATACTAAAGATTTAGAAAATAATTATGATCAATCATATTTTTCGAATGGTTCTGTTGATCCTGGGTGTATCAGCGTGCCATCCTTCGCATAGCGAAAGCGAAAACCCCTCCGAACACGAGGAGGTTAAGATTCAGCTCACTGCCTACAGCAACGAATTCGAACTTTTTGCCGAGGCCGATCCTTTTGTAGTGGGCGACACATCGAATCTATTGTCGCATTTTACCTCCCTGCCCCAATTCAAGCCGCTTGCAGAGGGCAGGGTTACCCTGATCTTAACCGTAAGCGGCAAAGAGAGCCGGCAGACGCTGTCGGAACCTGTACGAAAAGGTATCTATAGTTTTGATATTCTGCCCCAACAGGCGGGAATGGGTGCAATTCGTTTCGAGATAGAAAGTCAGGGCGGAACCTATGCCATCGAAGTGCCTCACATTACCGTCTATGCATCAGAACAAGAGGCGCATGCTGTCGCCGAGAAGGAGGCCCCGGCAACAGTAAACACCACCGTGTTTACCAAGGAACAGTCGTGGAAAATAGATTTTGCCACCGATTATCCCCAAACCACACCTTTTGGGCAGGTGATCAAAGCCACCGCAAGAGTGGAGTCGGCTCCGGCAGGCGAGATGGTGGTTACGGCCAAATCGGCCGGGGTGGTCATGTTTCCGGCAACTCCACCTCTCCAGGGGATGGCAGTACAGAGGGGTGCCACGTTGTGTATCCTTTCCGACAAAGGGTTTACCGAAAACAACCTGGGCGTAAAACTTCTCGAAGCAAAGAGCCGATTCGAAAAAGCCGATGCCGATTATGCGCGGGCCAAAACGCTCGCAGCCGATAGTATTGTATCGGGGAAAGAGCTGCTTGCCGCCAAAAATCAGTACGAAACCGCCAGGGCAGAATTCGAGAACCTGAGCACTAACCTGAACGAATCGGGGCAAGCCATCGCAAGCCCCCTGTCGGGCTTTATCAAACAACTGTGGGTTTCGCAGGGATCGTTTGTCGAGGCCGGCGATCCGATTATGGTGATTTCACAGAGCCAAAACCTGACACTCACCGCCGATCTGCCTCAACGCTATACCTCCCTTCTGCCTATGATAGAGTCGGCCACCATCAGAAGCCGGCCCGACAGTGTGGCTTACACGTTAGAGCAGTTACACGGCAGGGTGTTGTCGTACGCCAAAGCAGCCAGTGCCGACAATTTTTTACTTCCGGTAACCCTTCAGATAGAAAATAACGGCAGCTTTGTGGCAGGCAGCTTCGTAGAGTTGTTCCTCAAAACCTCTGGCCGGAAAGATGCGCTCACCATACCCGTTTCGGCACTCCTCGAATCGCAGGGGCTCTATTATGTCTGGGTTCAGATAACCCCCGAACGGTTCGAAAAAAGAGAGGTTCAACCGGGTGGAACCGATGGTATCTCCGTAGAGATCAAACAGGGGCTCTCTCCGCAGGAACGCATTGTAACCCGGGGGGCCATGCCGGTTAAACTGGCACAAACCACCGGTACACTCGATCCCCATTCGGGGCATGTACACTAATTGCGGTTGTCATGCTGAACAGGATCATACAGTTTTCACTGCACAACAAATACCTGGTTTTGTTGTTGTCGGTGCTGTTGGTGGTTTTTGGGACAAGAACCGCCACAAACATGGATGTAGATGTATTCCCCGACCTTACCGCACCTACGGTAGTGGTTATGACCGATGCGCATGGAATGGCTTCGGAAGAGGTGGAACGGCTGGTTACCTTCCCCATAGAAACGGCTGTGAACGGAGCCACCGATGTACGCAGGGTACGATCGGCCTCCTCGCAGGGGTACTCTTTTGTCTGGGTGGAGTTCGATTGGGGAACCGATATTTTTAAAGCCCGTCAGATTGTAAGCGAAAAACTGGCGGGGCTGGCTGCCCAATTGCCTTTGGGTATTGGACAGCCCGAGCTTGCGCCGCAATCGAGCGTAATGGGCGAGATTTTCTTTGTGGGCATCCAGTCGGACAGCACCAGCATGATGGATTTGCGAACCCTGGCCGAATGGAGCGTAAAACCGCTGATTTTGTCGACAGGGGGTGTATCGCAGGTGACCATTATCGGGGGCGACTACAAACAGTACCAGGTACTGGCCAATCCGGTAAAGATGAAACACTACCGGGTAACGCTTTCGGCACTGGCCGATGCCTGCAGAGGCATCAGCCAGAATTCGGCCGGAGGGGTTTTGCGCCAATACCAAAATGAGTATGTGGTGCGGGGAATAGCCCGTTCGTCCGATACAGAGGAGTTGGGCAATACCCTGGTGCGGATGCTGAACGGAAAACCTGTCCGGATTCAGGATGTGGCCGATGTGGTGATTGGGGCAGCCCCCAAAATGGGGTATGCCTCGGGCAATGCCAAACCTGGCATTATTCTCTCCGTCTCTAAGCAGCCCCATGCCAATACGCTGGAGGTAACGCAAAAAATTGAGCAGAATCTGGAACAACTGAAAAAGAGTTTGCCGGGCGATATCGTAATCGATACCGGGATATTCCGTCAGGCCGACTTTATTGAGACCTCCGTCTCGAATGTGCAATCTGCACTGCTGGAGGGTGCCCTCTTTGTGGTCATCATCCTCTTCCTGTTCCTGGGCAGTTTTCGCACCACCCTTATATCGCTCCTTGCCATACCCCTTTCGCTGCTCGGAGCCATTGTGGTATTACACCTGCTGGGAATGAACATCAATACCATGAGCCTTGGCGGTATGGCCATTTCAATTGGCTCGCTGGTTGACGATGCCATCATCGACGTAGAAAATGTCTATAAACGGTTGAGGCAGAACCGGGTAAAACCCCTATCGGAACAACAAACGGCCTTTACCGTGGTGTTCGAGGCATCGAAAGAGATCAGGGCCTCCATTTTTAATGCCACACTCATCATTATCGTGGCTTTTCTGCCCCTCTTCTTTCTTTCAGGGATGGAGGGCCGTATGCTGCAACCGCTGGGCATAGCCTTCATGGTTTCGCTCTTTGTGTCGATGATTGTAGCCATGACACTTACACCGCTCCTGGCAAAAATGGTACTTTCGGACCCAAAATATCTCGCCAAAAACGAGAAAGAGAAGTGGCTGGTCCGTAAACTCACACACCATTACGAGCGGTCGCTCCACTGGGCTTTACGACACAAGGGGGCTGTACTGGGTTCCATATTTGGTCTGTTTCTGATCTCGGTAGCGGCATTCAGTACCTTTGGCCGAAGCTTTCTGCCCGAATTCAACGAGGGGGCATTAACCCTCTCGGTAATCACACAGCCCGGCACATCGCTCGAAGAGAGCAATCGGCTGGGCAATCTGGTAGAGCGTGAACTGCTTGCCATTCCCGAAATCGGCAGTACAGCGCGCCGCACCGGCAGGGGCGAACTCGACGAACACTCCCAAACCACCAACAGCGCCGAGATAGATGTGAATTTCAATCTCGGAGAGCGCACTCAGGCCGAATTTATGGCTGATGTCCGTCTCACCCTTTCGCGTATTCCCGGTATTGCCTTCACCGTGGGGCAGCCGCTCGGACACCGGATAGACCATATGCTATCGGGAACCCGCGCTAATATTGCCATTAAACTCTTTGGCGATGACCTCGGCCATTTGTACACGCAGGCCAACGAGATTAAGGGGGTCATTTCGGATATCGAAGGGTTGGTGGATGTGAATGTAGAACAACAGGTTGAGGTGCCGCAAATTCAAATCAGGGCCCATCGCGACAAGCTGGCGCAGTACGGGATCTCTTTGGCCGAATTCCACCAGTTTGTGGAGGTGGCACTCGGCGGCGCGAAGATGGCCGATATCTATGAGGCGCAGCGCAGTTTCGAACTGGTATTGCGCTTTCACCCCGATTACACCGGTTCGATGGAGGGATTGGGTTCGGCACTGATCGATACCGAACAGGGCAAAGTGCCTCTCGAACAGGTGGCGGATATTCTCTCTGTTTCCGGTCCAAGTGCCATCGGCCGCGAAAATGTACAACGCAAGATTGTAATCTCGGCCAATGTGGCCGAACGCGATTTACGCAGCGTAGTGGGC
>CAYVJA010000061.1:0-7348 GCA_964451605.1 uncultured Bacteroidales bacterium | reverse complement strand
GGCGAAATCCGGCAGAATATCGAGGCAAAGATCGCACTTTCTGAGGGGTACCGGATTGAGTACGGGGGGCAGTTCGAAAGCGAATCAAAGGCATCGCGCACCCTGATGATGACTTCGCTGATGGCGATGGTGGTAATCTTTCTGTTGCTGTTTCAGGAGTTTAAAGATTTCAAACTCGCAGGCATTATCTTATTGAATCTGCCGCTTGCTCTCATAGGCGGGGTATTTGCCGTCTGGATCACTTCGGGCATCCTGAGTATTCCGGCCATTATTGGTTTTATCACGCTCTTTGGCATTGCCACGCGAAACGGAATCCTTCTGATATCCAATTATCAAAGGATGCAGGAACAGGGAGTGTCGTTATACGAAACGGTAACCCATGGTTCGTCCGACCGACTCAATGCCATCCTGATGACCGCACTCACTGCGGCTTTGGCTCTGATTCCGCTGGCATTCAAAGGCGATTTGCCCGGAAACGAAATTCAAAGCCCAATGGCAAAAGTTATTTTGGGTGGCTTGATTACATCAACGCTGCTGAATAGCTATATTGTACCCATTGTGTACAGCTTGCTAAACCAAAGACGAATGGATAAAACCGACATTAAATGAAAAACATAGCCGTCATCCTCCTGATTGTGCTGGCAGGAGGCAGACTCTCTGCACAGAACGCCATCGACCTGCTCTTGACAGAGATCGAGAAAAACAATACCACGCTGTTGGCCCTGCAAAAGAGCAGAGATGCCGAACTGTTGGCAAACAAAACCGGACTCTTTCCGAAAAATCCCGAAGTGGAATTCAACTATCTGTGGGGAAATCCGTCGGTTATTGGCAACCGTACTGATATTGCCGTGAAGCAGGAGATCGATTTTCCCACTACCTACAAATACAAAAACCAGCTTTCCCGATTACGAGATCGACAGGTTGAGTGGGAATACAAAAAACAGCGTAACGAACTTAGGTATCAGGTGGCTACTATTTGCGTAAAGCTGTTGTATTACAATGCCTTAAAAGAGGAGCTGAGTAAGCGTCATGCCCATGCCCTGCGCCTTTTCGAAGCCAGTAATGCGAGATATAGTTCGGGCGATGCCAATCTGATAGAGTTCAACAAGGCGCAGGTACACCTTTTACAGCTGTCGCACGAGTTGGAGAAAAATGAGATTGAACGAAACGCCCTCCTGTCGGAATTGGCCACGTTTAACGGAGGGAAGGCTGTTTCAATTTCCGAAAGCCGGCTATCCCTGCCGGCTATTCCCACCGATTTTGAACAATGGATTGCCCTTGCCGAGACTACAAATCCGGTTCTGCAATGGGTAAAGCAGGAGATTGCCATTGCCGGAAAGGAGGTACAACTGCAATCTGCTTTGCGTTTACCCAAACTCTCTGCAGGGTACATGAGCGAAAAGGTGACAGGGGAGCAGTTTCAGGGTATCACAGTGGGCCTCTCCGTTCCGCTTTGGGAGAGTGCAAATGTAGTGAAGGAGGCAAAAGCCAGAACCGTTGCCGTACAAAGTCTCGAAACCGATGCCGTTACGCAGTTTTACAGTCGGATGAAAGGTATTCACGAAAAGGTAGTGACTCTGCAGAATCATCTTGCCGATTACCGAAACAGGCTTGCTCTCTACAGTAACAGCGAATTATTGCAGAAAGCCTTCGATAAGGGCGAAATCTCTCTCCCTGAGTATCTGTACGAAATTTCGTTGTATTATAGTGCGGTCGATTCGCTTCTGGAGACGGAATTCTCCTTGAACAGTGCCTGGTACGAGCTGATGAGGTATCAGGAATAGCAAGCCCCTTTCCGGCTAAAACGCTTCGCCGATGTTAAGATAGGCGCCCGTGCTGTTGCGGCCGATTCCGGCATCTAACCGGATATGCAGCCGCTGTTTGAACTCAAAACGGTAACCGATTCCGGCGTTGGGAAGGGTTTGCGAGGAACGAACCCTTTTCAACGAGGGAAATACATTGCCGGCTCCTGCCCAAAAAACCATGCCGTGCCGGCGATAGATGGGTTGACGCCATTCGGCCTGAACCTCGGCCAGATTCTTGTCGCGATACTGCCCCCTGTAGTAGCCCCGCATACGCGAATGGTTGCCCATGGCTGCCAGTTCGCTCCAGGGAGGGGTACCGTCATGCAGCAGCATGTGGCCGTCGAGTGCCAGCACGCTTCGTCCGAAAAAGAGGAAAAAGGCGTTGGCCGTGAGCTCAATCCGCCGAAAACGACTGTCGTTCTGCAAAAAGGAGACGAAATCTTTGTAATCGGCTCGCAAATACACCCCTCTATCCGGCCAGATCAGGCTGGACCGCGTGTCGAACTCCACACAGGGACCAAGACCCCAGGCAAAGGGGTATTTTTCGGGTACGGCCAACTCGTGCGGATTATCGATATCGCGGGTATTCAGATAACTGATCTGCGTACTGAGCCCCGCGTAGGTATGGGGGAGAACCTCAAATCCCGCGCCTATTGCCCCGCGGTATTCGGTGAGCCGCCATTCCAGATAGTTATCGGTGAGCCGCCCGGCACTGTACCCCACACCCCAGAAACGATCCAGGTCGGCAAAACGTTGTGCCATAATCCAGAGACGGATTTTGTCGCGGGGAAACGACACGTGCCCTTTAATCCGGGTTTCCCATGAACCGGAGAGAGAAAGCGAAACGCTTCCCGAAATGTACGAACGGGGGGTAAGCGAACCCACAGAGTCGGTTTTAAAAAAGCCCGCGCCCACCATGGCCAATCCCGGGCCCTCTTCCGAAGAGAAGACAGGACCTGCAGCCATCGAGAAATCGGGACGACCGGTTTCGGGCTTCTTGTTGCTTTGATCGATATAACGGTAAAGGCGTCCGGCAAGCGAAGGGGAGTGAGCCGAATGGCTCTTGGGCAGATGGACGGGAGGAATCTCGGCCCGAAGGGGAGACCCTCCGAAAAACGACGGGATAATAAAGAGCAAAACCATTGCCGGGAGCAGAAGAGACGCCAAACCGGCCCGAAATAATCGGGTCGAAAACAGACGTACGCGGAGGGTTACAATTCCAGACAATAGTAGCAGATTAGATGGTACAAAAATAACAAGTCTGATCAATCTAAAAGTAATATATTTGTAACACTTTTACCAGATGTCTCATTATGGAATTTCTGATTATTCTGGGGCTGATTCTGTTCAACGGTATTTTATCGATGTCGGAAATAGCCCTGGTTTCGGCGCGTAAATCGAAGTTAGAATACGCGTCACGGAAGGGCGATGCGGCCGCAAAAAGGGCGCTTTCACTTACAGCCCGGCCCGACAACTTCCTATCGACCGTACAAATCGGAATTACGCTGATCGGAATCCTGACCGGTGTATTCAGCGGTGAGACAATGACCTCCGATCTGTCGGCCTGGTTTGACGGCTTTCCCAGTCTGGCTCCCTTTTCAGGTACACTTTCCGTTACCATAGTAGTGCTCTGTATCACCTACTTCACACTGGTTCTGGGTGAGTTGGTGCCCAAGCGGATTGCCATGAGTCATCCTGAGAAAATTGCCGGTGCCATGTCGGCCTTTATGCTCTTTCTCTCGAAGGTTGCAACCCCGTTTGTGTGGCTCCTTTCGGCCAGTACCCGTTGGGTAATTAAAATACTCGGCATCCCCGATCAGGCCGAAGACAAAGTGACCGAAGAGGAGATTATGGCCATTATTCAGGAGGGAACCAGTGTTGGCGAGATAGAGGAGGTAGAGCAGGATATTGTGGAACGTGTTTTCGATTTGAGCGACCGCGGAGCCGTCTCGTTGATGACCAACCGCAACGATTTGGTCTGGATCGATATCAACCGCCCTCTCGAAGAGATCCGCAGCGAAATCAAATCGGATCTTCATCAGGTCTACCCCGTTTCGCGCGGCCAGCTCGACGAAATTGTCGGGGTGGTCTACCTGAAAGATATGTTCGATGCCATTCATCTTCCCGATGCCACCCTCGATCAGTGGGTCCGGCCCGCACAGTTTGTGCCCGAGACCATGAATGCCTACAATATTCTGGAGCTCTTTAAACAGACCAAAATCCACTATGCACTGGTAACCGACGAGTATGGCAGTATTCTGGGAATCATCACCATGTTCGACATTCTGGACGCACTGGTAGGAAACATCACCGAAGACCACCCCGACGACGACCAGATAGTAGTGCGCGAAGACGGCTCCTTCCTGGTTGACGGACAATACTCCTTTTACGACTTCCTGGCCTACTTCGACATCGAAGACCGCTTCCCCGAGCACGACTACAACACCCTCAGCGGCCTGATCCTCGACCTTTTACGCCACATACCCCAAATCGGAGAAAAAGTCACCTGGGCCGAATTCAACTTCGAAATCGTCGATATGGACGGCGTCAGAATCGACAAAATACTCGTCACGCATCAGTCGGTGAATCCGGGGGAAGGGGAGAATGAGGAAAATAGTGCTCTAGTGCTCTAGTGCTCTAGTGCTCTAGTGCTCTAGTGCTCTAGTGCATTTATATCTGCCAGTGTGCAGATTCCGCGTCGCTGGGCATACGCCAATCGCCTCTGGGCGAAAGGTTTACGGATCCGACTTTGGGGCCGTCGGGCATGCAGGAGCGTTTAAACTGTTGCGAGAAGAAGCGTTTGTAGAATAGGTTCAGCCATTTTTCTATCTCTTGCGGGCTGTAGGTTCCTTCGAAGGCGAGATTGGCCAGGAATGCCGTTTTTTCGGGTCCGAAGCCGAAGCGAAGGGTCTGGTAGAGGAAAAAGTCGTGCAGTATATAGGGGCCAACCAGCTCTTCGGTTTTTTGGGTCATTGCACCCTCTTTGCCGGCAGGCAGCAGTTCCGGACTCACCGGTGTGTCGAGGATATCTTCCAGCAGTTTTGCCACGTCCGCGTTCGATACGCTTGCTTTCCATGCGATGATATGGCGAACCAGGGTTTTGGGTATTCCTGCGTTAACGCCGTACATCGACATGTGATCGCCGTTGTAGGTGGCCCAGCCCAGCGCCAGTTCGCTCAAATCGCCGGTTCCCACCACCAAAGCCTGTTCGCGGTTGGCCAGATCCATCAGGATCTGTGTGCGTTCACGCGCCTGGCTGTTTTCGTAGGTAACATCATGCACATCGGGGTTGTGGCCGATATCCGAAAAATGCTGCAGACAAGCCGCTTCAATAGAGATTTCACGCAGTGTTACACCCAAGGCAACTGCCAGATTCACCGCGTTGTTGTAGGTGCGGGAGGTGGTGCCGAAGCCGGGCATGGTGATGGCGAGGATCCCTTCTAACGGAAGCTTTGCCAACGTAAAGGCTTCTATACAAACCAACAGAGCCAGCGTTGAGTCTAATCCGCCCGATAGCCCCAGAACCACTTTCGAACACTTCGTATGCACCAGCCTTTTATGCAGGCCGACAGACTGGATGGCCATAATTTCGGCACACCGTTCGTTACGGTCTTTTCCTGTGGGAATAAAGGGGGTGCTATTTACCTGAGGAGCAGGAAGTTTCTTGAATTCTCTCTTTCGGCCGAAGGGAATGGAACGAAAGTTCATCGGCGTGGCGGAGGCGGAGAAACCGGTGTGCTTACGCCTTTCGAGGAGTAGCTTTTCGATATCGATTTCGGCCGTAAGCAGTTGATTCCGGGTTTCGAAACGTTCGGCTTCGGCCAACAGGATTCCATTTTCGGCTGCAAGAGCCTTTCCCCCGAATACAAGGTCGGTAGTCGATTCGCCGGTACCGGCCGAAACATAGAGATAGCCTGCCATACAGCGAGCCGACTGTTGAACAACCAGATTCTGAACATAGCGGTATTTGCCCACCAAATCGTTGCTGGCCGATAAGTTGACCAACAGGTTGGCTCCGGCCATAGCCTGGTACGAACTGGGGGGTATCGGCACCCAGAGATCTTCGCAAATTTCTACCCCTATCGAAACCTCTCCCGAGATGAAGAGTACCTGTGTCCCAAACGGAACCTGCTGACCGCAGAGTGTAATCTCCGACATAACAGACGAATCGGGCGCTGCAAACCACCGTTTTTCGTAAAACTCGCCATAGTTGGGAAGATGCGTTTTGGGGACAACCGCGAGAATCCGGTTCCCCTGAAAAGCCACTGCCGCGTTATAGAGCGCGTTACCCTTCTTAACCGGCATGCCCAAAATACCCAGAGGAGCGTGGCTCTCATTGTGGTTGAGAAGGGTTTCGAGGGCAGCCTCGGCACTTGCGATAAGCGCCGACTGAAAGAAGAGGTCGGCACAGGTATAGGCCGTTAAGGCCAGCTCAGGAAAGAGTACCACCTCTGCCTCTTCGGCAGCTGCTTTGGATAGCAATTCCTCAATCCGTGCTGCGTTATACCGACAGTCGGCAACCTTCACTCCGGGAATTGCCGCGGCTACTTTCAAAAAACCGTATCGCATCATGGTCTGATATCTGCAAGGGGGTGCACAACACAGGTATAGGTATACCTGAATTTTGCATCAAAGATAAGGGAATTTTGGTCACGTCGGTTTGGGTCTTTTGGGGCGTTATCATTTCTAATACGGTGCAAAATTTTTGCACTCTGAACTTGTAGTTTTGTGATATTCAAATCTATTAATCTATAGGTATGTGCGAAAATTCGGAATCATCTGTGAACCCTTTTTCCAGGTTCGGGTTCGAGAGGTTGTTCGGATCGTCCGAAAATGGTGCCTCTCTTATCGACTTCCTTCACCAGCTTCCCGGGCTCTCGCCGGTTGAGCGGATCTCTTTTGTCTCGCAGTCCGACCTTTTTGAACCGACTGAGAGTGATGATGTCGTTTTTGATCTTTTGTGTCAGGATTCCGCAGGCCTTCCGCTGAAAATCCAGGTGCAGTTGCTGGTTTCGGACAACTGGTGGGAGAGGAGCCTGGCTTACGCCTACCTTTCCGATTACCACGAATATGTGGCCAATGCCGGCTCCTATCCCTCGTACTGTCTGGCCATCCTGATTTCCGATGCCGTCTGTTGCCCCCTGAAATATATAGAAGAGGCCTGGTTATGGCGTTTTGCCTGCACCTTTTCGGGCAGCTCCATGCCCGATGCCCGCTTTCACTTCATCTACCTGGAGCCGGCTCGTTTTTTTGCAGCTCAACCCCTCACCGTTCAAAACCCTGCCGATCTGGCAGCCGAAAACCCCGCACCCAACCGCCTCCATCAATGGATGTACCTGCTGGGCAACCTCCCGCTCCTCACCGAAAACGGCCCCATGGCTCAGGATCCCCTATTCTACCCCCTCATCCAATCGGCCTCCCTTTCCCGTCTCCAACCCCACGAACACGAAGCCTACCAAAACTCCCAGGAAACCTTCTTCCACCCACCAGAGCTTTAGAGCACCAGAGCACCAGAGCACCAGAGCATTAGAGCACTAGAGCAT
>CAYVJA010000060.1:4495-15701 GCA_964451605.1 uncultured Bacteroidales bacterium | reverse complement strand
TCACCCAGATAGTCGAGGGCGGTCCAGACAAAATCGCCCAAGATATAACTGCTATTTTGTACCCGTTTCCAGTTGGCAAAGGCATCGCGGGGATACGATTCGGTTTGAACCATAATACGCGAAGGAACCCGCTCGTGATCGGAGGCGGAACGGTGCAACTGGTAATTATACCCGCCAATGTCGTGAGCGGCAAAGAGGGGGTCGAATAGTTGCCATTCTCTGTCCCAGGTGGTCATGGCCGAAGTCACCGGACGAGTGGGATCGATGGCGCGAACGGCCGAAGCCAGCCTTTTGGCAGTGGTCACCGCCTCGGGACTTTTGCGCTCAATGATTTCGTTACCAATGCTCCACATGATAATGGAGGGGTGGTTGCGGTCGCGAAGCACCATGGCCTCTACGTCGCGTTGCCACCATTCGTCCCAAAAGCGCGCATAGTCGTAGGGGGTCTTTTTCTCGCGCCAGCCGTCGAACGACTCATCGATTACCAGCATGCCCAGTCGGTCGCAGGCATCGAGAAAGGCTTCGGACGGGGGGTTATGCGAGGTACGGATGGCATTGAAGCCTGCCGCCTTCAGCAGTTCCACTCTGCGCTCTTCGGCACGGGTAAAAGCGGCTGCACCCAGACATCCGTTATCGTGATGCACACAGCCGCCATTTAACTTCACAGTTCGGCCGTTGAGTTGAAACCCCTTCTCGGTGGAGAAGCTGATGGTACGGATTCCGAAGGGGATGCGGAGAAAATCTTTCTCATAATAGCGGGCTAATAATGCATTTCCCCCCTCTTTGTCGGGATATACCATAATATCTGCATAGTAGAGTGTGGGCGTGGAGGGCGACCAGAGTTGAGGATCTGTGAACGTTATCACTTGGTCCAACTCATACTGTCCATTTTCCGGAACCCGGATAACCGATTGCTTCGAACCCACAACTGTTTGTTTTCCATCTCTGATCCAGCAGTTCACAGTGGCCTCTTGTACGCCGGGAAGATTGTTTTTCACAATGATTTTCAGCGACACAACAGCCTGTTGGTAATCGGCGGCCGGTGTGGTAACGGAGACGCCCCACGGGGCTATATGGATGGGCGGAGTCACTTCGAGCCACACGTGCCGGTAGATACCTGATCCGCTGTACCAGCGACAGTTGGGTTGCTCAGAGTTGTCTACCCGTACGGCAATCATATTGGGCTTCCCGTACTCCAGGTAAGGGGTCAGGTCGTACCGAAACGATGAGTAACCGTAAGGATAGACCCCCAACGACTTGCCGTTGATAAAGACTTCGGAGTTCATATAGACCCCTTCAAAGTAGATTGCCACCCGTTGATTATCCTTCCACGATGCAGGCACCTCGAAGCTTTTGCGGTACCAGCCCACACCAGCCTGAAAGTAACCACCGTCATTCCCCGTAGGGTGGTCGGCCTTTATCGAACCTTCAATGCTCCAGTCGTGAGGCAGATCGAGGGTTCGCCAGCTCTTATCGTCGAAACCGACTTCAGAGGCGTTTGACGGATCGCCCAGGAAAAATTTCCAATCATGGTTAAACAACTGCTTACGAAGAGGTTGAGGTTCATATCCGCTGGCTGATGTCAGGCAGAACAGAAACAGAAAAACGGAAAGGAGTCTCATATCGGGGAATGGTTAATGGTGAATGCGCTTCGCGCAAATGCTCTAGTGCTGCGCTTCGCGCGAATGGATTGTCAAACTTGTCATTTCGAAGAGAGATAATTATCCAAACAGGCAGATTTCTGTAGATGTCCGAAGGTAGAATATTTGCAATAGTATCGCAAGATTGGAAAACTCTATTTTCTAAAAAGTATGCAGATTTGTAATTTAGCATTAGCGCGCATGCGCGTACTAAATCATTAACCATTAATTAACCATTTGCGCGAAGCGCAGCACCAAAGCACCAAAGCACCAGAGCACCAAAGCACCAGAGCACCAGAGCACTAGAGCACTAGAGCACCAGAGCATTATAGCATTATAGCAACCGGGTGATGGATTACATTGGCCGGAATATGGAGAAGCCGGTCGATCTGGCCGAGATGGCGAGGATTGCTTCGTTTTCGCCTTATCATTTTCACCGGATTTTTACCTATATCGTGGGCGAAACGCCGAATGGTTTTGTGTCGCGGATTAAGCTGGAAAAGGCGGCGCAGCTGTTGCAGGATGCGCCCCGGGTACCTGTGAGTGAGATTGCTTTTCTCTGCGGTTTTAGCAGTGTTTCGTCGTTCAGCCGTGCCTTTTCGGATTATTTCGGGGTCAGTGCCTCGGTTTTCAGGCAGCAGGCTAAGGCTATCTTTATTAAAGACGGGGTGCGATATAGCAAGAATTGTAAACCGATGCGCAAGATCGGGAAACAGTTCCTGCAGGTGAACGAGCAATTTTGCGGTGTCGAACTTAAACAGTTATTGATTATGGACACCAAAATTGAAGTGAAACAGATGCCGGCCATGAACCTGATTTACTGCCGCCACATGGGGGCTTTTAACCAGATTGGGCAGGCGTACGAAAAGTTGTTTGCATGGGCAGGGCCTCGAGGGTTGCACCTGCGAGTTATATCACAACCACTACTCAGAAGCCGAAGAACACCGCTTTATTGTGGACATCTGCATTCCGGTAAAACCGCTCTGACAGCACAGATTTAGTCTATATGCAGAAAAAACTTTTGTACTTTTCGGTTTTCTAACAACAGGGGGTCCTATAAAAATCATGTAATTAAACAATTGCGTAATGAAGAGATGGGTTCGTGCTATGGCATCGGAAGGCGATCTTCCCTTTCTGTTTCTGTTTTTGGTCTTCTCGGCATATTGCCTTTATCGTTTGGATTTCAGCGATTTGTGGAGCGACGAAATCTACACGCTTACGATGATTAACGGCCCCCTATGGGAGTTGCCGGCCAAATTACAAAATGACCTCCACCCTCCTTTGTACTATCTGTTGTTGAAGGGGTTCACCGCGGTGGCCGGGGAGAGTGCCTATTCGTTGCGTCTCTTCTCAGTGATTGCGCTGCTACTTACGATAGTAACAGGTTACTGTGTGGGGAAGAGGCTTTTCGGGAGGCGGGGTGCACTCTGCCTCTGTCTGATGATGATGGCCACTCCCATGCCGGTTATCTTTTCGCATCAGGCACGGATGTACACCTGGGCCGCCTTTGCAGTTACCGGCCTCTTTCTCTATGCTCTGTTATATCTGCAAACCGGAAATCGGCGTCATCTGCTTTATCTTCTGCTCTTTACTCTCATGGCTATGTATATGCACTATTATAGCCTGGCTGCTGCTTTCATTGCCAATGTAATGGTGTTTGGATTAATGGTGAATAAAAAAGACCACATTTATGCGATGGGGGTTGCGGCGGTGCTTTATCTCCCCTGGTTGTGGTGGGTGGGGGTGCAGGTGCAGAAGGTGCAACAGGCTTTCTGGGCGCCGGAGGTGAGTATGGCCACTCTCCTCTCCTGCTTTGGCGCTCCCTTTAGCGATCCCTACGCCACAACGTGGCAGGCTTACGCCCTGATGGCATTCTGTTGGAGTTTGGCGGGTTTTGCTCTCTATCGCAGCGCCTCACCGGCGCTCCAGGCGCATCAGCGAGCTGTCCGGATGGCGGTGGGGCTGTTTGCGGGCACTCTGTTGTGGGTTACCGCCATTTCGCTGGTATCGCAACCTATTCTCTTTTCACGCTATGCCATGGCTATTGCCCTGCTTCCGGCCTTTCCCCTGGCCCTTTTGCTGGCAGGCCTGCAGAAGAGGTGGGTTGCCCGTTCGCTGGCTGCACTCATCCTGGCCCTGGGGGTAAGTGTCTCTTCCTCTGTATTTACCTTCTCGTACGGACCTTATAAGCAGGCTATTGAACACATCTCCGAAACCTATCCCGGGGTAAAAAAGGTGGTGCATATTGCCGAAATCACGGCCGGCCCCATGCTCTACTACAATGGCAGGAGCGGGCTGCAACACTGCTGGTTAAAGGCAAAGATGTCGAATGTAGACGCCTTTACCGGGATTCGGCAGTATAACCAACCCCAGGAGTTTCTGCAGCCCGGCGAAACCTTTCTGGTTGCACAGTTCAATACGTTGGCCCTCAATGCAGAGAATCTCGATCTGCTGCTGTCACAGTCGGAACTGTTGCAGACCGATACTGTCATCAACCATAAAATAGAGAGCCCTAATCGTATTCTGCTCTACCTGCTACAATACAAGGCAGATATACCATAAACGTGGTATTGATTGTATTTCAGTCACTTGTACCTTTGCAAAAGAATTCTTCACGTGGGTGAAGGCGTAAATTTATCGTGCAAAAGTATGGAGCATTCAGTGCTGAAGTTGATTGGGAATACCCCTTTGGTTCAACTGCACAAAATCGACACCGGGTTGTGTAACCTCTATGTAAAACTGGAAAGTGTCAATCCGGGGGGATCCATTAAAGATCGCATCGGTCTTTCGATGATCTCCGAGGCAGAACGTACAGGACGAATAAAAGCGGGAGCGGTATTGGTAGAGGCAACCGCAGGCAATACCGGACTGGGGCTGGCATTGGTTGCCGCTGCAAAGGGATACAAACTGATTTTGGTGATTCCCGATAAGATGAGTAGAGAAAAGATCTATCATTTGCGTGCCATGGGGGCAGAGGTAATTATTACCCGCTCGGATGTGGCAAAAGGTCACCCGGAATATTATCAGGATATGGCCGAAAGAATTGCCAAAGAGACCCACAATGCTTTCTATGTAAATCAATTTGAGAATGAGGCCAATCCGATGGCTCATGAAACCACTACCGGTCCGGAGATATTCCGTCAACTGGAGGGCAGAGTCGATGCCGTGGTGTGCGGAATCGGATCGTCGGGAACGCTTACCGGATTGACCCGATTCTTTCGCAAGGCAAAGCCCGATGTCGAGATGATCATCGCCGATCCAAAGGGGTCGGTCATTTCGGATTATCTTACAAAAGGATCGTTTGGCGAGGCCGGATCGTGGTATGTCGAAGGGATTGGAGAGGATTTCATTCCCCCTATTGCCGACTTCTCGTTAACCAAAAAAACCTTTACCATTACCGACGAAGAGAGTTTCTCGATTGCGCGCCAGTTGTTGCGATCGGAGGGCATTCTGGCCGGATCTTCGTCGGGCACCCTGGTGGCAGCCGCCATCAAATATTGCCGGGAACAACCACACCCCAAAAACGTGGTCACCTTTGTATGCGACAGTGGCAGTAAATACCTTTCAAAGATGTATAACGACGACTGGTTGCATGACCACGGTTTCCAGGAGTTGATCGAAAATAACCCAAGGAAGACTCCGTAGGATTCATTACCCAATTTTATCTAATAAAATAACTGAACCTAAACCGAACGCAATATGAAATTTGCAACCAGGGCAATTCATGCAGGGCAGGCTCCCGACGCAACCACAGGGGCCGTCACAGTGCCCATTTATCAGACCTCCACCTATCGCCAGGAGGCCATTAACCAACATAAGGGATTCGAATATTCCCGCACCGGTAACCCCACACGTCAGGCGCTCGAGGAGTGCCTGGCAGCGCTCGAAAACGGACGATTCGGGCTGGCCTTTGCCTCAGGCCTGGCGGCAGAACATGCTGTGCTTTCTACCCTAAAACCCGGCGATCATGTGGTAGCGGCCGAGGATATGTACGGGGGAACCTATAGATTGTTTGAGCAGGTATTCAAACCCTATGGCATTCAATTTTCGTATGTGCGAGGCATTGCTGTAGAATTCGAAAAGGCACTGCTTCCCGAAACCCGCCTGTTCTGGATAGAGTCGCCTACCAATCCGCTGTTGCGTATTGTCGATATTGCCAAGGTTTCGGAAATTGCGCACAAAAACGGGGTAAAGGTGGTGGTCGACAATACCTTTTCCTCACCCTATTTTCAACAGCCCTTGCAGCTGGGCGCCGATTTGGTGGTGCACAGTACCACCAAATATATTGGCGGACACTCCGATCTGGTAGGTGGTGCCCTCGTTGTGAACGACGAAAGCTGGTACGCACAACTACAATTTCTGCAGAATGCCACAGGTGCCATTTCCGGTCCGTTCGACAGCTGGTTGATGTTGCGGGGAATCAAAACATTGGCAGTCCGGATGAAGCAGCACCAGGAGAATGCACTGACTGTGGCCCGGTTTCTGGAGCAACACCCGGGGGTAGCGGGAGTCTATTATCCCGGATTGGCTTCGCACCCCGATCATCTGCTTGCCACCAAACAGATGTCCGGATACAGTGGAATGATTTCATTCCGGCTGCTGCATGGCAACAGAAACAACGCAAATAAGCTCTTCAGGAAACTTACCCTCATTTCGCTGGCCGAGAGTCTGGGCGGGGTAGAATCATTGATCTGTTATCCCCCGGCAATGACCCACGGATCCATTCCTGAAGCACAGAGGCAGGCTATCGGAGTCACCGACGATTTGATCCGACTCTCGGTGGGGCTCGAAGATGCCGACGACCTGATTGCAGATCTGGCGAAGGCGCTCGAAGCATGAAATCGCCGCTAATGACTTAATCATTTTACTATGAACAGCATTGTAAAATATTTCCTGGAGAACCGGCTGGTATCTATGTTGCTGCTGGTTATCATCCTGGGCTGGGGTCTGTCGACTGCCCCCTTTAACTGGCATACCGGCATATGGCCGCGCGATCCGGTAGCTGTAGATGCAATCCCGGATATCGGTGAGAATCAACAAATTGTTGCCACCGAATGGATGGGGCGTTCGCCAAAGGATATTCAAGAACAGATTACCTATCCGTTGTCGGCCTCTCTGCTGGGTATCCCGGGAGTAAAGACCATCAGAAGCACCTCCATGTTCGGGATGTCGTTTATCTATATCATTTTCGACGATGACATCGAGTTCTATTGGAGCCGTTCGCGCGTGCTCGAAAAATTGAGTTCGCTCCCTCCGGGCACGCTGCCCCAAGGGGTACAGCCTGCTTTGGGGCCCGATGCCACCGCTCTGGGACAGATATTCTGGTACACCCTCGAAGGGCGAAATCCGGAAACCGGAAAACCGACCGGAGGCTGGGATCCGGAAGAGTTGCGAACCATTCAGGACTTTTATGCCCGTTATTCGCTCTCTTCGGCCGAAGGGGTATCGGAAGTGGCATCGGTGGGCGGTTTTATAAGGGAATATCAGGTAGAGCTCAATCCTGATGCCATGCGGGCATTTAACCTCTCCATTATGGATGTGATGAGCGCAGTGCAAAAGAGCAACCTCGACATAGGTGCAGAAACGGTCGAAATGAATCAGGTGGAATATCTGATCAGGGGTTTGGGATATATTAAGCAGATATCCGATCTGGAGGAGGCTGTGGTTACGGTGAGGAATGGTGTACCTGTCACCCTCAAAGAGGTAGCCTTTGTCACGGTAGGCCCGGCCACACGCCGGGGCGGGCTCGATAAGGAGGGAGTCGAAGCTGTTGGGGGTGTAGTGGTAGCCCGATATGGTTCGAACCCTATGCAAGTGATTGAAAATGTGAAGGCAAAGATCAACGAGATGGAGGCTGGCCTGCCTCAAAAAACGCTGGCCGACGGAACGGTATCGAAAGTGACCGTTATTCCCTTCTACGACAGATCGGGGCTTATAAGAGAGACCATTGGCACGCTCGAAACTGCCCTTTCGCACGAAATTCTGATCTGTATTATTGTGGTGATTGTATTGATTTTCAACCTCAGGGCATCGATAGTAATCTCGGCCATGCTCCCCATAATAGTACTGACCACCTTTATCATTATGCGCTACACGGGGGTTGAGGCCAATATCGTGGCACTCTCGGGAATCGCCATTGCCATTGGGGTGATGGTGGATGTGGGAGTGGTCTTTGTGGAAAATATCATCCGGAATCTGGAACATTCGCAAAGCGAAGGCCCGGTCAGGGGAAAAGCCCTGACAAATCTGATAGGTAGAAGTGTGGGCGCCATCACCACGGCTATGCTTACTACCATTGTAAGTTTTCTCCCGGTTTTTGCCCTGCAGGCTCAGGAGGGAAAACTATTCCATCCGCTGGCATTTACCAAGACTTTTGCCCTGATTGCCGCACTTATTCTGGGCCTTGTGCTTTTACCCACACTGGCCTATTTTGCCTTTGCCTGGAAAGTCCCGTCGCTCCCCTTTCGGAAAGACTCCGGTTTCAACAACAGCAGGCTCAAGAGATCAGTATATATTGCCATTGCTCTGCTCGCTGCCATCTGGTTTTTGACTATCGAATGGTTACCCGTCGGGCCGCAAGCCTCTTTTCTTCTGAATCTGCTCTTTGTGGTGGCTTCAACAGGAACCATTCTGCTATTGTTATGGCTGCTTGTGGTCTATTATGAGCGCATTCTCAGGTGGGCGCTTACCCATAGGTCGAAATTCATGGCCATCCCGGTTGTAACGCTCCTGCTGGGAGTTGGGATCTGGATTGGGTTCGACAACACATTCGGATTTGCTGCCAAAAGTTTAGAGGCTGCGGGCTGGAAAAATATCCGCAACACCCGCTTCTGGACATCGGCAAGTCAACGTTTTCCGGGCATGGGCAAGGAGTTTATGCCCAGTCTGGATGAAGGATCGTTCCTTCTGATGCCCACCAGTATGCCCCATACCGGAATTGAACAGAATCTGCATTTTATTGAGACACTCGACCGACGCATTTCGGATATCCCCGAAGTGGAGGTCGCGGTGGGAAAATGGGGACGCGTAAATTCGGCACTCGATCCCGCTCCGATTCAAATGTTCGAGAATACGATCAATTACCGCAGCGAATATTTGCTCGATAAGGAGGGGCACCGGCAACGGTTTAAGGTGAACCGGAAGGGCGAGTTTCTTCTGAAAAACGGGGGTATCTATAACCCGGACGAAGGCTATCGACTGTTATCGTCCGACAGTCTGATTATCGACAAACGAGGCGATTATTACCGTCAGTGGCGACCTCACATCAAAAATCGGGATGACATATGGCAGGAGATTGTGAATGTTTCGCATATGCCCGGACTCACCTCTGCGCCTAAGCTTCAGCCTATTGAGGCCCGGTTGGTGATGCTCTCCACAGGGATGCGGGCCCCCATGGGGCTAAAGGTTACCGGCCCCGATCCGGGATCGATTGAGCAGGGAGGAAAGGCCCTGGAAAAGGCGCTCAAGGAGATTCCTTCTATTATTGCTTCGACCGTATTTTACGATCGTGCGGTGGGAGCGCCCTACGTTGAGATAGTGTTGAACCGCCGGAATATGGCACGATACGGCCTCACGGTAGCCGACCTGCAGGAGGTAATCGGTGCTGCAGTAGGGGGAATGCCGTTAACTACCACGGTAGAAGGGAGAGAACGCTTTCCGGTTCGCCTCAGATATCCGAGAGAGTTGCGCGAAAACCCCGAAGCACTTTCGAACTTCATTGTACCTACTGCCTCAGGCGCGCAAATTCCGTTAAAGGAGGTGGCAGATATCGAATATGCTCAGGGAGCGCAGATGATTCAAAGTGAAAACACCTTTACTACGGGCTATGTGATCTTTGATAAAGTTGCCGGCAGAGCAGAGGTAGATGTGGTGAGAGAGGCCGACAAGATGCTTCGCGAACAGCTGTCGTCTGGCACCTTACAACTACCCAAGGGGGTGAATTATACGTTTGCAGGTAACTATGCACAGCAGGAAAGGGCTGCAAAGCGCCTGCTGATCATTATTCCGCTGAGTTTGCTGGCCATCTTTTTGATTCTCTATTTTCAGTTCCAAACTGTCACCGCCTCTTTAATCCACTTTTCGGGTGTATTTGTGGCCTTTGCGGGAGGGTTTATTCTGTTGTGGCTATACGGAGAGCCCTGGTTCATGGATTTCGCGATAGGGGGCCAAAATATGCGCCACCTGTTTCAGATGCACACCATAAACCTGAGTATTGCCGTTTGGATAGGATTTATTGCCCTGTTTGGCATTGCCACCAACGATGGCGTATTGATGGGAACCTATATTCATGACACCTTTCGCGAACGAAATCCTCAAACCAAAGAGGAGATCAGGGAGGCGGTAATCCACGCCGGATTACGGAGGGTTCGCCCGGCGGCCATGACTACTGCCACAACCCTGATTGCCTTGCTTCCTGTACTTACCTCCACAGGGAAAGGATCCGACATTATGGTTCCCATGGCAATTCCCACCTTCGGAGGTATGCTGATTCAGTCGATGACCATGTTTGTGGTACCGGTACTTCAGTGTTGGTGGCGCGAAAGCGTCATCAAAAAATCGAGTCGGCAAAATGCGTAACCAAACCAATTGTACTATGGCACATTTTCGAAAAATACATCTGTTCATCGCACCGGTAGTGTCACTCCTCTTGGGAGGCCCGCTGTGGGGAGAGTCTGCGGCTCAAACCCCCGATTCATTGTCGCACTATCTCGAAGCGGCAGCCAGGGATAATCCCGGAGTTAAGGCCGATTTTTTGGACTATCGGGCCGCCCTGCAAAAAATTGCGCAGGCAGGTGCCTATCCTGATCCCGAATTGGAGATAGGTATGTTCCTTGAACCCATGGAGATTATCGGCGGAAAACAGGTTGCCGAATTCAAACTGATGCAGATGTTTCCATGGTTTGGTACCAAGCGGGCGGCAGAGAGCGAAGCAACCCATATGGCAAAAATGGCATTTGAGAAGTTTCGCGAAACGCGCGATAATCTCTTTCTGGAGATCTCTACCCAATGGTACCTTCTCTGCAACCTGCAACAAAAGTTGCTAAACTACCAGGAAAACCGCCTCTTGTTAGGCCGGCTTGAACAACTGGCACTACAAAGATTTTCATCTCCTTCGGGGGCGTCGGCCGGCGGCTCCGCACGCTCCTCCCCTGCGCAACCCTCCTCACGCGCTACTTCGGGCAATGGAGGCATGTCGTCGATGGGGTCGATGGGGTCGATGGAGTCGAACGAAGGCTCTCAGCCAACGGCTCGAACCGTCGGCACCCCCTCGATGGGAGGCACGGGCTCCGAAATGTCGGGATCTATGAGTAGTGGCTCCTCGGGAGGGATGTCGAATGTGCTGCGCATTCAGTTGGAGATAGCCGGACTCGATAACCGCATAGAAAGTGTCGGCTCCCAACTGAAGGCCGAAAAGGCTCGGTTTAATGCGCTGCTCAACCGGAGGCCGGAAAACCACATCACGGTGCCCGACAGCTTTCATCAGGTGGTACTTCATTTCGACCCGGATTCTATTATGTCGCAAATCGGCAATCGGAGCCCGATGTTGGCCATGCTTGAGGAAGAGG
>CAYVJA010000060.1:1168-4485 GCA_964451605.1 uncultured Bacteroidales bacterium | reverse complement strand
AATATATGGTCAATAGAGAGACAACGAACCGGATGTTTGCGATGGACAATATGAATGGAAAAGACATGTTGATGCCTATGCTCTCTCTCTCTATTCCCGTGGTGCGCGATAAATACAGGGCGCGGAAACGCGAAAGTCTCTATCTGTGGCAGGCGGCAAGGTCGCGATATACCCAGACCTATAACGCGCTGGCAGCGGAATGGCACAAAACCAGACATCTGCTCGACGATGCCATGCGAAAAGTTGCGCTCTATACCAAGCAATCGGAACTTGCACAAACCACGGCCAATCTCACGGTTCAGGAGTTTATAACCGGAAAGAGTACGTTGTCGGATGTAATTTTGATTCATCGACAACTGTTAGAATTTCAGTTGAATCAGGCCGAGGCAGTGGCAGAATATAACACCATGGCGGCCACGGTCAAGAAGTTATTATCCTTTAGCGACACCGAACAAAACGTAAATCATCTCAATTATGAAAATCGATAAAATTGCCCGTCGTATCAGGCATCGTTATGTTGTGTACGGCCTGATCCTGGCGACCGGACTTTTTCTGGGCCGGCTCATATTCGGGGGTGCTCCGCATCATCAGCAGGAGGTTGTGGAACATCTCCATGAAGAGGGTTCCGAAGAACATTCGGGTGAGATCTACACCTGTGCCATGCACCCGCAGATCAGGCAAAACCAACCGGGCGATTGTCCGCTTTGCGGTATGGATCTGATTCCGCTGCAGATGTCGGGGAGCGGCGATTCAGCCATTCCGCCAGAGGCCATTCAGTTTTCGGAGGAGGCCATTGCCTTGGCAATTATTCAAACCACGAGGGTGAGCAAACAAAACCCGGAAAAAGTGTTACGACTGTACGGCACCATTCAGGTGGATGAGCGGCTTTCGCAATCGCAGACGGCACATGTAGGGGGTCGGATCGAATCGCTTCATATCAATTTTACCGGCGAAACGGTAACGCAGGGCGACCCGCTTGCCACCCTCTATGCGCCCGAGTTGATGAGTGCTCAGCAGGAGTTGTTGGAGGCAGCGCGGATGCAGACGGTTCAACCCGCACTGTTGGAGGCGGCCCGGGAGAAACTCAGGTTGTGGAAAATTTCCGACGCCCAGATAGCTGCAATAGAGCAGTCGGGTAAGGTGTCGTCAACCGTCGAAATCAGGGCCAACGCCGCAGGAATTGTGGTAGAAAAAAGGGTGAATCAGGGCGATTATGTAATGCCCGGGAGCGTGCTCTTTACCTTGGCCAATCTCTCGCAGGTGTGGGCTCTGTTCGATGCCTACGAATCGGATTTGCCGTTTTTAAAAGTGGGTAACCGCGTGGATTTCACGCTACAAGCCCTTCCGGGAAAAACCTTTAGCGGGAGAATCGCTTTTATCGATCCTATGCTCGACAAGACAACCCGTACAGCCAAAGTCAGGGTCGAAACGGCCAATCCGGGCTTGCAACTTAAACCGGAGATGTATGCCAACGCCTTGATTACATCGCCGTTACCCTCATTAACTCATCAGATCGTCATCCCGAAGTCGGCGCTTTTGTGGACGGGGAAACGGTCGATTGTCTATGTAAAACAGGCCGACACAACCACTCCGGCATTTATGTTACACGAAATTGAACTCGGCCCTTCGCTCGGCGATTCGTATGTGGTGCTTTCGGGTCTGCAAGAGGGCGACGAGGTGGTGACACAGGGAACCTTTATCGTCGACGCCAGCGCACAACTCGAAGGGAAACGCAGTATGATGAACCGCACTCCATCGCAGCCTGTGGCCGGGCATGCACAACATGGTGAGGCACAAAACGGGAAGGCACATGAACAGCTTATGGCCCGAAGCACTCACGCAATGTTGGGGGTAAAAGGGTTATGCGATATGTGTAAAGAGCGGATCGAAACCACGGCAAAAGGGGTACAGGGGGTTACTTCGGCCGTTTGGGATAAGGCAACAGCTACGCTGCACCTCGATTTCGACAGCACGCAGACAACGCTCGATGCAATCAGTAAGGCCATTGCCGCAGTAGGACACGATACCGACAGAGACAAAACCGATCAGGCGGTTTACGATGCGCTCCCCGGATGTTGCAAATACCGCGAATAGTTACTGCAGCACTACATCCAGATAGACCGAATGGCGGCCGTAGGTGTCGTAGAAGGGTTTATACTGCACGCCGTCGATGGTGAACTCCAGGGTAGCGGGGTTACCGGTGATGGCTTTGCTGATATCGTCGGCAGGCAGGGTGACCTTACGCCATTCGGTGCGGGTTTCGGGCTCCTGAGCTGCCAGCAGCACCGGCCCGTAGAAGAGGCTGGCAATGTTCTGCTGATCCATTACCGGCTCCAGATAGAAGGTGAAGGGCATCTGCAGCTCTACGTTGTCGCCCGATTTCCAGTTGCGGCTGAGGGTGAGGTAGCTCCCCGGCTGCGCCGATACCTTTTCGGTTTTTCCGTTGATCTTTACAAAGAAACCCTTGGTGGCCCATTTCGGAACCCGGACCTTCAGGTCGAAGGTGCCGCTACCCTCGATGGTGAGCAGGGTGCGATCCTCTTTGGGGAAGGCGGTGGTCTGGGTTACGGTAATGTTCCTTTCGGTCCAGAGCAGTTTGGAGGCGATGTAGAGATTTACGTAGAGGGCGCGGTTATCGGCGCTCTTCAGGTAGATGGCATTCTGCAGCTTGGTATTGCTCTCAAGTGCGGTTCCGTTGCAGCAGGTAAAGCCCGACATATTGGCGTTCCCAAACTGTTTTACCGAACCGGCACGTAACGAAACGTGATAGGTGTTGGCAGGATTGTTTTCGGCTACGGAGGCGAGAATGTGATTGTAGAGCCCCCGTTCGTAGTAGTCCATAAAAGCGGCATCCTGCTTGAAGAGGAAGAGATCGCGGGTAAGTTTGAGCATATTGTAGGTGGCGCAGGTCTCGTTCTGGCCTCCGGCAGCAAAGCCATTCTCATAGAGGGTGGCCGGTTGGGCAATAAAACACTCGGCATTGTTGGGGTTGCGTGCACCCGCCACGCCGCCAATGCTGTACATATAGTCGTGGGTTACCATATCCCAGAAGTTCTCGGCTATGTGGTAATATTCGGGATTGTGCGAATCGCGGTAGGTTTCCAGTGCACCTACAATTTGGGGAATGTGCTGGTTGGCATGGAGCGACCGGAACATATCCACATTCCTGGCCAGGCCGTGCGAGTGGTCGGCATCGCCATAAAAGAGGCGTGTGTTGTCGAACAGGCGAGCGGCTTCGAGGTAGCGCGGTTCGTTGGTGAGTCGGTAGAGTCGGGCCATGGCATCGTTCATACCTCCGTACTCGCCGGCAATGTAAC
>CAYVJA010000060.1:340-1158 GCA_964451605.1 uncultured Bacteroidales bacterium | reverse complement strand
AGTAGGGCGCCCAGATCTGTGCGTCGGATCCGCCATAGGTGGCTCCCTTTTCGAGCATGATGAATTGGTCGGGGGGATAGGCACTGATAAACCCTTTGCCCCAGTTCCAGTAGTCGGTGCGGATGCTATCTTCGCGCAAATCGGATGCATAGCCGCTCTTTCCTTTGGCAGGCGGAACCGCTTTAGGGTCGGCAACGGCTTCGCCACCGGTGGTTTTGGGTTGTCCGGAGAGTTGCGATAAGGCATAGAGGGTGTTGACCATATACTCCATCTTGGCTGCAAAGTTGACCCGGAGAGCAGGATCGTATCCGGCACCGGCATAGGCTTGAGCTATGGCAGTAAGGTAGTGTCCGGTGGCATGTCCGCGCAGTTTGGTCTGCTGGCTGTCCCAGCCGCCAAGGGGTTTGGCCCCTTCGGGTTGCGGCTGCCCAAAGGCATTGCGAAACATATAGAGGAACTGGTCGGGGTTAGAAGCGGCCAGGCCGCTCATAAACTTGTTGCGGTTCTCCATCAATTTGGTGTCGTGCCGGTGCTGATCGGCCGTTAAGATAATCTGTTCCAGCGGGAAAGCCTCGAGTGCACGCTCAGGGGCTGCCGGCAGTGCAGCCTCTTTTACGGTGACCACTACCTTGGGCTGAAGTGTGGTGCCGGCCACGCGGCCTGTGAGGGTATAGGTGCCGGGCTCTAGCACCTGGCTATTATCGACAGGGGCCGGCCAGAGCACTCGTACTTCGGGTTTCACGGCTGCTTTAAGTTGCGGGTTGTATTCCCCTTGTACGTAGCGGGGCAGCCGGGGCAGGTGGCCCACGACGGTCTCT
>CAYVJA010000060.1:0-244 GCA_964451605.1 uncultured Bacteroidales bacterium | reverse complement strand
GGCTCTGCGACGGGTGGCAGGCGCCCCCCGGCGAAGGGCATTCTGATGGATAGTGGCTATCTGCTCTGTGGTGAGGGCTATACGATAGATCCGGAAGTCGGCTAATTTGGCATTCAGCGGGGTGCCATTCGCTGTTTGGGATTTTCCGATGTAGAGGTGGTTGTTCTCGGCAGTAGCCGGATCGAACAGCACATCCAGCCCGGTCGAGAGCCCTCTGGTCTCTCCCACAGAAAGACCGTTCAGG
>CAYVJA010000059.1:0-15733 GCA_964451605.1 uncultured Bacteroidales bacterium | reverse complement strand
CTTGTGCTTCTCGGGTATTCTCTGTTTCTGAGCCCCTATTCCGATTCGGTTGCCTACTATGCTCAGTATGGATCCATAGACCTATCTGCCAGTGACGCTATGCAACGTTTTTCGGGTCTGCGGGATACGTTTCTTACGTCAAAATTTTCTATGCACGACTATGGGATAACCATCGGATTAGCCGGTCTGCTCTTATTGTTGACGGGAATAGTCGGTGTAGAGCGTTTCAGAACTCCGGCCGGCAGGAGGGGAATTTTCCTGATTGGGGTTCTGGCTGTATTACTTAGCGGGGTTGCACTCTCCGAACGTCTGCACCTCTCCATGTTAAGGGGTGCCTTCCCTCACTGGGCCGATTCGTTGGGTATTGCCTCTGCAGCCATTTTGGCACTCTGCGTGCTCCTGTTTCTCTGGGTTCTCTTATTGCTTCTTCTATTCAGGGGTTCCTATGCACCGCGGGTTCCGATTTTTCCTATTGAGGTACAGCCATCCGACTGGTTTTTGTTGACGATAGTTGCAATCACCTCATTATTGATCGTGGCTGTCATGTTGCTCGGACACTACGGACTTGTGATCCCCGGCCTTCTCTGGGGCTATTTCTATCTTTCGATTTTGAGGGGCCGACGACTGGCGCAACGACAAATGCTCTAATGCTCTAAAGCAACAGTGCTCTAGTGCTGCGCTGTGGCGCAAAAAAGAAATCCGGGGTTTGGGCGCGAAGCGCAGCACTAGAAGCGCGAACGCGCTTCGATGCACCAGAGCACCAGAGCACTGTCTCTTCATCAAAGTATTCACGCTTCAGCGCATTCACCATTCACCATTAATTAACCACTGATCCAGCCCGCTTGCTCCCTTAAGAAACTCCGAAACAGAGAGCCGCTTTTTCCCCTCCAGTTGGAGGCTGGTGATGGAGAGCCAGCCGGTTTGGGTGGCTATTAATAGTTGTGCGTTGTCGGTAACACAGAGGGTTCCGGGTTGGTGTTCTGCCTCATTGAAACGGGGTTCGCTGCCAGGGCCGGAAGGTGTGCTCTCCGAAGGAATGGGCTCAGCACCGAAGATTTTAAGCGACAACTCGCGGCCCTTGTCTGTGACGATGCGCGTAAAGGCTGCCGGATAGGGGCTTAGAGCACGGATAAAATTGCGTACCTCCTCGAGGGGCTTGTCCCAGTTGATCAGGCAGTCTTCTTTAAAGATTTTGGGTGCCAATTTTGGGCTGCCCATCGGTGCCAGCATCGATTGGCTAATGGTGGCGTAGATGCCGCTCTCCAGGTTGGCGACGGTTTCGGTTAGGAGCGCTGCACCGGTAACCATCAGTTTGTCGTGCAGTGTGCCTCCGGTGTCGTCCGGCTGGATGAGCACCCGTCTGCTCGAAATGATGTCGCCTGTATCGATGTCTTTTTCAATGAAAAAGGTGGTAACCCCGGTTTGGGTTTCGCCATTGATAAGGGCCCACTGAATGGGAGCTGCACCCCGGTAATGGGGCAGGAGTGAGGCATGCAGGTTGACGGTTCCCAGGCGGGGCATGGTGAAAACGGCTTCGGGGAGCATGCGGAAGGCCACTACCACAAAGAGATCGGCGTGGTAACTTCGGAGCTCCTCCAGAAAAGCTTCGTCGCGCAGCTTATCGGGTTGCAGCACCGGAAGATTTCGCGCAATGGCCAACTCCTTCACCTCCGATTGACGCATCTGTTGCCCTCTTCCTGCCGGTTTGTCGGGTACGGTTACTACGGCGACAATGTTTTTGCCCGCATCGAGAAGTGCAGCCAGCGAAGCGGCTGCAAACTCGGGGGTTCCCATAAAAATGATTCGAATGGCCTCTTGCATCGGAATGTTCTCTATATTTCGGGTTACCTTTGCAAAGGTAAGAAAAGATGGTTGTACCTTTTGCTCTCTCACGCTATGAAATCCAACTCTTCGGTTGTCGATCGGTTTGCCGATATCTCCATTATCCGTTATTCGTTGCCTCCTCTTGCTTCGCTTTCGCCCCGAACCGTGCATCTGATTTATGCGCTTTCCGAGGCAGCACTATGTGGCCGCGATATCTTTTATGCCCAGAATTATCGGTATAACCTGATGGTTCGTCATACGCTGGAAACCATTTACACGGGATGTGTCAACCGGCCTGAACAGCCCGGATTTTCTGAGTTAGAGATCTATCTCAAGCGCTTCTGGTTTGCCAACGGAATTCATCACCACAATTCGGGCGACAAGTTGGTTCCCGGTTTCAGCGCGACAGATCTGGAGCAAATGGCCCGGTTGTCGAAGGCTTTCGAGAAATTGCCCTGGTTGAACCGTACCTTTCCGTTTGATATGGGAGGCGGAGAGCCGCAGGTATCGATGACTGCCTGGGAGAATGTGTGCGATATCCTGTTCCGTCCCGAAAGAGCCCCCAAATCGGTCAGCAAAGAGGCCGGTTCGGACAGGTTGCTGGCCTCAGCGTGCAACTACTATCGGGGGGTTACGGAAAAGGAGGCCGTCGATTTCTATAGTGCCATGATGCGGCAAGAGGAGGAGCCCCTGTGGTATGGCCTCAATTCGCTTCTCTATCGTACGCCCGACGGACGCATTGCCGAAGAGGTATATAAAGTGGGAGGGCTATACGGCAAGGCGCTGGATCGGATTGTCCACTGGCTGCTGAGAGCGGCCGAATCGGCCGAGACTCCCCTGCAGGCCACTGCATTGGAGTGGCTGATCCGCTACTACCAATCGGGCGATCTCAGAGCGTTTAATGAGTACAATAAGGCTTGGGTGGCCGAAACGGCGCTTTCGGTCGATTGTATCAACGGTTTCATTGAGGTGTATGGCGATCCGCTCGGGCGAAAAGCCTCCTGGGAATCGGTGGTGTTCGTAAAAGACCACGAGGCTTCAAAGCGCACAGAGGCGCTTAGCCGTGAAGCGGCCTGGTTCGAAGCGAATGCGCCCATAGATGATGCATTCAAAAAGCGGGAGGTGAAGGGGGTCACGGCCAGTGTGATTTCGGTGGTGATGCTGGGGGGCGACTGTGCACCCTCCTCTCCTTTGGGCATCAACCTGCCCAATGCCAACTGGATTCGCAGCCGGTACGGTTCAAAGTCGGTTACCCTTCAGAATGTGGGTGAGGCCATCCGGGAGGCTTCTGCCGCTTCCGGGTTGCTGGATGAGTTTGCGGCCACTTCGGAAGAGGCCGAAAGAGCCCGATTGTACGGAAGTCTGGCCTCGAATCTGCATACCGATCTGCACGAGTGTCTCGGGCACGGTTCCGGACAGATTCTGCCCGGCGTTCCCGACGATGCCCTGGGCCCTTTTCATTCGGTGATTGAGGAGGCCAGAGCCGATCTCTTTGCCCTCTATTTTATTGCCGATCCCAAGATGCAGGCTCTGGGGCTTGTACCGAACGGGGAGGTGGCCAAAGCTGCCTATGATAACTATTTCCGGAATGCTCTCCTGGTTCAGCTGGCACGGGTTGATGAGGGAAAGGTGCTGGAACAGGCCCATATGCGAAATCGTCATCTGATTGCCTCATGGTGTATTGAGCAATCGAAAGGGCAGGAGATTGTACGCTATCTGGAGAGAGAGGGGAAAACCTATGTTACCATTACCGATTACCGCGCAGTACGCGGACTTTTTGGCCGTTTGCTGGCCGAAGTTCAGCGGATTACTTCGAAAGGCGACCGGAAGGCTGCCGAACACCTTGTGGAAACATGGGGAGTCACGCCTCGTCCCGAGGTACACAAGGAGGTACTCGCACGGTATGCCCGGCTCAATATATCGCCTTACTATGGCTTTGTGGTGCCGCGATTGAAACCTCAATACAACGAAAATCAATTCACCGGGCTGCAATTTGAGGCCGACGAAACATATGTTTCGCAGATGCTTCGATTGAGCCGTGACTATGGATTTCTTGATCCCCTTGAAGGAGTGTAGCCTGCCGGGCAAACGGGAAGCCGTGCAGCTTCTTAATGCAGCAGGTGACCCATCTTATCGCGTTTGGTTTCCAGATAGTGTTGGTTAAAGGGATTGGCCCCAATTTCTATGGGTACAATCTCGACAATTTCCAGCCCGTAACCCTCCAGACCTACCCGTTTTTTGGGGTTATTGGTCATGAGTCGCATTTTGGTAACGCCCACTTCGCGTAAAATCTGAGCTCCAACGCCGTAATCGCGTTCGTCGGCCTGGAATCCCAGGTGGAGATTGGCTTCAACCGTGTCGAGTCCCTTCTCCTGCAGTTTGTAGGCCTTGATTTTTTCCATCAGACCAATGCCGCGGCCCTCCTGATTCAGGTAGACAACCACACCCTTTCCCTGTTTTTCGATGGTTTCCATGGCTTTGTGCAGCTGATCGCCACATTCGCACCGCATCGAGCCAAAAATATCGCCGGTGGCGCAGGAGGAGTGAACCCGAACCAGAATGGGTTCGTTGTTTTCGAAACTGCCTTTGATTAATGCAATGTGCTCCAGTCCATTAGAGAGTTGTTTGAAGGGAATCATTCTGAACCGGCCCCAACGGGTGGGAAGATCTACCTCTTCGCCCTTTTCTATGAGCGACTCTTTTTGCAGACGGTAAGCAATCAGATCTTTGATGGTGATGATACGGATATCGAATCGGTTTGCCAGAAGCTCCAGTTCGGGCATCCGGGCCATGGTGCCATCTTCGTTGATAATCTCGATGAGGGCTCCTGCCGGATACAAGCCGGCTAACCGTGCCAAATCGACGGCGGCCTCAGTATGGCCCGAGCGGCGCAGTACACCTCTCGATTTGGCCCGCAGCGGATTCACATGACCGGGCCGGCCCAGATCGGAAGGTTTGGTGTCGGGATTGGCCAGCGCTTTAATGGTTTCGGCTCTGTCGAACATAGATACACCTGTAGTACATCCTCCGCCCAGTTTGTCGACGGTTACCGTAAAGGGGGTTTCATGGATGGAGGTATTGCTCGAAACCTGAAGTTCCAGTTCAAGTTCTTTGCAGCGTTCTTCAGTAATGGGAGCGCAGAGGACGCCCCGTCCGTAGGTCATCATAAAGTTGACCTTCTCGGGCGTGATTTTTTCTGCGGCAATGATAAAATCGCCTTCGTTTTCACGGTCTTCGTCGTCAACCACAATCACAAACTTTCCTTCGCGGAAATCGGAGATGGCTGCTTCGATATGTTGAAAATTGCTATTCATGTTGCTTGAGGGTTTATTTGCGTGTAAAGGATGCGAGCCACTCCCGGAATCTGCGAACCAGGTTTACATAGGTGTCCATATTCATAAGCGCCGACTCGTGTGTGGCCTGCCAGGTAAGAAAGATACCAATGGGCAGTACGATGAAGGTTGATACCCACATTCCCAGAAAGGGGGTCAGGCTTCCGTCGCGGGCAAATTTCTCGCCTGTAATGGAGATTACATAGTAAAAAACAAAGATCAGAACGGAGATGACCAGCGGGGTTCCCAACCCTCCCTTTCGAATAATGGCGCCCAACGGAGCACCTACAAAGAAGAGCATCAGACAGGCAAACGACAGCGAAAATTTTCGTTGCCATTCGCTTCGGTATCTGCGTTGCTGCATACTGAGTTCGTTGATGCTGCCTCCGTGTGTCATTTGGGCTTCGTACTGCATATCGCCCGTGTTTTTGAGAGCGGCTCTGATAGACTCGAGCTGTTCGGTTGGGGAGGCACCGGAAAAATGGCCGGAAAAATCGTCGGGAAGCTCCAATTGTCCGGGTTGTGGTTTGTCGTACAGCCTCGGGAACATCTTTAAAGGCATCAGCCGCGCTTTCACCAATCCCTCCAGGTTGAGCGAGATGGAGTCGATAACGGTAGATAACGAATCGGAGTAGACACTCAGTTGACCAATATCCATCATCTGGTATCCCTTTTTAAAGAGGTTCTCGTCGGTTCGGCTGAGGTCGAACTCCGAGAGGTCTATCCGGAAGGTTTGTTGCTCAAAGTGGTTTCGCCTGAAGGGGTAAGTCCGTGCACGGCTCCGGCTTCGCTCCTGTTGTACCTCCTCGTAGTTATACCCGTTGTAGAGGTCTACCACAAGAAAACGTTCGTCGGGTGTGGTGACCATAAATCCCGAATCGGCAATGGTCATCTTCAGGTTTTCGCGACGGGGCCCCGATGTCTCATACATGATGAGATCGAAAAGGGTGTTGGTGGTATAGTCCTTCTTTCCGATATAGATGTTATAATTGTCGATGGGGGTAAAAACTCCCTCGGTGAGTTGCAGTTGCGGTTTCTTATTGCGGATGTCCCACAGAAGCGACTGCATTTTGAGCGCTGTGTAGGGCAGTACATAATTGGAAAAGGCAAAAGAACCGATAGTTATCACCGTGCACAAGAGCATAACCGGGTAGAGGATTCGCTGAAGCGAAACACCTGCCGACTTGATGGCCAACAGTTCGTAATTTTCGCCTAGCGATCCGAGGGTCATGATAGAGGCCAGCAGAACCGCCAGCGGAACTGCCATGGGAACCAGTGATGCCGCCGAATAGGCCAGGAACTCGATAACCAGTGTGGCGTCGAGCCCCTTACCGGCCAGTTCATCGATGTACTTCCAGAGGAACTGCATCAACAGAACAAACACAACAATCGCAAAGGTCAAAATGAAAGGACCTATAAACGACTGAATGATGTAGAGATGCAGTTTCTTCATAGTTATTCGGTCCGAATCGGTCAGCCTTTGCGGGAGGCAAGATAGTCGAGGGCCTTAGCAACAACGGCATCGGCAGTATAGCCCAACTTTTGGTCGAGTACCGAATAGGGTGCCGAGTAACCGAAATGGTCTAGCCCGGCTACTATGCCAAAGGGGCCGACCAACCCTTGGAGGGTTACGGGAAGGCCTGCGGTGAGACCCATCACGGGGATGGTATAGGGAAGAACCAACTCCTGATAGGCAGCGGGTTGCGTGCGGAAAAGCCCCTCGGAGATGGCCGATACCACTCGAACCGTCAATCCTTTGGCCACCAGTTGTACAGCTCCTTCGATACAGGTAGATACCTCAGAACCGTTAGCCACCAAAATCAGATCGGGTTTTGATGCAGAGCCCTGTTCCCAGGCAATATAGGCGCCTTTTCCGGCTTGTAAAGCATCTTCGAAACGGGAGGCCGAAACGGCAGGGACATCCTTAATGTTTTGGCGCGATAGGATGAGAGCCGTCGGAGTATTGAAGTTTTCCAGGGCCATTTTCCAGGCGACTGTGGTCTCATTTGCATCGGCAGGACGGAGAACAAGGGTGGAGTTTTTGCCCGAGTGGTTCCTGAGCTGCTCCATAAGGCGAACCTGAGCCTCTTGTTCTACCGGCTGGTGGGTGGGCCCGTCTTCTCCTACCCGGAAGGCATCGTGCGTCCAGATGAATTTTACGGGCACTTCCATAAGCGCGGCAATACGGAGAGCCGGCTTCATATAATCGGAAAAGACAAAGAAGGTGGCACATGCGGCAATAACACCTCCGTGCAGGGCCATACCGTTGCAGAGACAGGCCATGGTGAGTTCACAAACCCCGGCTTGCAGAAAGGCGCCTCCAAAATCGTTGCGGGTAAAGGCACGGCTCTTTTTGAGGAAACCATCGGTTTTGTCGCTGTTCGAGAGGTCGGCCGACGAAACAATCAGATTCTCCACCTTCTCGGCCAGAACAGCCAGGACAGCCGACGAGGCGGCACGTGTGGCAATTCCCGGTTTCTGGGCTATGGCCTTCCAATCGATTTCGGGAAGACGACCCGAGAAGAACTGCTCCAGTTTAGCAGCCAGTTCAGGATTATTAGCAGCCCAGGCAGCTTCCTGTTTTTTCAGTTCGGCAGCTTCACGGATCTTCTTTTCGCGTGCTTCGGCATACCATGCTGCCACTTCCGGAAAGATTTGGAAGGGATCTTCGGGATTGCCTCCCAGATTGGCAATGCTTTTTTCGAACGAGGCCCCTGCTTCGCCCAGCGGCATGCCGTGTGTGGCACATTTTCGTTCGTAACTTCCTCCCTGAGGATCGACGGCCCCCTTGCCCATAATGGTTTTGCCAATGATCAGAACCGGTTTGCCCACAATGGTGCGTGCTTCGGTCAAGGCTTTCCGGATCTCTTCAGCATCGTTACCGTTGATGGTGGTTACATGCCAACCCCAGGCCCGGTACTTCATGGCGGTGTCTTCGCTGGTAACCTCGTTGGTGACGGTGGAGAGCTGAATGTCGTTAGAATCGTAGAACATAATCAGGTTGTCGAGCCCCAGATGGCCGGCAATGCGACCGGCACCCTGCGAAATCTCCTCCTGAACCCCTACGTCCGAAATGAAGGTATATACTTTATGGTTCATCCAGTTGCCAAAACGGGCAGCCAGAAATTTGGCGGCGATAGCTGCTCCCACGGCCATTGCATGTCCCTGTCCCAGAGGTCCGGAGGTATTTTCAATGCCCCGCATCACATCGACTTCGGGATGACCGGGCGTTGGCGAACCCCATTGTCTGAACTGTTTAATTTCGTCGAGTGAGTAGAAACCGGCAAGGGTGAGCACTCCGTAGAGCATGGGCGACATATGTCCGGGATCGAGGAAGAACCGGTCACGGTGAATCCACCCCATATCGGTAGGGTCGTATCTGAGAAACTCCGTGTAAAGAAGGTTGACAAAATCGGCACCTCCCATGGCCCCGCCGGGATGTCCCGATTTGGCTTTTTCGACCATTGCGGCCGCTAGAATACGCAGATTATCTGCTGCTTTGTCGACGATTTGTTTGTGCATGGTGCAAGATATGTTTTGGCGTTCGAATTCATTTTTTTTTGAAACCACAAATTTACACATTTATTTGTTCTTTCGCCCGGTTCCTCGTCGATTAGGGGTGTGGTGGATTGAGGAAAATCGATAACTTTGAGGGATAATCCCCTTGGGTAGATGAATAAAATTGCCATCAGCGGAGTTTCCGGTTTTTTGGGAAGCCGCATTGCCGGCCTGTTTCAACAGAAAGGATGGGTTGTAGTGCCGTTGTTGCGATCGGATTTTTCTGAATCCGGAGGCAGTTCGCTTACCTCTCGTCTGGAGGGTTGTCGTATTGTACTTCATCTTGCCGGGGCTCCCGTCAACCGGCGTTGGAGCCATGCATACAAAGAGAGGCTTCGTTCCAGCCGGATTAGATCAACCCGGGTGTTGGTTCAGGCAATGGAGGTGCTTTCGGTTAAACCCCAATTATTTCTCTGTGCATCGGCAGTGGGCATCTATCCGTTGGGTGAGAAGGCCTTTGATGAAGGGGCTGTTCCTCTTCCTGCCATGCAGGAAGAGCAGCTTTCGGACGATGCGCCTGTCTCCTTTTTGCAGCAGCTTTGCCGGGATTGGGAGTATGAGGCCTCGCTCTGTCCTTCCTCTGTCCGGCTGGTTACTCTCCGCTTTGGCGTGGTTCTGGGTATAGGAGGGGGAGCCTTCGAGTCATTGCGCACTCCTCTTCGGTTTGGCCTTTCGGTTCAGGTGGGTGCATCGGCCGAACCCTTTTCCTGGATTCTTCTGGCCGATTTGCTTGCAGCTGTAGGCTGGATAGCAGACCACGACACAATTCGTGGACCGGTGAATCTGGTGGCCCCCAGTCATGGTACCCAGGGAGAATTCGCGCATGCGTTGTCGGCCGCTTTCGGGTGTCTGGGTGTGGTAAAACTTCCCTCATGGGTTCTCAGGCTTCGTTATGGCAGCGCAGTATCGGTGCTTACGCGGGGTCGAAGGGTTGTTCCTGCAGTTTTGTCCGATTCCGGTTTCCGTTTTGTTTGTTCCGATCCGCCCTCTGTCGCCCTTATGCTGGCTAAGGAGGTTAAAGAACCTAAGTAATTGTATATTAATAGTTTTCTTCTATGAAAACAATGCGTCTGTTTTTGATTTTCCTGTTTTTGGGTGCTTCGGCCCTCATGCAGGGGCAACAGAAACCCACCATTTTGCTGGTGGGCGATTCAACCGTGAAAAATGGCCGGGGCGATGGTTCAGGTGGCCTGTGGGGCTGGGGCGATGCGCTTCCGCTTTGGGTGGATACCTCGAAAGTCTCTGTGCAAAATCACGCCCTTGGCGGCATGAGCAGCCGCACCTATTACTATTCACCCACCAACTGGAAAAAGGTATTGGAGGTGATGAAGCCCGGCGATTTTGTACTGATCCAATTGGGCCACAACGATGGGGGAGGGCTCTCCGGAATGTTCAGCACACGGGCCACGCTCAGAGGAGTTGGCGAGGAGACGCAGGAGATAGAGAATAGTGTTACCCGACAGAAAGAGGTGGTGCACACCTATGGCTGGTATTTGCGGCAATATATCAAAGAGACGCGTGCTAAGGGAGCTACCCCTATTCTCTGTACCCCCATTCCTCGTAACGACTGGGTTGACGGGAAAATGCCCAAACCGGTTGACGGTTATCCCATCTGGGCGGCTCAGGTGGCCCGCGAAGAGAAAGTGGCGCTGATTGATCTCTATGAGTTGAGCCGTCTGCGTCTTGAATCGATCGGGCAAACAACTGTAACGGGCACCTATTACCCCGCTTCCGACCACACGCACACACTGGCTGACGGAGCCATGTTAAATGCCTCGCTTGTGGTAGAGGGGCTGCGAGCCATTGAGGGATGCCCTTTGATTCCTTTTCTGTTAGACAAGCCTTCGGGATCTTTTCCCATCAAGCGTCGGCTCTTTATTATGGGCGATTCTACCGTGGCCAACTCGTCGGGCGAAAAGATTGTCGGCTGGGGTCGGCCCACTGCACAGTTCTTCGACACCACCCGGATTGAGGTGATCAATCGGGCAAGGGGTGGTCGCAGCAGCCGGACCTTCTATAACGAGGGGCTTTGGTCCCAGATTTACGAGCAGTTGCGGCCCGGCGACTTTGTGCTGATGGGATTCGGACACAACGACGGTTCGGCTCCTACGCTTCCCATGTCGAGAGGTTCGCTGCCCGGAACGGGTCCTGATACCGTTGAGGTGAGCCTTCCGGATGGCACAAAGGAGATTGCCCATACCTACGGGTGGTATATGCGTACCTATGTTACGCAGACCAAATCGAAAGGGGCTACTCCGATTCTCTTTTCGCAGGTTCCCTGGCGTGAACTTTACGACGGGAAATCGAAGCGGGTTACCGATTCGTATGCCAAATGGCTTACCGAGATAGCGCAGGAACAGGAGATTGTATTTATTGATCTGAACGATTTGGTGGCCAAGAAATATGAGGCTATGGGTCAGGAGGCTGTGAATGCCTTTTTCCCGGGCGATCACACGCATACCAACAATCTGGGCGCTACTTTGAATGCTTATACCATGGTTGAGGCTATCCGCTCGCACAGAGGCTGTGCCCTTGGCGGCTATATCCTCCGTCCTCTGCCCCAGGTTCCCGATATGCCGTCGCAAACCCCTGTTGGAAATCAGCCTCCCTCCTTACCGGCAATGCCTTCTACTCCCGTTTCGAAATAATTCTAATCTATTCATTGTAAAGACATAACTAGATACATGCAAGAAGAAAAAACGCCCCCTGCACTCTACCGTTGGCTCATCTGGCTGGCTGTGAGTCTGGCCATGTTTGGCAACTATTATCTCTACGACAGTATCAGTCCGCTTGCCGATCTGCTGAAGTCGCAACTCCAATTTTCGGATGCCAATATAGGCACCCTTCAGGCTATCTATAGTCTGCCCAATATCTTCATGGTGCTGATCGGGGGGGTCATCATTGACAGGATCGGTTCGCGCAGAGCTGCTCTGTTATTTGCAGTGCCTGTCATGTTGGGCGGCTTTCTGACTGCCGTTTCGGGCGAGTTGTGGCTGATGGCTACCGGACGTCTGCTGTTCGGGTTGGGAGCCGAGTCGATGATTGTGGCTATCAATACCGTATTGGCTCGTTGGTTTAAAGGGAAACAACTGGCGCTGGCCTTTGGGACCAATCTTACCATTGCCCGTCTGGGCTCTTTTATGGCGCTCAATTCGCCCTCCTGGGCTGCCTCGGCCTACGATTCGTGGCAGTCGCCTCTCTGGCTGGCTGCCTTGGCCGGGGTGATCAGCCTCACGTTTGTGGGCATCTACTTTTTCCTCGACTACTATGCTGCGCGGCGTTATCCCGTGGGTAAGGATGCCGCTCAGGACAAGGTTGAGCTCAAAGAGATTTTTCATTTCGGGCCCGCTTTCTGGTACATTACCCTGCTGTGTGTAACCTTCTATTCGGCCATGTTCCCCTTTCAGACCTTTGCCGTGAAATTTTTCCAGGATGCGCACGGCGTATCACGTGAGGCCGGGGGTTTTTTGTCGAGTATCCTCACCTTCTCTTCTATGCTCTTTACCCCTCTGTTCGGGTTGCTTTCCGATCATGTGCGGCGAAAGTCGCTGATGATGATGTTTGGGTCTATGCTGATTATTCCGGTCTATCTGCTTATGGGCTACGGGACCGATCCGGAGGCCACCCTTATCCCCATCCATATCTCTTTTCTGAATGTGCACACTC
The DNA here is from genome assembly GCA_964451605.1 of uncultured Bacteroidales bacterium. Classification (GTDB taxonomy): domain Bacteria; phylum Bacteroidota; class Bacteroidia; order Bacteroidales; family UBA4181; genus JAQVSH01. Next base: position 3,353 of record CAYVJA010000059.1, on the reverse strand, counting down.
AACTGCCTCTTTTACTGCTATGTACCATGGGGGTGATGGGGATTGCCTTTTCGATGGTTCCGGCGGTGATGTGGCCCTCTGTGGCACTCCTGGTGGAGTCGCGCAAACTGGGCACTGCCTACGGCTTGATGATGCTGATTCAGAACATTGGGCTGGGCGGGTTTAACTACCTGATCGGAACCGTAAACGACTGGTCGGGTGCCGGGGCGTCGCATGCTGCGGGGTATATTCCCGGTATGTGGGTTTTCCAGAGTATATTGTATGTATCTGGGGCAGGGCCTGAGTTGGAGAAGGAGCAATCAGGGTCAGCAGACCGCATTGGCCATTCGTATTGTAGCATGTTACTTGGAACGGTGGTTGCAGGTTGCGCTTTAACTTGAGCAACCTGCAGATTCACGAACGCAAAGCAAGAAGAAAGCATCAGAAAAACCAAGACTGCAACAGTAACAGCGGATGTGTCACCCAATAATGTTCTTTTTAGTTTTATTTTTAACATCTGTTTCACTCATTTTGGTGTTTTTGTTTTTTCATCTCAAATTTGAGATGGCTTTCGTGTTATAGAGAGAAAAGCTAATAACAGCTGCCAAGTGAAGCCCACATCACCAAAAATTCAAATAGCCAAAAAACCAAAAACGGGTACAGACGCAAAAAGGAGAGGAAAACCAATCGCCTTCGATGACGGAGACGTCCAGACATTAATCAAACTTGGGCTCAATAACTCTCAAGCAAAAATCTATTTAACACTAGTTTCCTTGGAAGCAGCCAATGCAAAAAAAATCGCCCAAACCGCAAGAATTTACAGCGGAGAAGTATACCGCCAAATAGAGGCTTTACAGAAAAAGGGGATCGTAGAAAAAATTCTGCACAGTCCAAACGAGTACAAACCGATGCCTCTAAACGAAGCAGTTAGAATGCTTATACAGGATAAAAAGAAGGAGCAACATGAAATCCAACAAGAAGCAAAGGCATTGCTGAAAAAAAGATGCCACCCAGAAGCATTAAAAGACGGGGAACACCGGATTTCGATCGTTCCAAAAAACGATTACTATCGGAATCTGCTTTCCACAAAAGAAGTTACAAATGCCCAGAAAGAAATAATCTGGTATACACAGCTTGAAAGAATTCCCATAGCGATAATTAACTACAATGAGGCTGTAAAAAATGCGTGTACTATGGGGGAAGTTAGGTGGCGTGTAATTGCCGAACTAAACAAGCCAACAGAAGAGGCGATAAAATGTATAGACAACTACAGAAAAGGAAATCCCAGTTTTGAAATCAAGTTTTCGGATTCCATTTTTGGGGTCAATTTCGAAATTTACGACGATAAGGAAATGAATTTTTCCACCGAAAGAATGACAGAATTTGCAAACAGCCAAATACTGACTACAAACAATGAATACTTGATTAAGGTAATCAAAGACTACTTTGAATTCAGATGGAACACCGCAATGACAGAAATTCCAAAAAAAGGAAAAGCAAAATAACGGTACGATGGTATTATTATCGTCAGTTCGCCGTCATCTTTGCAAAATGAAAAATAATTATGATCGCCTCAGTTATTTACCGATATATCGGTAAATGTCCATGATAAAAACAGTTACCGATAAGCTATGGTTGATTTTTCATGTTTTGTAAAAGCAAGATAAACGTTCGCTTCTAAGGCGCTTAAGCCTAACTTCATCAACGTTTCATAGTAATCCTTATTCTGAACCATTCTTCACGTCACCAAATTAATGGGTTTACTGGGGCTCTGGAACGGAAATCTTGGAGTTTAAGCGTGTAAACAGTTTAGACTATGGGCAGTCTGTTTGTCGAACATAACTAACACGGTGTGTTGCATTTGCATAAATTATGCGGCAGTCAATCAAGCGAAAGCATACTTAAATTAACCTTAAACATACATGTCTCAATTAATGTTGCGTAAACAATCTGGGGGGAGTATATGTGCCGGACTTTCTCGGCGAGTTCGCTGCATCAATTAGGAATAAGCAGGAAATAATGAAACAAAAAGTTTGGAAGGGAACGCCAAATCCTTTAGAAAATAATTTTGCCGAGAGATTGGCTTCTTTTTGGACTGAAATAAATAGGGCGGAGTTTGCTGTCAATCCTTCAGAGGTTAATGTTTTAGCGGTAGATTCTAGCATTTATTCAAACTTGCTTTCTACGGGAGGAGTTTTTTATGTTGTTAGATCTCTTGGAGTCTGCCGAAATGTTGAGCAGAAAAGGCTTGAAAGTGATGTTTTCTTTTCCAAGGGCGGTTCGGTAACTGAGCGAGACTTTCTTTCTGTTAAAATGGAAATGTCCGAGTTCCAAGTTGCTATTGATGCTTTAAAAAATGGTGTAGCTTGTAAGGCCATTTTAATTGATGGGTCGCTTTATGGTCGGCTCGTGCATGTGCCACTTGAATCGAAGGTTGAAGAAGAACGTTTGATTTTAGTTGAGTATTTTAGGGTTTATCGAGAGTTGTTTGAACAGTGTAAAAAAAATGCTGTTTTGTTGGTTGGTGTTGCTAAGGAAAGTCGATCCACCACATTTAGGGATTACCTGTTGAGCTTATTTTATAACGAAGAACTACAAAAATTGAAGATTACTGATGATGATGCTAAAAAGTTAAAGCTGCTTTTTAAGGAAGTTATTGATAGAGACCCGGAAGTCTTCAAAAGATTTGAGAAAATAACAGGAAAATACAATGCAGTCAATTTTGAGAATCTAGGACACATTTTGGAGGAATTGACTCGTTCTAGGCCCGATTATCAGTTAATTATGAATTTTGCGGATTCTGTTGGATATTCTAAACCGTTAATGCTGGGAGCTTCGCCAAATTTAGGCAAACGCTTAGAACAATATCGTACAGACCCTATAGCTTACGTAAAAAGAAATTTTCTCACCACTCAAAGAGAACGCGGTCTTGGCTTTATAGGTGATGCTGCAGGAGTTATTGGTGAAATTCCAAATTTTCCAGCTATTGCCTCATTTTATGTCCTGTTTGATTTACGCGATTCGCCGATTCGAGTAGACGTTCCTTGTTGGGACCAGACACTGGTTAATGTTGGATGGCATAATCCGACAGATATAGATGTGAGCAGTGTACTGAGGATTTTAGCTACCGGTTATTGCGGGCTGGATTGTCATAATTTATGGTTAAAGAACGTAGATGAGCGAGTTCGACTGGCAAAAAAGACAGTTGATAACATCTATGTTCCATACATGGAAAAGTTGTTTGGTGAGAAGTTAATTCGTGGGAGGAGTTATAGACGTGTCAAGTACCCTTAAAGAAATTGGTGTAATAATTGGTGAAGCTAGTTCCAGCGAATTTTTGTTTGCCTCAAGACCGGGGAAGGTTCCTTCGCGTT
>CAYVJA010000058.1:0-15782 GCA_964451605.1 uncultured Bacteroidales bacterium | reverse complement strand
CAAAGAGTTGGGCGGTTTCGCATTACAGCACAAAACTTCTCTGATTCTGGAACCGCTTAATCGGGGAGAGGCGCACTATCTGCGTCAGGTGGCCGATGCGGCTTCGCTCTGTCGCGATTCGAAAAGTGAAGGCGTTCGCTGCATGGGCGACTTTTGGCATATGACCCTTGAAGAGACCAGCGATATGGGTGCCTTCCTGTCGGGGGGAAAATATCTGAACCATGTACACATTGCCAGCCGCCGACGTCGCAGCATGCCGGGCGAGGATGGCGAAGCCGATAATTATGTTGAGGGTTTCAAGGGGCTCAAAATGTTGGGCTATACCAACTACATCAGTTTTGAGTGTGGTTGTCAGGGCGACCGGAACGTGGTTCTGCCCGCAGCGGTTCAACTGATTCGTGATCAGTGGGAAAAGGCCTGATTGGTACGTGATAAGTGATTAGTAAAATATATTAACGCAATAAATAGAAAAACAATGAACAGAAAACTTAGAATGGGTATGGTTGGCGGCGGAAGTGATGCCTTTATCGGGGCAATCCACCGTCTGGCTGCTTTTATGGATAATCAGACGGAGCTGGTTTGCGGCTGTTTCAGTGTCGATCCCGATATTTCGCTCTCTTCGGGTCGATCCTACTTCCTTCCCGATAACCGCATCTACAAAACCTATCAGGAGATGTTCGAAAACGAGGTAAAACTCCCCGAAGGCGAACGGATGGATTTTGTAACCATTGTAACGCCTAACCGTTGGCATTTCGAACCTGCCATGATGGCGCTCGAAAGGGGTTTTCATGTAGTGGTTGACAAACCGATGACCTTCTCGCTCGAAGAGGCTCAGTTGCTTGATGCCAAAGTAAAAGAGACGGGGTTGGTATTGGCTCTTACCCATGTCTATTCGGGCTATCCCGCTGTGAAGGAGATGAAAGAGAGGATAGCCCGTGGTGATATCGGCGCAGTTCGCCGCGTATATGTGGAGTATCCTCAGGGTTGGCTTTCGGAGCGCATTGAGCTGCAAGGCGGCAATAATGCCGGTTGGCGAACCGATCCCAAGCGTTCGGGTAAGGCCGGTTGTGTGGGCGATATCGGTACCCATGCATGGCATCTGTCGGAATATGTAACCGGCCAGAAGGTAGTTGAATTGTGTGCCGATCTGAAGGCGTTTGTTCCGGGCCGTCCAATCGACGACGATGGCGCTGCCTTCCTTCGTTACGACAAAGGTGCTACCGGCGTACTGATGGCTTCGCAGGTGGCTGCCGGTGAGGAAAATGCTCTGAAAATCCGTGTATACGGCGAAAAGGGCGGCCTCGAGTGGTTTCAGCACGATCCCAATACGCTTTGGGCCAAATGGCTGGGCCGTCCGGCCGAAATGGTCCGTGTAGGGAACGGTTATATGGGTGCTGCTGCAAAGTGGAATTCGCGTACCCCGGGAGGGCACCCCGAAGGGTATGTAGAGGCCTTTGCCAATATTTACCGCAACTTCTCGTACACGGTTCGAGCCCTTATGAACGGTGAAACCCCGAAACCTGAGATGCTCGACTTCCCGACCGTTAAAGATGGATTGCGCGGAATGCAGTTCATTGAAACCATGGTCGACGCCGGCTACGACGATACCCGCAAGTGGGTAAAATGGATTGAATAAGCATCAGTAAAAGGTATAAATCTTATAAAATTTTCGATATGGCCAGACCAGTTACATTATTTACAGGGCAGTGGGCCGACCTCGATTTCGAGGTGGTATGCGCCAAAGCCAAAGCTATGGGTTACGATGGGTTGGAGGTGACCTGCGGCGGTAACCATTTTGAGGTAGATAAGGCCGACGAGGCTTATTGTAAGGCTAAAAGGGCCGTCCTCGACAAGTACGGATTGAAAATTTTTGCCATCTCAAACCATCTTGTAGGTCAATGTGTGACAGACGTGATTGACGAGCGGCATAAATCAATTTTGCCTGCGTACGTATGGGGTGATGGCAGTTGCGAGGGAGTACGTTCCCGTGCAGCAAAGGAGATGATCGAGACAGGAAGGGCTGCTAAGCGTATGGGTCTCAACACAGTAATCGGATTCACGGGAAGCCCCATCTGGAATCTGCTTTACTCCTTCCCTCCGGTATCGGATCAAATGATTGAGAACGGATTCAAGGAGTTTGCCCGCAGATGGAAACCGATTCTGGATGCCTATCAGGAGATGGGTATTCGTTTCGCTCTGGAGGTGCATCCTACCGAAATTGCTTTCGATATTGCTTCGGCCGAACGGGCCCTGAAAGCGCTCGATTACCATCCTGCTTTCGGATTCAACCACGACCCCAGCCATTTTGGATATCAGGGCGTTGATTATGTTGCCTTTATCACCCGTTTTGGCGACCGTATTTTCCATGTTCATATGAAAGATGTATGGTGGTCGGACAAACCCATGGAAGCGGGTGTCTTTGGCGGCCATGTTAACTTTGGCGATCCGCGCCGTTACTGGAATTTCCGTAGCGTCGGCCGGGGTTGCATTGAATTCGAAGAGATTATTCGTGCTCTGAATCAGGTGGGCTATAACGGCCCTCTCTCCGTTGAATGGGAAGACAGTGGCATGGATCGTGAACATGGTGCTGCCGAATCGTGCGAGTATGTAAAGAGTATCGATTTTAAGCCCTCTACCATCGCTTTCGATGCGGCATTCGAAAGAAAGTAACCCTTAACGGAGATTTCCTATGGACAGAAGAGACTTTTTGTTACGATCGGCAGCCGCAGGTTTAGGTTTTATGGCGGCTCCGGTTGTAGCCAATATTCGCCCCAATCAAATGGTAGCACCCAGCGATAAGCTCCGCATCGGACTGATTGGCTGTATGGGTATGGGACAGAGCGACCTGCGGTCGTTTCTGAATCATGCCGAATGTGAGTGTACCGCCCTTTGCGATGTAGATGCCTCGCGGTTGCAGGCGGCTGCAGCGCAGGTAGAAAAAATTCAGAACAAGAAGGTTCCCGGACTTTATGCCGACTGGCGTCAGCTGATCGACGACAAATCGGTTGATGTGGTGATTGTGGGAACCCCCGACCACTGGCACTGTTTGCAGATGGTGGCAGCCTGCGAAGCGGGGAAAGCGGTCTATTGCGAGAAGCCCATAGGAAACAGCATTGAGGAGTGTAATATCATGTTGCGTGCCGCCGACCGTTACAATACGGTGGTGCAGGTGGGACAGTGGCAACGAAGCGATCCTCACTGGCTTGATGCGGTTCAGTTTATCCGTTCCGGTCAGTTGGGCAAGATCAGGCTGGTCCGGGTCTTCTCGTACCAGGGATGGTGTCCTTCTATTCCGGTGAAACCCGACAGTGAACCCCCTGCAGGTGTCGATTACAATATGTGGTTGGGGCCTGCTACGTTACGTCCCTTTAATCCCAACCGGTTCCACTTCACCTTCAGGTGGTTCTGGGATTATGCCGGGGGTTTGATGACCGACTGGGGTGTCCATCTGCTCGATTATGCACTGTACGGAATGAATGTCGATACGCCCAAGTCGATTATGGCTATGGGTGGTAAATACGGCTATCCCGACGATGCCTGTGAAACACCCGATACGCTGCAAACGCTCTATGAGTTTGACAGCTTCAATATCATGTGGGACCACGCCATTGGAATAGATGACGGTGCCTATGGCCGTAACCATGGGTTGGGCTTTGTGGGCGAGAACGGAACGCTGGTCGTCGACAGAAACGGATGGGAGGTAATTCCCGAACGGGTTAACGGGAAGGCGCGCATGGAGGCTGTAGCTCTGAAACGGTCGTATGGCGGAGGCGGTTTGAATCTTCATGTAAATAACCACCTGGAATGTATCAAGAGCGGCAACCGCAATACCAATGCCAGCACGCAGATTGGGGTCCATATTGCCAAATTTTCCCAGTTGGGGAACATCGCCTACCGGACAGGTAAGAAATTGGTATGGGATGGTAAAAAATTCACTAACGACAGAGGTGCAAACGACTTTCTGGTTCCGGATTACCGTTCGCCCTGGAAATTACCTAAAGTGTAAATCGATTACGAACCATGGAAAGGAGAGATTTTATCAGATATTCTGCGGTTTCTGCGGCCGGACTGGGTTTAAGTTCGCTGCTTAGCGGGAGTCACAGCTCGTTGTTTGGCCAAACGGCTCCGGGCGATAAAGTAAAGGTGGCATTGATCGGGTGCCGCAGCCAGGGATGGTCGAATCTGAACGCCTTCCTGACCTATCCTCAGGTGGAGTGTGTGGCCCTTTGCGATATTGATGATGCCTGGCTAAACCGCAGAGCTGCCGATGTGGAGAAGGCTACCGGAAAGAAGGTGCCCAATCTCTATAAAGATTGGCGTAAAGTAATCGATAACAAGGATGTAGATTTGGTGATCAACGGCACTCCCGATCATTGGCACTGTCTTCCCACCATTGCGGCCTGTGAGGTCGGGAAAGATGTCTACTGTGAAAAACCCCTCTCGAACACCATTGAGGAGTGCGATCTGATGGTGAAGGCAGCCCGCCGTTATAACCGGATTGTTCAGACAGGTCAATGGCAACGCAGTGATCAGCACTGGAACGATGCAGCCGCCTTTGTGCAGTCGGGGAAACTGGGAAAGATCCGGACGGTAAAGGTTTGGACCTATCAGGATGGTAAGGCCACCATTCCTAAGGTTCCCGACGGGAAGGTTCCCGACGGGGTAGATTACGATATGTGGCTGGGTCCTGCCCCGCTGGTTCCCTTCAATGTGAACCGGTTCCACTACAATTTTCGTTTCTTCTGGGATTATGCCGGTGGATTAATGTCGGATTGGGGTGTTCATCTGCTCGATTATGCCATGGCCTCGATGAAAGTGGGGCTTCCTTCGTATGTGATGTCGGCAGGCGGAAAATTTGCTTACCCCGACGACGCGATGGAGACCCCTGATACCCTGATGACTACCTATCGCTATCCCGATTTTACTTTGATTTGGGATCATGCCTGCGGGATTAATCACGGTTTGTACAATAGGCAACATGGGTTGGCTTTTTTTGGCGAAAATGGCACCTTGGTGCTCGACCGGAGTGGTTGGGAGGTGATTCCCGAAAAGGTATCTTCGGGTCTGAGAATGGAGGCTGTTCCTTTTCAGAAAGGGTTAAATAAGGGGTTGAAAACCCACGTAGGCAATATGCTCGACTGCATTGTCTCGCGCCAGCTTCCCAACGCGGATGTGGCCATTGGTGCAACGGTTGCCAAACTGACCCATCTGGGCAATATCTCTTGTCGGCTTCAGCGGGCGCTTGTCTGGGACGATGCCAAAAGTGCTTTTGAGAAGGACAAAGAGGCGAACCGTCTGGCGCAGGCCTCTTATCGCAATCCCTGGAAGTTGCCGAAGGTATAGACAACAGGAAAGAGAGCTACAGCTTTTTCTCCCTGTTTTTTCTTCTACCCCGACGCATACTGTAGAGACGCAGGCACAGATATACCACCGCAAGGGTTCCGATCACGATCATGAGTTGGTAGAAGTCCTGAAAGTCGTACATAGGGAGGGGAGATTAGAGGGGCGTGGATTCGAGGGTGAAGTTACGGGTAAAGGTAATCAGATAGATTCGGTTATTCACCAAAGCGCCCTCACCGCTCCGGCGAAACGCAAAAGCGGTTTGCGTGAAGGCAGCGCTGTGCCCCGGCAGCCTCTCAGCCATCTCGTTGCCGTAATAGAGTAGGGCCGATCCCAGAAAGAGCGAAAGGTCGTATCCCAGAAAACCGTAGTTGAAGCTTCCTTCTACTTTGCGGTAGGGTTCGCTGCGAAATTCCTGTTGAAAGTTTCGCAGGAAGGATAGTGTTTCGGGTTTGTTATAATCGATAGAGAAACCGGACCAGTAGCGATATTGTACATTGTGAAAATACTCCAGATCAATGTTTTTAAACTGATTCCAGGAGGGAGGTGCAACCACCGATATCGTATGGGTCATGGCTGCCCGGTTGAGTGAGGCCAGAGTGCGCAGAACAAATGCCTCATTGTTCGACGGAATGATAAAGAGATTGTGTTTGCCTTCGGCGATTTCGCTCTGGGGAGAGGTTCCGCTCACGCTGCGAAACCGGCCCGGAAGTATCTCCTGCAGAAGTTGACTGTAAAATTGATAGTCGTTTGTCGAAGTTTCGTCCGGATTGGTAACCAGAATCACCTGGCTGTCGGGGAGTGAAGCAATTTGTTGAAATAGCGTTCTGAGTGCACTCGCAGGTTCGGGGTTCACCGCAATCAGGTAAGGATTGCTGAGATACTCCCCGTTGTGCACCGGAAGGGTGGGAACGGCCACGGGGATGCGGTTCTGACGGGCAAAGTCGGAGACAATGGGCAGCATATCCGAAAAAAATGGACCGATAATCAGGTCCATTCGTTGCATCTCGGCAAGATTCAGGGTTTGCCTGAGGTTTTGTGTGCTTCGCCCCGTATCGTAAAGAAAGAGTTCGGCGCGGAGCCCTGCCTGTTTCAGAGAGTCGAAGGCCAGTAACGCACCCTCATAAAATTCGAGGGCTGCCAGCGCTTCGGAATCGACCCTATTCAGCGGTATCAATTCACTGGCACTCTGATCCAGCTGAAGCGGCAGAAGTAGTGCCACCCGGAATTCGCGCTCCTGGACGGTTGCAGGCTTTTCGTTTGCGCCGGGTGAGGAGAGAGCCCGTGCAATCAGATCGGCAGCACGCGACCGGCTTCGTTGGGTAAGGTCGAGTTCTTCCAGAAACACGGTATCCACATTACTGCGTTCTGTGGGGAGCTCCAGATCGTTTATGTTTCCATTGGCGGGAATCCGGAGTGTCTGGCCCTGCGACAGCATAAGCGCATTGGGATCGATGCTGGGATTGGCTTCCAGAATCTGGTTTACGGTCACTTTGTATTTCTCGGCAATAGAGGTGAGCGTCTCTTTCCGCTGGACTACGTGACTGATGTAGCGTTTCTCGGACTTCAATTCACGGATTTTCAGTTCCTGACCCACTTTTACCGTGGGTCTGCGGGGATTTAATTCGGGATTCAGCGCTGCCAGATCGGAGATGGAGATGTCGTACAACTTGGAGATCTGGAAAGCGGTCTCTCTCCGTTTTACAATGTGTGTCTCGTAGGCCGGCGTATTTTGTGCACTTTCGCGGGCAGCTGCGATTTCGGTGGTGAGCCGGCCGAAATCGGCACCGGCACGGGGTACTCTGATTACCTGACGCTCTTTCAGGGGGGCCACCTTCAACTCTTTGTTGTGTTCTTCGAGGAGCGCAACGGTGGTGTTGAACCGTCGGGCTATTGCAGAGAGGGTCTCTCCCTTGGCAGCAATATGGTAGATATAGTAATCGTCCTGGAGGGTCTGCGGTATAAACGAACCCACAGGAATCCTGAGCTTGGCGCCTACTCCGATGTTACCCGCTATCAGACCGGGATTGGCCGAGACCAGCTCTTTTTGCGATATGCCATAGGCCTTGCAAATGGCCGTAAGGGTTTCGCGCGGTTTTACCTCATGCAGGAAGAACTCGGTTCCGTCGGGCAGGGTAATTTTCTCCTCCGAGATTTTTACTGCCGGAGCCTGATAGTTGTCTTGCGATAACGCCGGCAGAGCGAGCCCCAAAAGGCATATCCCCATTAGTAATATGATTCTGCCTATCTTCATGGTTTGGATTTACAAGTTGAATCCTTTGGTTGCAAGGAATTGATTCACATTGGCTTCGATGCGCTGCAAAATATTGCTGCTGTCGGCCTTTTCGAAGGGTTTCCCCGTGATCTTTTCATAGAGTTCGATGTACCGTTCCGAAACGCTCTCCACATAGGCGTCGGTCATTTCCGGAACTTTCTGCCCCTCTTTTCCCTGGAATCCGTTGTCCATCAGCCACTGACGTACAAATTCCTTGGAAAGTTGCCGTTGGGGTTCGCCTTTTTTGAGGCGTTCGGAATAGCCTTCCGAGTAGAAATAGCGTGACGAGTCGGGGGTGTGAATCTCGTCGATCAGATAGATTTTCCCTTCGTAACGGCCAAATTCATATTTGGTGTCGACCAAAATTAATCCTTTGTCGGCTGCCATCTCTGTGCCGCGGGCAAAGAGGGCCCTGGTATAGGCCTCCATTTGCGTGTACTCTTCGGCCGAAACAATCCCTTGTGCAAGGATCTCTTCGCGCGAGATGTCGAGGTCGTGCCCCTCGTCGGCTTTGGTGGTGGGGGTGATGATGGGTTCGGGAAATTTCTGATTCTCTACCATACCTTCCGGAAGGGCCACTCCGCAAAGGGAGCGTTTCCCGGATTTATATTCGCGCCATGCATGGCCGGTAAGATAGCCCCTGATCACCATCTCTACTTTGTAGGGTTCGCATTTCAGGCCTATTGTAACCATAGGGTCGGGCGAGCCGACTTTCCAGTTGGGTACAATGTCGGAGGTGGCATCGAGGAAAGTTGCTGCAATCTGGTTCAGAACCTGACCTTTAAAGGGGATACCTTTGGGAAGTACCACATCGAATGCCGAGATCCGGTCGCTCACAACCATGGCGAGCAGTTGGTTGCCTATAGTATAGACATCGCGCACTTTTCCGATATAGACCCCTTTCTGTCCGGGGAAAGAGAAGTTGGTTCTGACAATGGCCTGGCTCATGGTGGGTGGGTTTTAGGGTTTAGTCTTTTTTTTACCGGTTTCCTGCTTTTCAGGGGCCTCATCCAGTTTTTTGAAGGCATCGACAATATGCTTTACCAGCTTGTGCCGGATGATGTCGCGATCGTCGAATTGCACTATATCCAGCTCTTTCACCTTCTCTAACAGGCCGAGGGTGGTGGTGAGCCCCGACTTGGCGGGATCGGGGAGGTCTACCTGCGTTACATCGCCGGTAACAATAAATTTGGCGTTCTTGCCCATTCGGGTAAGAAACATTTTTAACTGTGGAATGGTTGCATTCTGGGCCTCATCCAGAATCACAAAAGCGTTGTCGAGGGTACGCCCCCGCATATAGGCCAACGGTGCAATCTGGACGGTACCCTCCTCCATTAGCTGTTCCAGTTTTTTAGGAGGAATCATGTCGTGGAGGGCATCGTAAAGCGGTTGGAGGTAGGGGTCGAGTTTCTCTTTCATATCGCCGGGAAGAAAACCCAGATGCTCACCGGCCTCCACGGCCGGGCGGGTAAGAATAATGCGTTTTACAGACTTGTTCTTCAGCGACATAACAGCCAGGGCAATGGCGGTGTAGGTTTTGCCCGTACCGGCAGGCCCGATGGCGAAGAGGAGATCTTTTTTGTGAAACTTTTCTACCAGCCGTTGCTGATTTACCGTGCGGGCCCTGATGGCCCTGCCGTGGTTGCCGAAAACAATCACCCCCTCTTCTTCCGACTGCATTTCGGGGGCTTCGTCCTTGCCCGCGTCGAAATCGTGAATCAGCCGGTGCACTTCGGCCGGGGATATCCGGTTATAGCGTTGAAACGAGCGGATAAGCATCTCCAGTTTGGCTTCAAACTCTGCCACACCCGAGGCCGATCCCATTACCTTCATTTCGTTTCCTCTCGAGATGATTTTCAGTGCAGGGAAAAAAGTCCGAATGGCTTCGAAGACAGAACCGTTGGCACCCAAAAAGGCTATGGGGTCGATCCCTTCTAAGAATATGGACTTTTCTATCATAGAATCTGCGTAATAATCTCTATTTTTGGACTCAGCAAAAGTAACCCGAAAAATTGAATCGGGAAAGATTTCGGGTGGATTCTTTGTGATTGCAGCTGTCCGGAGATATGGTCATTACGCTTACAACCGACTGGGGCGACGATTATTTTGCAGGGATGGTAAAGGGGGTTATCATGCGATATCAGCCCGATACGGTTCTTGTGGATCTCTCGCATCGAATTCCTGCCTTCAATCTGGCGCAGGCTGCGTATTGCGTTCGTAATGCATTCTCTTTTTTTCCCTTAGGCAGTATTCATCTGATTGGCGTGGGTAACGACATCAATGATCGTTCACCCCATCTGGTGGTATTGTATCAGGGGCACTATTTTCTGGGAACCGGAAACGCGATTTTCGATCTGCTCTGCGACGAGCAGCCTGAGGCGGCATTCCGGATCTCTGCGTTCGATGCGGTAGAGATGCCATCTTTCCCTGCGCTTTCGGTGCTGGTTCCTGCTGCGGTGCACATTATGCGCGGGAAACCGCTGGAAGTTTTGGGAGCCCCCTGGGATATGAGCCGGCGTACCCGTCCGCTTCTCCCCACCTACGATCTTTCTGTGATTACGGGTGTGGTTGTCTATATCGATTCCTTTGGTAATGCCGTTACCAATATAACCCGTTCATTGTTTGAGCAGGTGGGGCGTAACCGCGATTTTGTGATCTTTGTGCAGAGTAATCATTACCGGATTTCCGAAATCAGCCGGCGCTATTCGGAGGTAGAGAGCGGTAATCTGGTTGCGCTCTTTAATGCGTCGAATATGCTCGAGGTGGCTGTTAATCACGGAAACATAGCCGAATTGCTGAGCCTTCATCTCGATTCGCACATTCGGATTAAATTTTCGGATCCTCCCGATCCTGCATCGGGTACCCTTTTTACCGTTTTTTAAAATGAAATCGCATTATCTGATTGTGGTGGCCGGAGGTTCCGGAACAAGGATGGGTGGATCCATCCCCAAGCAGTTTATGCTGTTGGCCGGGAAACCGGTATTAATGCATACGCTCGAACTGTTTGCTGTGTACGATCGGTCGATGAAGCAGATTCTGGTTCTTCCCGAAGATCATATTGCCTATTGGGAGTCGCTTTGCAAAGAATTTGGCTTTGTTTTGCCCCACAGGGTGGTTGCCGGAGGAGAGAATCGTTTCTCTTCGGTTCGCAACGGGCTTGCCCTGTTAAAGGGAGAGGGGCTGGTGGCGGTTCACGACGGAGTCAGGCCTTTAGTGAGCATAGAAACCGTCCGTGCCTGTTTCGAGATGGCTGAGCAGTACGGCAGTGCAGTTCCTGTTGTGCCCGTTGTGGAGTCGGTCCGGCGCCTTTCGGGCGACGATAACTTTGCCGAGAACCGCTCATCGCTGGTGGCGGTGCAAACCCCGCAGGTGTTTCGTCTCTCTACCCTGAAGAGAGCCTATGAGCAGCCTTACGATTTGTTGTTTACCGACGATGCTTCGGTGGTTGAGCGTTTGGGCGAAAAGATTTCCCTTGCGCCCGGTAACCGGGAAAATATCAAACTTACCCAGCCTCTCGATTTTATGCTTGCCGAGTTGATGCTGGCAGGAATCGATCAGTATCAATAGGTGACTGCCTGTTTTTTGTGAGAGTTGAATAAACAAAGAGGTGCTCCTCCGGTAGCGGGGGAGCACCTCTTTGTTCTCAATCCGGTCATTTTCGGGCGGATAAGCGCACCCGAAGGCCCTTACGGTTATCAGGCAATGGCAATCTCTTTGGTACGCGGAGCAGTGTCGGCTCGTTTGGGCAGCGTTACGTTGAGCACACCGTTTTCATATACGGCTGTGATGTTTTCGGCATCGATGCTTTCCGGCAGCGTAAACGAGCGGGTGAAGCTTTCGTACGAGAACTCTTTGCGCAGGAAACGGTCGTTTTTCTCTTCGGAGTTCTTCTCCTTTTGCGCCGAGATGGTGAGCTGATTCTTGTCGACCGAAATCCGGAAATCTTTCTTTTCGAGCCCGGGGGCGGCAACTGCCAGTTCGAATCCCTTTTCGCTCTCTTTAACATTCACGGAAGGCGCAGAGGTGCGCTCTTCGTCGCCGAAGAATCGGCTGATCCACTCATCGTTCAGCACAGGGCTGGTGAATACGGGATAGTAACGGTTTGCGGTTCTGAATACGGGTAACATAGTTTTGTCCTCCTATAATTTTGGTTTGTTTTTTCGGTTTATCGGGCTTATTGCCCGTTCTGTATAGTTTTTTGCAATCTCCATGCCGAACCGGAAATAATGACAACATGGCGCATTTTTGCAGTTTCATGAATGACAATATGGCATTTTGCGGTTCATGAAGGGCAGTGTATCTTTGTTGCCTAAACCCATTGTGGTATGTGGAGATATTTTTCGTTTGTAAAGTTTGAGCACACGCTTTTTGCGATGCCTTTTGCGCTGGCCTCCTTTACTATGGCGCTTGTCAGGGGCGGGGAGTCTTTTTCGGGCGTTCAACTGCTTTGGATAGTGCTCTGTATGGTCTTTGCACGCAGTGCTGCCATGGGTTTTAACCAATATGCCGACCGCTTTATTGATGCGAAAAACAGCCGGACCGTCGGCCGACATATCCCTGCAGGCGCCATCTCGCCCCGTTCGGCCTTATGGTTTGTAGGGGTGAACTGTCTGCTCTTTGTGGTTTCTGCAGGGATGCTTAACCCGCTCTGTCTCTTTTTATCGCCGGTTGCACTATTGGTAGTACTGGGCTATAGTTACACCAAACGATTCACCTCTTTATGCCACTTTGTGCTGGGGTTGGGCCTTTCGATTGCTCCCATGGGTGCCTGGCTGGCGGTAACCGGACGGTTTCATCCGCTGCCGCTCCTTCTTTCCACGGCGGTTCTCTTCTGGACGGGTGGGTTCGATATCATCTACGCGCTGCAGGATCAGGCGTTCGACCGGAACCAAAAGCTCTTTTCTCTTCCTTCGGCACTGGGCCCCAAAGAGGCCTTGCGCATTTCGTCGGGTGTACACCTATTTTCTGCCCTGGTGTTGGCGTTTTTGGGGTGGTATGGCAATTTCGGCCTGTTCTATTGGATAGGTTATGCGCTATTTGCCGTGTTGCTGTTTTGGCAGCATCGGATTGTGTCGGCCGAAAACTGTGAAAGGGCGGGAGAGGCCTTTTTTAACGGGAACAGCGTGGCTGCTGCCGTTTTCAGCGCATTTCTGATTGCCGATCTGATCGTGTTTGGCTAATGGTTACGCTCACTCTTCGGGTTTCGCCACCCACGGGAGGGTTCCATTTAGAGACTTTCACAGTTGCCTTTTCCAGTTGCAGAAATTGGAGAAAGAGGCTTCGCAGAATTCTTCCGGCAACGTGTTCGAGCAGATTGGAGGGAATCTCCATCTCCTTTTTCACAATTTCGTAGGCCTCCACGTAATTAAGGGCTCTCTCTATGTTATCCGAAATGAGCGCGGGCATCAGGCGGGTTTCGAGCCGCAAATCGACCGAAAATTTGTTGCCCGTAAGGCGCTCTTCCCGATAGCATCCGTGCCTGGCGAAAAAGACCATCTCTTCGAGTTCGATCTGTTCCATAAAAGGGTATTCGGTTTAGGTGTACAAGGTTTGGGCGGCTATTGCGTTCAAAGGTAGACGAAAATCCTTACATTTGCAGTTTACTAGAATAAGTAACCATCTATATTTCTATCCGGCTATGGCTGCAGAGCTCGACAGACCTTTATCTGAGGAGGAGAATAAGCCTTCTCTCAACTTTATCCACGCCATTATTGAGGAGGACATCCGCAACGGGAAAAACGGATCCAGAGTGCATACCCGTTTTCCACCCGAACCGAATGGCTATCTTCACATTGGCCATGCCAAGTCGATATGTCTCAATTTTGGAATAGCGGCAAAATACAAGGGGAAATGTAATCTTCGGTTCGACGATACCAATCCCGTAAAAGAGGATGTGGAGTATGTTGATTCTATCAAAGAAGACATCAAATGGCTCGGGTTTACCTGGGACGGGGAGTATTACGCCTCCGACTATTTTGATCAGTTGTATTTGTGGGCCGAGCAGATGATTGAAGAGGGGAAGGCCTATGTGTGCGACCTTACCCAGGAGGAGATGGCCGCTGCCCGCGGTACCGTAAACCGCCCGGGTACGGAGAGCCCTTTCCGGAACCGTTCGGTAGCCGAGAACCTCGATCTTTTCGGACGGATGCGTGCCGGCGAGTTTGCCGAAGGTTCGCGCGTACTCCGTGCCAAAATCGATATGGCATCGCCCAATATGCTGATGCGCGATCCCATTTTATACCGTATTATCCATGCATCGCACCATCGCACGGGCGACAAGTGGTGCATCTACCCCATGTACGATTTTGCCCACGGGCAAAGCGATTCGATTGAGGGAATTACCCACTCCATCTGTACGCTCGAGTTTGAGGTGCATCGTCCGCTCTACGAATGGTTTATCCAGACCCTTCGCATCCATGCTCCCCAACAGATTGAGTTTGCCCGCCTGAATATTGATTATACCCTGATGAGCAAGCGCAAGTTGCTTGAGTTGGTAAAAGAGGGGTATGTTTCGGGTTGGGACGATCCGCGTATGCCCACCATCTGCGGGCTTCGCCGCCGCGGTTATACTCCGGAGGCCATCCGCAATTTTGCCGAGCGTGTAGGCGTGGCCAAGCGGGAGAATGTGATTGAGTACTCTTTTCTGGAGTATTGTATCAGAGAGGATCTTAACAAGCGGGCGCCTCGCGCCATGGCGGTGCTGAACCCCGTGAAACTGGTTATCGACAACTATCCCGACAATCTGACCGAAGAGCTCGAAGCGGTAATTAACCCTGAGGATCCCGAATCGGGAACCCGTACAGTTTTGTTCTCGAAGGAGTTATACATAGAGAGAGAGGATTTTATGGAGAATCCGCCCAAAAAGTTTTTCCGGCTTTCGCCGGGCGGAGAGGTTCGTTTAAAGTATGCCTATGTGGTAACCTGTACCTCGGTTGAGAAGGATGCCGACGGCGAGATTTCGGTGATTCATTGCACCTACGATTCCGAAACCCGCCGGGGGATGGCCAATGCCGCCAAAAAGGTAAAAGGCACCCTGCATTGGGTGGCCTGCAACCACAATATACCTGCCGAAGTTCGTCTGTACGATCGTCTCTTTTTGAAGGAGGATCCGTCGGATGTGGAGGAGGGGCACGATTACCGCGAGAATATCAATCCCGACTCGCTGAAGGTGGTTAGTTGTTATGTGGAACCTTCGGTTAAGGGGGCAGCCCCCGGGGCCTTCTATCAGTTTGAACGGCTGGGCTATTTTTCGGTCGACAAGGATTCCGCTGCCGGAGCGAAACTGATTTTCAACCGGACCGTGACGCTGAAAGATTCCTGGACCCCGTTAGCCCGGTAAGAATGGGTGATAGTCAGATTGCATGTACCACCGTTTTGTTCGATTTCGACGGCGTGATTGCCGATACGGAACAGGGGAGGTACACCGTTTTTGCCGGAATTCTGGCAGAGCAGGGAATCGATTTCAAGGCCAGGGTGTCGCTTTCGCAGATGCAGGGGTTAACGGGCAGAGCCATGATGAAGCGCTACTTTCCGGAGCTTTCTTCCGAAGAGGCGCTTTCGGTAGTGCGCAGGCGCGAACAGATCTACATGGCCAATCTGGACACCTACTGTATTCCCTATCCCGGTGTAAAAGAGACGGTAACGGCCTTAAAAGAGAGGGGCTATTATCTGGCCAATACCACCGCCAACAGCACCGAAACAGCCGGCATCCTGCTCCGGCATGTGGGCATTTTCCATCTTTTCGACAAGGTGTTGGGGTATGAATATTGCGAAAACCCGGCAACCGGCAAAAAAGATTATGGCAAAGTGGCCGGCCTCACCGGCCGCACGGTGGCCGAGAGTGTAGTGGTAGAAGATTCGCCGGTGGGCATCAAGGGGGCCCGGATGCACGGCTATTACACCATTGCCTTTGAACGTCATCCTCACCCCGATATACAAAAGTACGCCAACCGGGTGATGCACACCTATGCCGAGTTAGATGATTTTTTTGGGATCAGCCCCTTGCACGAAAAGTAAGTTTCTTTATCTTTGCCCCGTCATTCACAAAATCACTGTCCTGTGGTGTAATTGGCAACACGCCTGATTCTGGATCAGGAAAGTCCAGGTTCGAGACCTGGCAGGACAACAAAAACCCCGTAAACCGAAAGGTGGACGGGGTTTTTTGTGT